>JBARNC010000545.1:0-2767 GCA_049802775.1 Pseudolabrys sp. | reverse complement strand
CGAATCCGCGTGTGCAAGTACCAAAGTCACGTGTGGTGAGTTTGTCGCCAACCTTCGCAGGCCGCGACCTGACGTGTTGAAGGCTGTAGTCACACATCTTTTGCAACTCCCTCGTTGAAAGCCGCTTCAGCCCCATCAGATATTAGCGCACTTGCGGTCGTCCCGCATCACAAACTCGAATCCGCGATGAAGCGTTGGTTGGTCGTGCGAGAAACTCTGCGCAGTGCGCTAGCGAAGGCGCTTGGAATTTGCTGATCGGGTCCGGACGATTCGATGCGACCCTGCGCAAGAAGGGAACAGCTAAATTTACTTCAGCGGCTATAAAAAAGGGCCGCAGTCACGCGCGGCCCAAGCACTAGTCTTTGGCCGCTGCCTCGGGTCTTAGGATGGGAGCGGCAATGGCCGAATGGCAGCGACCATCCCATCAAAAACCTTACTCCCGAATTGGCGGGCCGAACAATTACAAGATCATCAACAATCGGTGAAATGCCACCTAGGCATTACGATCGGCGTTTGCACTGCTGCATCCATCGCATCCAGTCCCCGGAGCCCATAGTCATGTGCGGACTGCATGGCGCGATACCAAGCTCTGCAATTTTTCAGAAACTCGGTAGTATTGCGCACGATGTGCGGCGCGAATCGTTTCGACTTATTCGGGGATTAAGGGTCCCCAGTAGGGGCCGATTGGAACCGGACGCAATTCGTGTGCCCTCACGTGTTCTACATTTCTTATATGTTTCGCGCCCACGATTATCTCCCCCTGTCGTTTCTTCTGTACGAGTCCGCGTGCTTCGCTCTCTGTTTCTGCACCGACATAGTACCATCCGTGCAGCTCCCTCATGGAGGTGCGGACCATCCAAATGTGGCTCAGTTCAGCCATCAACATTACCTCCTTAAGCTGTACTTTGACGCGCGTCTTCCAACTTTCTAACAATGCAGCGGCATCCGTGCGCCAATTGTCTAGCCTAAAATCAGGTCGCGCGGTCTTCAGCAGAGAAAGAATGCGCTGACCTCGCCAGCGTCCTAATCTCTCGGCGCCAGATCCACGGAATAGATCCCGCACGCGGTCCCGAGCCTGCCCTGCGCGATCCGCACTCGCAGGTCTGGCAGTGTCGTCTCCGCACCGTGCTTCGCAATGAAAGTTTCGAGCCGGTATTGGCCCCTGCGGTCGCAACGGGTGCAGGCGAGCCGCACCATCGCCGTCGGGTAGTCCTTGAGCTGCAGAGCACCGGACTGGGGCATCGGCCGCTTAGTCGGCGCGTCGTTGAAAATGGTAATGCGTCTGCGTCGTCAGCCCGAGCACCCGTTCCAAAAATTCCTGAGCGCCTTTTCCGATCGAGCGGTCCTCGCTGTTCGCACGGTTCATCACGGCAACTGCAATGTCTTCGGTGACATCGCGACTCCAGCCTTCGGCGATGTTGAAGGCGATCACCCGCAGCGGGCACGAATACTGACCGCTCAGGATGTTTTCTATGATGGTGGCTTCGTCAGCCTCGGTCTCGTCGGTTTCGACATAAGCGCGACCGACCGCTCCGAAGTCGTTCAGCACAATATGGACGGTGACGTCTGGCTCGCCCGGGGCCAGCGGTGTCAGGTTAAGCATGACGCAACTCCAACGCTCAGTGCTCGGTAGATTAGTGACTATCGTCGTATAACGTGACTTCCCGCTTTGCGGCCGGATCGCCAGCGTCTCGCTGCTTTTTCTCTTCTTCGGCAAGCAACCTCATGATGCGTTGCCGTTCGGCTTCATCCGTAGTCTGCTCAAGCAGATGACGGTAATGTTTTACGTTCTCGCGCCTGATGAACCGGAGCAAGGGCCTATCTCCATTGGGCTCGGTGGGCCCCGGAAAACTGTAAGGCTTAAGTTGCGACAGATCAAAGCTGACTTTTAGTCGCAAGCCTAAAAGGCGCTATGTGGAAGCCCGTCCAATCCCTCAAAGAAATCCCGCAGGACCGCGATTTACGTCTCGCTGTCAAAGACGGCGAAGGCATTCACCCACTTGTGTTTCCCTGCCGATTGCGCGGGCAAATTTGGGTGGATGCCAAATCCGGTCGGCAAGTCGAGGTCTTTCCGACCCACTGGCAAGACTGGACCGATTAGCGATTAGAACGTCCCGTCGTCGCGCGGCGGAACCCTCGCGATGGTCGGACGGCAGGGTTCGATGAAACTGGACGGCGCATTCTTTGGCCGTCCGCGTGAGTTACGCACACGCCACAACATTTCCGCGATATAGCCCCAACTGTGGAATTGTCCATAGTCGGGAAACCAAATGCTGTGGAACTGGCTTAACCGATTGATCGCGCCCGCTCGTCTCCCCCATCCCCGATGGCGACGCGATCTGGGGCCGCGTTCGTGACGCAGCGCGGCCCTGTCTCTTCCTCGATCAGATGAGAAAGGCTTGCCAGAGCCACGTCGTGGCTTTTGTCTGGGCTTCAGTCCTGCCGAAGGGCACGTGGTAATCGCCTGGTATCGTCTGCTCGTTCCAGATTTCGGAACGACGCTTTTCTGCAACACGCCCAGCGATAGCGACCCGGCTGGTCCAGTTCAGAAAGCTATTCGACATGGGTGCCTCCAATCTTTGGAGCTGATTAGTCCAACTGGATCAACCGGGGCATTCAGACAGGCCTGTACAGGCCCCGAGGGTAAAGTTCCCTGCTATTTCTTTCCCTGCTGCCGTTTCCAGCGCATCATCGGATACTTCGTAGGTAAGGAGCTTCTCCTCGTTCTGGTCGATGGTCATTTTACTCATGGCAACTGATCCTATTG
>JBARNC010000544.1:0-3241 GCA_049802775.1 Pseudolabrys sp. | reverse complement strand
GCCAACGCCGCGCTCGCCGACTGTCGGCAGCGTGGATTTCAGGTAGCGGTAGCGGTCGTTGATCGTTTCGGCGTAACGCAGGTAGTATTGCGTGACCGCTTTGCGGGTCCGCACACACCTGCGACGGCAACGGGGAAGGCCTGGACCGCAGTCAGCTTTCGCACCAACACTACCGACCTTGTGCCCTTAACTCAGCCAGGAATGCCGAGCGCTGGGATTCGTAATCTACCGGGAGCCGTCATTATCGGTGGCGGCATTATGGTTCAAACCGGCGGCTCGTTAGTAGGCGCGATCGGAGTTTCGGGCAGCCCGGGCGGTGATGCTGACGATGCTTGTGCAAAGGTCGGAATTTCTGCAATCCAAAATAAAATCGACTTTTGACCGAAAAAGCGCAACGACATAGCTCCGGCGCGAAGCCGTTGAATGAAATGCAATTTACCGATTGTTGATTCAATAATCGCTGACGGCTCTCACGAAGTTACAACCGCTTCCGGGGCTTGTCCTCGCGGAATTGCCCCAACCGGACAACTAAACTGCCGAACCCCCAAGGAGCTATTCGTAGCGGAGTAGTTCCAATGTGCGGGGGTCGGGCTCGCCATAGTAGAATTGCTCCAAAGCTTCCGCGAATAACGAACGGTCGGATTCATCAGAAGCGGCTTCATAAAAGAGGGTGAGGCAGGACCGAAACTTGAAATCATCGGGCGATCCCAAAATTTCCAGCGCCGACTTGTCCTTATGCCGCACCATGAGGCGCACGTCATGGCGCAAACGGTCCCCAAGAATAGGATCAGCCAGATAGCGCCTAGCCTGATCCATATCCCGGATGGCATATCGCTGAGCCATGGCGCTATGACCCAAACCAGACAGTTGGGGAAAGATGAACCACATCCAGTGGGTCTGTTTGCGTCCATCGGTCAACTCCTCAACGACTTGACGATAGACTTGAGCTTGGGCGTCCACGAAACGAATGAGATCAGCCTCAGTCACAGATCATGCTCGATTTTCTCGTGAGCGATCACGTGACGTTAAAAATGCTTTCGCAGTCTTTCTAAGAATTCTTTTTGCTCATCATCGAGCCGATTAATCGCTTTTGTCTCCGCTTTGCATTTTCTAATGATCTTCCTAATTTTACGTGCCCCAGTGCGACCTTGGTACTTTTCAGGCTCTGCTTTGCTAAATTCCGCGCCTTCGTTCAAATGATCGGCTATTGTTTGACCCATCATGACGAAATCTCCTCAACGAAAAACCTTCGCTAACTTCCAATTGAGTATCAGCACAGTATCCATCTTTTTGACCCGCATCAATTCATTGTGGGCATTGAACAACGGTTTATGCCCGTAATCTACCGCTATCCCAAGAGATGGTGAGGAATTCGCAGAACTTTGGGAGGATGGGTACGTAGTCGTCTAATTGCACTCAATCCTGACCGTGTACTCTTTCATCTTCTGCGTCAGCACTTCTACTGGCAATTCTCGCTGTAACGACTCGCTATGGTATTTTATTGAGTTTGCATCGAGTAGATCGACGACCGATAAAGCTTGATTGCAAAATTGATATTTTGAGGGATGTCATTGTTTTCCGACTTCTCTAATTTCGGCGTACATCGGTTAACAAATCTCTACGCCGGTGCAATGGATTTGAATTGGAGTTTTAATGAGATCGAAGAGCATTGTCCGTAGAGTCTCCCATCCATGGGGTGGATGGAGACAAATAACATGCGTCAAACAACAAGAGGCCTTGGAGAGGCCGCGGGGGTCGTGGCCTCTTGGTTGGCGAACATTTCGCAGGCGGCGCTCATGCCGATCGAGAAATTCGTCGATTGGCTCGAAGGGGTTTGCGCCGGGCCAACGGGTCCCGATCAGTACTTCTCTCGATAACGATCCATCGATGCACGTTGGCGATGAGACGGGGTCACAAGGAATAGTATTGCTTTGCTCGTATCCAGGGTACGTCGCGGGCTCAGCAGGTCCGTTTCATGGGCCATATCATGGGCGCGAAAACTTGGGTCACGACCGCAAAATTTAGTCTTCGATATAAATCAGAAAGTTAAATGGTGGGCGCTGTAGGGATTGAACCTACGACCTCTCCCGTGTGAAGGGAGTGCTCTCCAATACGACTGATGACAAAAGACATAATGGCTCGCCAGTGACTAGGAGGCTAGGTTTTACTAATTTGATTCCATATTCTTTTTAGCCACAGCAATGGTGAGCCATTTCCAATCTTTGTATTTGTCCCCGGTTTGCCGAATGTGAGTGTAACGCTTTAGGCTGGTCCAGCTGCGGTGACCAGACATAGCGGCGGCTTGGGGAATTGTTCTGCCCATCTCAAAAAGACGCGAGATGCCCTCGTGACGAAGATCATGAAAACGTAAATCCTGTATTCCTAAAAATTGGCAGGCGCGGGTGAATGCAGCACTGATCGCGTCGGTTGAATAGGGGAATATCTCGGCCTCTGTGCGCGGCAACGATCGGATAATCGCCAAGGCTTCGGGCGGGAGCTCACAGTACACGTTGTTGCCCTTCTTATCGCCGGGATGTTTCATGTCGCGCACCAGAATACGGTCTCCATCCATGTCTTCCCAGCGCAAGAGCGTGATTTCTTCCTGGCGCCGCGTGGAAAACAAAGCGAAGGCGACAATCGGTTGCATCGGTATGGAGGAGGGGCGGTGATCACGGATGCGCCCGAAATGATCCATCAATCGGTCGAGCTCCTCGAGGGTAGGACGCCGATTGCGCTCGGCACCTTTGCGTATCAGCCCGAGCTTTTTAAGGACGGTTACAGCATCCTCGAATTCCTGGCGTGAGAGCGGATATCCCCAGGCGGGCTTGGCCACCGTGAAGATGTTCGACAGATGCGAGAAGTAGTTGGCGCAAGTTTGCGGTTCGACCGTTTGCGTGAGCTCCTTTGCAAATGAGACCAGGGTCTGGCTGTTAATGTCGCTGCATTTGAGCTCGCCGAGGTCGCTGTTCTTAATCGTCCTAAGGACCTGTGCTTTTGCTCCGAGAACCACGTTTTTGGATTCGGCGATGTAGCGGTCGATGACCGCGGCGAGGGTAGGGTCGTCCTTTCGCTCTAGCCCGCCTGGACGTTTGAGTTCCGCCTCACGCTTGACGATCCAGGCGTTGGCCGCCGGCTTGCGGTCGAATGTTTGGGCCTCGCGATGGACGGTTGCACCGTCTTTTTTGATAACGATCTGGGCGGTAAAAGCCTTAGAGCCATCTTTGCGAGTCCGTCCTATAAC
>JBARNC010000543.1:0-4676 GCA_049802775.1 Pseudolabrys sp. | reverse complement strand
TGAAGTGCAGAGCCGCTAGGCTGGGTGGCGGTGATACATTTTGCTCCAGAATAACGGGCACGATGTCAGGCTCGCCGTCTTGATTTTTACTTTGCTGGTTGAGCGCGTATTCGACTTCCCGGTTGACCCACGTCGAATCTTTTGCAGCTTGTGACCAAAACAGCAGGAACAAGTCGCACTGAGGGATCGTTTCGTACAGCTTTTTCTCCCAGCGATCACCAGGATCGAGCGACAGCAAATCTATGAAGAATTTGGTCTTCATGACGTTCAGCATCTGCACGCGCTTCAAGACCTCCTTCCGGTCCTTCGTGGCATAGGACACGAACGCGTTTTCATATCGGCGCGCGTGGTCGCCCAAAGGTCTTGATTGCGGGTTTGTTGCAGAGGAATCAGATAAAATACGGAATTTAATACGTCCAACCAAAACTCCGTCGATGCTTACGCGCACAACCGGAAAAAAGCTCTGGCCGCTTGTCCCCATGGGGACCGTTACCAGAAATTGGCAAAATACGGGCTGACCCTGCCAAACGACGCTTTGCACCGGCTCATCAATTAACAACCCGCTGCCTGCAAGACTGAGCTCAACCTTGGCACCACGCTTGATTTCAATTTCGAGGGAGCGCGTACCTTTCAATGTAGTCGATGAGTCCATGGCGCTCGCCAGGAAACTCGCGCGCTCGGCCTGTTCCGGCAAATGTAAAAAAGCCTGGATTAGGGCCATTTCGGCAGGCGGCACCGCGGGAGGAGCGAAAACGGAACACTCGACCGTGTCGGCAATGTCGCTTGTTGTAGTGCGGTCCCGACGAAGGGCCGCGAAGTTTTTCATCTCGGCGGCCGAAAGTTGTTTGTTGAACGGCATGCGCGCTGCTGGCCGTGGTGGTTCATGCCGACGGGGCATCGCACGCATGAGCTTGAATTTTTCGAGGAGTGAGGTCATTTTTTGCTTAAAGGTTATTCTATTTGGTGCTGCGCTCGCCCCGACGCCCCACATTCTTGTGACCAGCGCCTCGGCATCCTGGCCGAAATGAGCGTGGCGGACCTCGGCGGCTTGGCGGCGCGCGAGCGCTTTGAGAGAGTCTGGTAGTTCGCCCGCCTTCGGCATGCGTGCCCCATCGACTAAAACAGGAATGACACGAATGTTGCGGGTAAGCGCCGCTGCTAGTGCGATAGCGACGAAATCGTCCGGCTGGCCGAGGCGACGCTGCCCGGCTTCATCCTTCGCCGTTAGCCAGTTGGGACCGATGACGACCAGCATGACATCGCACGCAGCCACTTGGCGGCTCAGATACGCCAAGAAGTCGACGCCGGGCGGGATGTCGTGGATACCCATAAAGACGCTGTTGCGGCCGAGCGCCTGCACGAGCAGCTCATGGAGCTGACCGGCCATGCCGATAGAATTATCTCGGCGATAATTGATGAAAATCTTAGGAGCCACAATCGGTCCCCCGAAAGATGCAAAATCTTATCGTACGACCGGTCAAAGCACTATGTGCTTGCTTGCACAGCAACGTCGAATGTCCGCTATTGGCACGAACGATGGGCAGCTGCGAAGATTGAATTTTAGGAGGAGGACTTGCCGGTGTGTTTTGTGAAAAGCTGATTATTCCTCCCGCAACTTGGCGAAGCCGGTTTCCGGATTAAACTCCGTAACCTTCATGACCATTCCGGTCGGATAGCAGTCGACAATCGACCGCGGATCGGCGTTCATGTCCTTCGCCACCAACATGATGATGTGGACAAGTCCGTTACAGTGATCCACAGCAAACTGCAGGTCGCGCATGAACTGGCCCCATCCGGGCTTTGAGCCAACCTCGATTTTGTCTCGAGGTACGTACGTCAGTTTGCCCTCTTCCCCGCGGAAGCGATCCTTCCAGAGACAGATGACCACGATCTTGGTGGTCTCGTTTCGAGCCGACCATGCCCATCTGTTATTGACCGGAGTTACGCCGAATTTGGCGAAAGCATTGCGTCTGGTCATGGCGGCCATGGTTTCAAATCCTCCTTGAGTTCGCCCAGGCTCACGCTGCATCCGCGTGACGTTGTCGCGGATTTCATCGTTGCGTGCGTTGTAGCCCATTGTCCCGGCCCATTATGATAGGGCCGATAATAGGTGACCCGGCATAAGGATCAATCAGCGTGGATGCGCTGACGAATGTCCGCTCTTGGGGGTAAAGCGGACATGCCCTTTTGCACCGCACATGTCTGCTTATGACCCAAAGCGGACATGGCTTTGTAAGAAGCGCCGTATACGGGCCGATTGTGACGAGCATCTGCTCATTATCCCTCATCGAGCGCCAGCGGTGCATTCGGGGCGTGACAAACAGCCTCGATGCGGTGACCGTCGGGGTCGAGCACGAATGCGGCATAGTAATCGGCGTGATATTGCGGTCTGAGCCCCGGCGCACCGTCGTCTCGCCCGCCGGCGAGAAGCGCAGCTATATGGAATTCCTGCACCGCCGAGCGGCTGGATGCGCGGAAGCAGATATGGGCGCCTGGGACTGGAGTTCGCACATCGCATTCGCGTGTGATCGTAAATTCGACCCCGAGGGACCCAGGTGCAGCGCCGTAGTCAGAGCCACGGGCGCCGAAATCAACGATACGGACCAATCCGAGCGGTCGTAGTGCAGTGTCATAGAAGCGCCGGCTCTGCTGAATATTGCTCACACCGATTGATATGTGATCGAGCATTGTGCGCCCTAGCTGCTGAGATGGTCTGGCTACGATTGTCCTCCGGCCCTTTCAGCAATACTCAACCCAGAACAGGATCTGACGACATTAAAGAACTGCTCGACGACACACGCTGCTGACCGTTGTCACGCTTGTGACTTAAGGTAGCTGACCATTCCGATGACATCTTCGGCAACCAGCCTGCCAATTGGCCCGCTGGAATAAACCGCATTCAGGACATGACCGTCGGGATCCAGTAAAAATCCCGTCGATTGAAGGTAGCGTGGCGCGTCGTTGGTGTAGGCCCCGCTGATGGCCGCGACCTGGTCTGCGTCCGCGCTATGTCCCACAGGGAAGCGCAGTTTGTATTTTTCGATTGTTCCTTTCGTCGTCGCCTCATCGTCAACCGAGAGCGCAACGACTTTGATATCGGTTTCTGCCAATTTTTCGCTTGCACGCTGGAACCCCCCAAGCTGAGCCTGACAATAAGGGCACCACGCGCCTCGATAGATCAGGACGACGCCGTACGATCCCCGAAGCGACTGTGGGATTTGGATCGTGCCGCCACCGACCGCCGAGATAGCGAGAGACGGGAAAACCTGGCCATTTTGCAAGCGGCTCATGGAGGGCTCCGCTGGAAGTGGACTGATTAGTCCAACACGACATGACATGGCATGACTGGACTGCCAAGTCCAATTGGCTTAACCTGTCGAAATGTCGGCAACCGAAGATTCCGCCTCCCATCTGCTGACCGCTCGCGGAGCCGCGACGCGCTCCCGCGTCGTCAACGCAGCGGCCGATCTAATCTATGCGCGTGGCGTCGATCGGACGAGCTTGGACGATGTGATGGCTGAGAGTGGCGTGAGCAAGTCGCAGCTTTACCATTACTTCGCCGACAAGGACGCACTGGTGCTCGAAGTGATCAACCTCCAGACCGAGCGCGTACTGCACGCCCAACAGCCGCATCTGGGTGCCATGGATTCACTGAAGGCTCTAAGGTTGTGGCGGGACGCTATCGTCCAACTCAACAAGCGCGCAGGTTCCAAGGGATGCCCACTGGGATCGTTGGCCAGCGAACTGGCGAATGATTCCCAAGCGGCGCGGAAACGCCTCGCAGCGGCCTTTGCGGTATGGAGTGACTCTATCGAACGTGGGCTTACCAAGATGCGCGAGCGTAGCGCACTTTCGCGATCTGCGAACCCGCATGAACTAGCTGTCGCCGTTCTGAGTGCAGTTCAGGGTGGTCTTCTGTTGTCGAAGACGACGCAAACAAATCGCCCGCTGGAAATCGCGATCGACATGGCCATCGACCATATAGCCCGCCACATGAGTTCTGCGTCGCAGCGTTCACCGAGCAAGAGGCGCTAATGATACTGGATGGCTTCGGCCGACTCTTGGTCGGAGGCCAAAACAGTCCGTAGGGTCATGCGAGAAAACGTTCGGGGGATTAAGGCCGCATACGTTCTAAATTTCGGATTACCTTCCGCTTCGATCGTGCGTGGCGAGGGAGAACGTCGGCTGATCTCACCAAGGGAGGACCCATGAAAAAAGTGCTTGGGTTGTCCGTTTTCCTGGCCGTTGCGCAGGTTGCACAAGCCGCGGATATCGAGGCGGGCAATCTCGCCGCGCATCGAGGCGCAACTGCAGGCGTTCAAGGACGGCACACGTAAGCACTCGGGCGCGACGAGCCACACAGATATTATCCAGCTCAGCGCCCAGGATATCGCCAACGTCGCAGCGTACTTCGCCTCGCAGTCTTGCGCTGCGATGGGCGCCAAGTCCAGACCAGAGTGACTTTCCCCGGAGGCCACAAGGAATGGCGGCCTCTCCCATGGGCTATGTCCGCTATTGGCCCAAAGATGGGGTAATCGGCCGGCGTTTTTTGTGGATAGCTGAAGATTTTGGGTGCTGCGCTTCAGGCTGATGGTGAAACAAGGTGCGTAGTTACGGCCCCAAGCATCAGAAGGAGAAGCGCAGCATGGACCATTTTGCTGGACTGGACGTTTCAG
>JBARNC010000542.1:0-8159 GCA_049802775.1 Pseudolabrys sp. | reverse complement strand
CAGGCGCAGAAATGTCGGTAGTCTTCATTACTTCCTCGAAACGCGCCCCGCTACTCCGTACAACTAAAACGGCGTCGCGTCACAGCCTCTAGCGGCTCCAATTCTCCTCGTTCGGCCTTGTTTTCGGCACGAATCCGAGGGCGGATAATATTGGGTAGAGTCCTGCAAGGCTACTTATCCTTCCGTCATGGCTGAGACCCATCAATCACAAGTCTTTGTGAGGTTTTTCGCTCCTTGAAAGAGGCGTTAGCATGGCAATCGAGCCCTTAACATTCCGGTTTTGGATTAACATTTAGGGAATTAGTTCCGATCATATTGCGCCGCACAAAAGCAATCTCAATGCGCGAGATTTTCACTGAGGTTTTCGAGAGCCAGCCGCTCGATCCGACCGAAGCGGCTCGACGCGCCGTGCGGCCACACCTGCGACGGCGTTTCTACAATCAGACACACATAGGCGATCCCGGCGAGCGCGGTGTCGCAATATTGCTCGACGGCAAGCCTGTTTTGACGCCATCACGGCGCGCACTTGCGGCGCCCTCGCGCGCCCTTGCGCAAGCCATCGCCGCGGAATGGGATGCGCAGACCGACGTGATTGACCCTGCGCGCATGCCGCTCACGCGGCTCGCCAATGCGGTGATCGACACGGTCAGCGAAAGGCCGCAGCCGGTCGCAGACGAGGTCGCAAAATATCTTGGCACTGATTTGCTGTTCTACCGCGCCGAAGCACCCGCCGGCCTGATCGAAAAGCAAGTGCAAGCCTGGGACCCGGTGCTCGCCTGGGCGCGAGAACGGTTCGGCGCGCGCTTCGTGCTGGCGCAAGGCGTCGTGTATGTGCCGCAACCACACGAAGCGGTCACCGTTGCGCGTGCGGCGATACCGGCCGAGCCCTGGCGGCTCGGTGCGGTGTCATCGATCACAACGCTCACCGGCTCCGGCCTGCTGGCGCTGGCGCTTGCACATCACGCGCTCGTCGCCGATGCGGCTTGGGCGGCCGCGCATGTGGACGAGGACTGGCAGATGTCGCAATGGGGCCGCGACGAGCTCGCGCTGGAACGCCGCACATTTCGCTTTGCCGAATTTCAGGCGGCAGTGGCAGTGCTACGCCACGTCGCTTGACGCACGCCCGATGCGACCGAGATGGGTGAAGCCGAAACCTGCTGCGTATTTCAGCCCGTAGCCGAGCAGGCGGTCGAAGCCGATATGCGCGACCCAGATCAGGGCGAGCGGAGTAAGAATATAGAAAGGCAGTAACAAGCCGGCGGTGGCAAGCAGCAGCGGCCCAATCAGCGTATGCGCCGCGTTATAGGCGATCGCGCGAGTGCGTGCGCCGCCGAGATAGCCAACGAAGCTGAAGTCGGGTGCGAGAAACAAGATAGCGAACAGCCACCAGGATTAAAAGAATGGCGGCGACAACGAAAAGCGTGGCCCCTTCTGCACGCAGAAGGATACGCGGAATCCCGGTCACAGCCGACGACATCATGGCGCGGCTTGGCTCTCTTCGCGCTTTTTCGTAGCGAGCTCTGCAGCCCTGGCGTCGGCCGCACGCGCGTCGTCCTCGCGGCCGAGCGAACGCAGCAGGCTGGCGCGCGCCTCGTGCATCTTGGCCACTTCCCCCTTGAGCTCGATCGCCTTGTCGACGCTGACGAGCGCTTCCTCCAGCCGTGCGAGCTTCTTTAAGACAAGCGCGCGGCCGAGATAGGCCTCGGCAAATTTCGGCTCCAGCGCGATAGCGCAGTCGTAACCGGCGATCGCCTCCGTATCGCGGCCCAGGTCGAAAAGCGCGTGGGCACGGTTGCAGTGGGGCACACCGAAATCAGGATCGAGTCCGATCGCCTTGTCATAGCTTGTGATCGCTTCCTCTGCGCGGCCGGCGGCGTGTAGGGTGGCGCCGCGGTTGAGCCAGTCGCCTGGCGAATCGGGGTTGAGTGCGACCGCGCGGTCGAAGCTCGACAGTGCCTCAGCGTGGCGGCCAAGCTCGCTTAACATATTCGCGCGGTTGCCATAGGCGTCAGCGAAATTGGCGTCGCACTCGATCGCGTTATCAAAACTTTCAAGCGCATCCTTGACCTTGCCCATCCGGTGCAGCGCCTGACCGATGAGGTTGTGCGCGCGCGCCTGCCCCGACCGGTACGCCAGCGAGCGGTGTGCGAGATCGATGCCCTGCTGGAACTGGCCTTCGTGGCAGGCGACCACAGCGATATAATAGAGCGCGTCGGCGTTGCGTGGGTCGTTGCGCAGCACCTGCGTATAGCGGTCCATGGCGAGCGACAACTGGCCCGCTCGGTGGTGGACGAGGCCCTGCTGGATCAGTTCGGCGGCGGTCTGCGGTTCGCTCATGGAGGCTTGTAAGCAGGCTTTAAGGACGGTGCCAAGCCCGCCTTTGCCATCGCCGGGCTTGTCCCGGCCATCCCGCTGGGCGGGCCCCTGCCAACCTAAGCGAGGTCACCGGGACAAGCCCGGTGACGACAAGGAGAAATTAGCCGCGGCCCATGCTATCCCCCTTCCCAGCTGGATTCCGCGCGAGCAGGGGCTCTATTCCATGAAAGACATCCTCGACAAACTCGAGAAGCGGCGCGAGGAGGCCCGCCTCGGCGGCGGCAAGACGCGTATCGAGGCCCAGCACAAGCGTGGCAAGCTCACCGCCCGCGAGCGCATCGAGCTGCTGCTCGACAAGAGCTCGTTCGAGGAGTTCGACATGTTCGTCGAGCACCGCTCCAACGAATTTGGCATGGAAAAGTCGAAAACCCCCGGCGACGGCGTTGTGACCGGCTGGGGTACGGTGAACGGCCGCGCGGTTTATTTTTTCTCGAAGGATTTTACCGTGTTTGGCGGCTCGCTCTCGGAGACGCATGCGCAGAAGATCGTCAAGGTGCAGGACATGGCGATGAAGGCGCGCTGCCCGATCATCGGCCTGTTCGATGCTGGCGGCGCGCGCATCCAGGAAGGCGTCGCGGCCCTCGGCGGCTATGGCGAGGTGTTCAAGCGCAATGTCATCGCTTCCGGCGTTATTCCGCAGATCAGCGTGATCATGGGGCCCTGCGCCGGCGGCGACGTCTATTCGCCCGCGATGACCGATTTCATCTTTATGGTGCGCGACACCTCATACATGTTCGTCACCGGCCCCGACGTGGTGAAAACAGTGACCAACGAGGTCGTCACTGCCGAGGAGCTCGGGGGCGCTTCGGTTCACACCACCAAGTCGGGCGTCTCCGACGGTGCCTTCGAGAATGACGTCGAGTGTCTCCTTCAAATGCGCCGCCTGATCGACTTTCTGCCCGCCAACAATGAAAGCGGCGTGCCGGAGTGGCCGGCCTATGACGAGTCCGACCGCATCGATGAATCGCTCGACACACTGGTGCCTGACAATCCCAACAAGCCTTACGACATCAAGGAGCTGATCCTGAAGGTAGCGGACGAGGGCGATTTTTTTGAGCTGTCCGCGGTCTACGCGAAAAACATCGTCACCGGCTTCGGGCGCATCGCCGGCCGCACGGTCGGTTTCGTTGCCAATCAGCCCATGGTACTCGCCGGCGTGCTCGACAGCGATGCCTCGCGCAAGGCGGCACGCTTCGTGCGCTTCTGTGATGCCTTCGGTATTCCCATCGTCACTTTCGTAGATGTGCCCGGCTTCCTGCCCGGCACCGACCAGGAATATGGCGGGCTGATCAAGCACGGCGCTAAGCTATTGTTTGCCTATAGCCAGTGCACGGTGCCGCTGATCACCGTGATCACGCGCAAGGCCTTCGGTGGTGCTTATGACGTGATGGCGAGCAAGCACGTAGGTGGCGACGTTAACTATGCCTGGCCGACGGCGCAGATCGCTGTGATGGGCGCCAAGGGTGCGGTGGAGATCATCTTCCGCGCTGATCTGGACGATCCGAAGAAGATTGCCGTGCGCACCAAGGAGTATGAGGACCGCTTCCTGTCACCGTTCGCCGCCGCCGAACGCGGCTATATCGATGACGTCATCATGCCGCACTCAACGCGCCGCCGCATCGCCCGCGCGCTGGCAATGCTGAAGAACAAGCATGTGGAGATGCCGGCGAGAAAGCACGACAATTTGCCGGTGTGACGACGAGCAGTTGCGCGGTTCCGGTCAGCAACGTGTGATCGTAATTTCGCGGGTGCCTCCACCTTCTGCTGGGACTGTCTTGATCTCCTTGCTGCTTTGACAGCTGAGCGCGCTCGGTGATTGAGACACAAACACGACAGTTCTCGGCTGAGTATAGTCGCCGTTATAGCTGAAATCGTAGGGCGGCATTGCGTAAAGTCCGCCGTAGCCCCACCACGGCCACTGATTAAAGTTCTTGTTGTGATGTGCCGACCGAAAGTGTTTTCCAAAGTGGAACGAATGCATTTTCACGCTGCCTTTTGCATTCGCCGCTATTTCAAATGGTACGCACACCAACGTCGCAATGGTCGATACGCCAATAATGGCAGCATGCTTCATTTCATGATTACGCCCTCCCAATTCGCATTTTGACGCTTCAGGGCCGGGCAAGTCAAAGCCTATGAATCGAGAGGATTCAGAGGTTTTTGAACGCTTGCGCGACCCTGGTCTTTCCAGTTGCCTTGGGCATGGTATTTGTCGTCGCATATTGGTGATCCCCTGAAAGTATAGCCATGACCCGCGACCATGTCGGGGTCCTTGCTGCGATCACGTCGAGCGCGATCGGCGGCGTTGCCGGCGGTGCAACGCGATTTGTGATTCACGCCACTGATCCGGTGACACTCGGCGTGTTCCGCTTCGGCACCGGCTTCTTGATCCTGCTGCCGATTGCATTCTTAGTGAAAGGCCGTTGGCCGCAAGGGCGCGACTGGATCGCAGTCGTGCTGCTCGGCATTCTGTTCTTCTTCGCGTTTTCGGTACTGTTCAATCTCGCCTACAGCTACACTACGGCGGCGCGCGGCGCCCTGACGCTTTCCACAATGCCTCTGACAACCATGCTCGTCGGCGCGGTTCTCAGCGTTGAGAAGATTACGGCGCGAAAGAGTGCTGGCGTCGTTGTGGCCGTAGCCGGCGTGTTTCTCGCGCTGATGCTGGGGCTGGCCGACGCTCCGGAGGGCGCCTGGCGGGGCGAACTGATCATGTTCGCCGCTACGCTGTGCATGTCGTTTTACAACGTGTGGTCACGGTCATTCATTACGCGCTCCGATCCGCTTACATTCCTGACCGCCGGCATGGGCCCAGCAGCATTTAGCTTGCTGGTATGGGCGCTGGCAATTCACGGCTTCGAGGCCGCCGCGCGTTTCGATTCGTCGCAATGGCTGGCGATTGTTTATCTTGGGGTCGTTGGGAGCGCGGGCGCCTTCGTCCTCTGGGTATTCGCGCTTTCGCGCACAAGCCCGACCAAGACGGCGGTCACCATCACGGTCAATCCAGTGTTTGCGTCCATCGTTGGGGCGCTCGCGATGAGCGAGGGGATCGGCCTTAATCTGATCGCAGGCCTGGCCGCGGTCGCCATAGGCATCTGGATTGCGACAACGTGATCAACGCCAGCCGCCGCCGCCGTTCACGTAGACGGTGTCGGCGGTCATGAACTCGCAGGCATCCGAGCAGATGAACAGCACCAGTTCGCCGATTTCCTCCGGTTCTGCGAAGCGTTTCATCGGCACGTCCGCGAGAAAGCGCTGCACTAGCTCCGGTGAACTGCTGGCGGCTGCCTGGAATGGCGTTTTCACCGGCCCCGGCGAAATCGACAGCGCGCGAATACCTTGAGTCGCGAACTCGCGCGCCACGCCCATGGTCATGGTCACCACTGCGCCCTTGGCGGCCGCGTAATGCACCGAGGACGCGGGCCCGCCGCGCCGGTGCGACATGCTGCCCATGTTGACGATCACGCCAAATTTGTTGGCGAGCATGTGCGGCAGCACCGCCTGCATTGGATAGAGCGTACCTTTGACGTTGAGGTCGAAGGTTTTGTCGAACAGATCGTCGTCGATTTCGAGGAATTTCGCGCGTCTTATCGCCGCGCCTGCCGAATTGAAGAGGAATTGCACGCTGCCGAAACCGTTGATGGCGAGCTGGACCATGTCTTCGACTGCGACGCGCTTGGTCACGTCGATTGCCAGCGCCAGCGCCTGACTACCAATAGCGTTGATTTTCTCGGCCGTTTTTTGGACCCCGTCCTCGTCGATGTCGGCGCAAACGACATTGGCTTTTTCGCGTGCGAAAATCAGGGCTGTGGCGCGACCAATGCCGCTCGCCGCGCCGGTAATGATGATGGTTTTTCCCGCGAAATAGTCCGGTGTTTTTGGCATGAGTGTTCTCCAGCCGTGCAACTTACTCGGCGTCATGCCCGGGCTTTACCCGGCAATCCATGATGAGTGTCAGCTTATGCTTGCTTTACGTATGGCTATTCTTGGTGCAGCTCATCATGGATTGCCGGGGCAAGCTCGGCAATGACAATATCGGGGCAGTGCTTTTGGCGTGCTGAAGGAGCCGCGCATGACAACGCTACTACCAATCGAATATACCGACGCGTCGCCGCAGGTACGCGCCGTCTATGACGACATCAAGAAAACCCGCAACGTGCCGGACGTGAACAATTTCTGGAAATATCTCGCGCGTGATCCGGTGACGCTCAAGCGAACATGGGAAAGCGTCAAGGAAGTCATGGCGCCAGGCGTGCTGGATCCGCTCATCAAAGAGATGATTTATGTGGCGGTGTCAGTGACCAACGGCTGCTCTTATTGCATTGCCACTCATACCGCCGCAGCGCGCAAGGCGGGCATGAGCGAGGCGATGTTTGGCGAGCTGATGGCCGTTGTCGGCATGGCCAATGAGACCAACCGGCTCGCCAACGGCTACGACGTTCCGACCGATGCCTCCTTGATGACCTGAGGTTGCCCGACCATCTCCCGTTATGTCACAATGAAAAAACGGGGGAGGAACGTTGCATGTTCAACAAAGATATACTGACAAAATTGCTATACGTTGCATTTATTGCCGCTATCATGCTGCCGATGGGGCGGATATTGTTTCCCTATGTCAGCCATGAACTGACCGGCATGCAGTTTCAAGCGATTGAAGCGGTGGTGAGTGCAACGGTCGGATTCGGCATCTACTCGATTTTCGGGTAAGTGCGTTCCATGCGCTCATCCGCTTCGTGTACCCGTTAGTTCCGTGGTGCGATCAATGCGCCTGCGCGCCGACGGATAGCTCTCAGGCGAAAAGAGCGCAAATTAGTCATTGCCCCGGCGCCTGCGTGCCGCTCTTCGACGGCGCCGGGGTGGCTGCGTCGCTGACGAGCCAGAGCCGGTAATGCTCAGCGGGGTCGCGGTGCCGGGCGTGCTGGTCGTGGTTGACGTTGAAGCATCCTCCTTGGTTCGCCGGGACGCTTTGCGTCGTCTCGAATGAAGGAAACCCGCTAGCCATCGCAGCGGTTCTCGAATTTAGACTGTGTCCTTGCAGAAACCAGAAGGATCAGGTTGTGCGAATTGCTAGCCGCCAAGCAGCCCAGTAAACAAAGAAAAAACAGGCGAGGAACACGGGCAAACTCGCGGTCGGCGACCAATGTTCGACTGTTCGACCAATGAAATAGGCGATAGCGTCGCCGATCAGGACGAAAATGACATAAAACGCAATCAATTTCATGGAAGCTATGCCTCGAAATTTCTCATGCAACGTAGCATAGGACGAATCGCGCGAAGATGGGAAGGCATGGACACGCGGAAAGTGGTATAGGCGGGGCGACCCGTCGATCAATTAAAAGCCCCCCTGTGCCGAGACCTTCATGCGCCCGAGCCGACTGGCGATCGCAACCGCGCCGGTGCTGTTCGTGCTTCTGTGGAGCACGGGCTTCATCGGCGCCCGTTATGGGCTGCCATATATTGAACCACTCACGTTCCTGGCCGTGCGCATGGCGTTTGTGGTGTTGATCATGGCCGCTATCGCGTTCATCGGCGGCGCGAAAGTACCAAATGCGCACGAGGTGCAACACGCGCTGGTCGCCGGCTCGCTCGTCCACGGGCTTTATCTGGGCGGTGTGTTCACCGCTATCAGTCAGGGTGTTCCAGCCGGTATCTCGGCGCTGATCCCGGGCCTTCAACCCATCCTGACGTCGACGATCGCCAATCGCTTTATGGGCGAATCCGTGACACGGATGCAATGGCTCGGCCTCGCGCTCGGCCTCGCAGGCGTCTTGCTGGTACTACAC
>JBARNC010000541.1:0-1653 GCA_049802775.1 Pseudolabrys sp. | reverse complement strand
CGTATCGACAAGCCGGCGTCTACACCGGACGGGTTCTCAAAGGGGCCAAGCCCGCCGACCTGCCCATCACGCAACCGGTCAAGTTCGAGTTGATCATCAACCTCAAAACCGCGAAAGCGCTCGGCCTAACAATTCCGCCGGCAGTGCTTGCCCGCGCCGATGAGGTGATCGAATAATCTCTTGAAGACTGCAGCCAATGTCCGCTTTTGGGGGTAAAGCGGACATGCCTTTGTGCGCTGCAAATGTCCGCTTTCGGGGGTGAAGCGGACATGGTAGATGTCCGCTTTTGACCCAAAGCGGACATGGGGCCACTTTCAATTTCGACGCTCACTACCAAATTGCGAAAGCCCAATAGTTGTGGCTATCAGCAAAAAAATCATAATGAGTTTCAAGTTTTCAAGCATCAGAGCGGGAGGCACTCCCGTCCTTCTTCCGCGAAATAGAGAATATCGGAGGCCCTTATCTGCGAATGTGAGCCACGTCACTTACAAGTCTTTCCCTTTTCATACAGGTTAACTGCGTGAAGGCTTCAAAAACCCCTTCACTTCCTCCTCTCCTTGCCCCGCCACTCTCGGCGGGGCTTTTTTGCAGTGACTGCCCGCGTCCGGCCCGCGAAGGGGCGTTAAAATAAGCCGGGATAGCCGTGTGAAATCTGTGTGAAATTGAGAGTAAGTTGGGAATGGTGGTGTCAGCGGCAAACGCGAAACAGCTTAAAAGGAAAGCCACCCACAGGCGGCCTTCTCACCAATCCAACACGCTTCATTAATTCCTTTGACTATGTCCGCACGGTCATTCGCGCTGTCTGCACTTCTTGCGATATCTAGAAACTGCTTTTTCAAAGTCGTCTTGAGCATCTTTGAGGGAACTGAACTCACTGGAGCAATCATTCCGACCGCGACTATTCCATATGCAGTTGCCATATATTCGAGCATATTCGGATATTTCTTTGGAAGCGCGGCTATAGCGACCGATTGCCTCTTGGCACTCGGACTGATCCGTCTGGGCGTTGGCAAAGCCAATATGGCAGAGGCTAATCGCAAGAGTGAACGCGCGTACGCGCTTATGCATTTACGGCTCCCGACTTGAGTTTTACTGCACCGTCAGTACCACTCTATTTCTGCAAAAAATGGGCGACCCGAAGGCCGCCCGAGTGGTTCGCTTCTCCGGCGAAAGAATCAAAGACGGAAATTGCTGATGGTGTCTGTGATAATTGCAGCAAAGCTTAGGGCGACGGCGATTACGAAGGTTATAGTGAATAGCGTGCTCCACATGGCATCGGCTCCTAGTTGGCGCGAGCGCGGGCGGGAAGTCTGGTGGAAGCAACAAACAACGCAGAACAGGTTGCAGGTTTTAGTTTGTAATGTTTTTTGATTTTGCGGTGGTAAGATCGGAGCCAGAGAGAAAGAATTTCGCCAACATCCACGATTTATGGTGCGGGGCTACCGGGTTGGAACGAATAACTGCGAAGAAGGGAGATGCCGTCATGCGCTTTGTGCTGTGCATTCTGCTGGTAGCGTTGTCGCCAAGTTTTGCTTTTGCTGCGAAGGGAACCATGAGCCTGTCGCAAGCCCAAGCCGCCGCCGAGAAAGGCGACGCCGAGGCCGCGGCAGCCGTCGCGACGACGACCGATCGCCAGACCTGTTTGAACGAATG
>JBARNC010000540.1:0-5265 GCA_049802775.1 Pseudolabrys sp. | reverse complement strand
CCATTGAACAGAGCAAGGGAGAGTAGATGCTGAAAAAACTGAGCCTCACGCTGGCCTGTGGCGACTACGACATCGCTCGCCCTCTGCTCAATGAAACGGTCGAAGTCGACGGTGTCGATCTGACCATGCTGACAGACATGGATTCCGCGACGCGCCACTGGCGTTTTCTGAACAACAGCGAATTCGACGTGGCGGAAGTATCCAGCTCTTCCTATCTCGCTGCGCGCGACAATGACTGGCCGTTCCGGGCCATCCCGGTGTTTCTGCATCGTCGCTTCCGCCATGGTTTCATGTTCATCAATACGTCGAAGGGCATCACCAAGCCCGCAGATCTGAAGGGCCGTAGGATCGGCGTGAAGACACTGATGACCAGCGCCGTGCTTTGGATACGTGGCATCCTGCAACACGAATATGGCGTGCCGCTGAACAGCATCGACTGGGTTGCGGAGATCGAGGACGACGTCAAAGTCACCGTGCCGGCGGACATCAGATATTCATGCCTGCCGAACGACAAATCGGTCGAGACCATGCTGGCCGAGGGCGAGCTCGACGCAGTTTTCCATTCCGATTTAATCAAGCCGTTTGTCGCAAGGGATCCGCGCGTCGCGCGATTATTTCCCGACCACAAGGGGGAAGAGGTGGCCTACTACAAGCGCACCGGCATTTTCCCTATCATGCATATTCTCGGTATCCGTCACGCACTTGCGGACGAGCATCCATGGCTCGCCGTGAACTTGTTCAGGGCCTTCAATGAAGCAAAGGCCATCGCGATGAAGCGCATGGCAAACCCGCGTATCGTTCCGCTTGCCTGGTATCGTGATGCCTGGGAGGAGCAGGAGCGCGTGCTTGGGCCCGACCCTTGGGAATACGGGCTCACAGAGAAGAACCGCAAAGTACTCGAGACTCTTGTCGGCTATTCTCACGAGCAGGGCCTGATCAAGAAGCGGCCGACGCTGGAGCAGCTCTTTCTCAGCGTCGACACGGGCCACAAGCGCGGCGGCGAGTTTCGAATTTAAGAAGCTGATAGTGCCTCGCAGTTGTCAACGTGGCACGAAGCATTTTCCTGTCCCCGCCTCCGCGGGGACGACAGAATTGGATTGCCTACGGGGGTTCGTTGTATTGCCTGCGAACACCGAAGGACCTAGCTTCCGCAACGAACAAAGCCACGGTCGGAGGATTCACCCCTGCAAAATAAATCATTCGCGCTCGCGGCCGCCGTTTTTCTCGCCTGCGGCCTCCCTGCCAACGGGCAAGAGAAAGTCTGGAAGCACGGTATCCTGGAAGCCAAGAGCGATGCGGGCTTCATTGCGATGGTCGACAAAGGAGGCTTCGCCGCCAAGAGCGGTTTGAAGGTGGAGATCCTTCAGATCAAGGCCGGCGCAACCCTGATGAAAGCCCTGATTTCGGGCGACATCGACAGCGTCGACATGGGCGCGGCGGAATCGATCGTGGCAGGCGTGCGAGGCACCGGCATCAAGATTGTCGGCTGCACCTGGCCGGGCGTGCCGCAGGTCGTTCTGGCCAAGGCGGAGATAAAGACTCTGGCGGACCTCAAAGGAAGGACTGTCGCCATTTCCTCGCCAGGATCGCTGCCTGACCTGCTGTTCCGCGGGATGCTGGACGCCGCCAACGTTCCATTTGCAGACGTGAAACTGGCGACGCAAGGCGCCGATCTCGACCGTTACAAGTCGCTGGTCGCAGGCATTACCGATGCCGCGGTGGTGTCGAATGAGTTCGAGGTGGTCATGCCGGCCAACATCAAGGTACTCGCAAAAGGCGGCAGTGCGGTGCCGAAATTCATCCGATTGTGCGTGGCGACCAGCAGCAAGGTCCTGGCCGAGCGCCGCGACGACCTAGTCAAATTCGTTGCGGCGGAAATGGACGCCTACAAATATGCCGCCACGCATCGCGACGAGACGGTCAAGGTCGCCCATGATATGACAAATGCCAAGCCGGACGACAAGCGTGCTGAATTCATCACCGATCAGGCAGTCCGCGACAAACAGATCGATCCGACCTTGGCGATACCGGTCGACCGCATCGATTGGATGCAGGAACTCTTCGTCAAGGCCGGTGTCATTCCGAAGACCGTGCCCACGGCTTCGCTGATCGATGCCAGCATACGCGACGACGCGGCCAAGCTGGTGGGAAAATAGGCGTTATTAGTCTCTCTGCGGCATCGCGATGTGCCGCCCCGCGGCTTCCGGCCGCGGCAATTGCGCGTGCGCGACTTTCATGCGTGCAAGTGTACGCATGATTGCGGCGGGAAACGGCGTAACTTTCTTCGCCGTCATATCGACGTGCAGTGTCATGTTTTCCGACGTCGCCGACACCCAGCCTTCGGTCGCGTGAAACAATTGCTCAAAATAGTGGATGCGTTTTGAATCGTAGTCGAGGAGCTGGAACGTCACCCGCACCGGATCGCCTTCATGCAGCTCGCGTACATAGCGCACATGGACTTCGGCGGTGAAGGTCGAATGCTTATGATTTTTCAGATATTCGGCGCCAATTCCGATGAGCTCGTAGACCTCATCGACAGCACGGTCGAACAGTACGTTGTAATAGGCCATATTGAGATGGCCATTGTAGTCGATCCATTGCGGCTCGACCCGCATCAGGGACGAGACGAAGGGCGCAAAGAAGACCGGTTCGAGGTCGGTGCGGTCGAGCATAACTTGTTCTAACCGCGCGGAACGGGATCGTCACCCAGATGTGCTCGGCTGAAGGCCGAGCCTCGAAGGGTGACGGCTACACCCGTCACCCTTCGAGGCTCGCTTCGCTCGCGCGCCCCAGGATGATGGAAGCTAGACCTATCGCAAATCTCTTCATGCGCTGATCGGGTAAATCGCCTTTTCGCCGCTCAACACACGCGCCACGTCAGTTGCGCATTTTGTCTGCAACTCATTGAGCGCTTCGATAGAATAGAATGCTGTATGCGGAGAGATGATGACATCGTCGCGGCCAAGCAGCGGTGAATCCTTGGCAAGCGGCTCGGCAGCAACGACGTCGAGCCCGGCGCCACCGACCTGACCAGAATTGAGCGCCGCCACGAGCGCCGGCTCGTCGACAAGCGGCCCACGTGCCGTATTCACGATATAGGCGCCCTTCTTCATTTTTGCGAAAGCCGTGGCGTTCATCATGTCGCGCGTCGCCGGCACCAATGGCGCATGTACGGATACGTAGTCGGACGTCTTGAGCAGCGTATCGAAGTCCACGCTATCGACCCCGGCGGCCTTGAATACCTCCGGCTTGGCATAAGGATCGTAGGCGATCACCTTGATGCCGAAAGCCTGCGCCTTGGGCGCGACCAGGCGCGGAATGTGGCCGAAGCCAACGAGGCCGAGCACTGTGCCTTCGATGCGGCGGATCGGCACCACCGCCGGCATTTCCCAGCGGCCGGTCTGTACCAGCTTGTTGGACAGCGCAATTTTCCGGATCAGCGCCAGCAGCAGCGCCATGGCATGGTCGGAGACTTCGCGGATGCAGTAGTCTGGGACGTAATTGACGGCGATGCCTTTTTCCTTGGCCGTGACCAGATCGATGTTGTCGACACCGAGGCCGAAGCGGCCGATGGCCTTGCAGCGGGTGAACTGCATGAGCACTTCGCGCGTGAGCTTTGCGTACGTCACAAGGACGGCGTCCGCGTCCTTGGCCACCGCGACGATGTCATCGGCATTGACGCTCTTCGACATGCGATAGGTCGGATCGAGCCGCGCCAGCGCTGCCTTGGCCGGATCGAGTGAGGGGAAAACAGTGTCGGTAACAGCAATCACAGGGCCGGCCATCGCAAACTCCGAATGAAAGATGATTGGAACGCGGCGAAAACTACGACAGCGGCGCCTACACGTCCACCGGGCGAGCCGCCGGCTACCCGCGATTTCAAGGGGTTAGGCGGATTAACCAAAAATTAACGACGTCCATGCTCGACGGCGGCCTTGGACCATGCTCACAAAAAAATACGGAGGCGTGGCAATGCTTAGCACAGTGGCTCGAGGGACGTATGTGCTCGTTCTCACGGCGATGATTGTCGCCTGGGCCGTTTCGCTCGGCAAGGAGGTGCCGGCCGAGGCGCAGCCAACATGCCGAGTTGCACTGCACATGTCCGTTTTCGGGGGTAAAGCGGACATTGCAATTAGAGGCCACCACTTCCGGTTCTGGAAATTAGCAGACGGTTTACGTGCGAGTTTCGTGCCGCTGACGTGGCGCTTCGTGCAAAGGGGCTATCGTTGAATCCGCCGGCCCTTGATCCAATAGGATGTTTAATAAGCGCCGCTGACAAAAAGACTCCAGCTTCGGAGGGCAGCGGTCTATTCAGCAGACAGCTGCCGTGGTCAGGCAACGCTCTGTCGTCAGCTATATTGATAAACGCGGGTCACACTGCCGATAGCGGCCGACGGCGTTCAGGACGGCCCAATCCGGCCGATGAGTCTCATCTTATTCTCGCTGGCCGGGTCCGGCACCACTACAATGACTTCCCCCTCCCGCGGGCGGACGCCGAGCATTGCCAGAATGTTTTCGCCGTGGGTGACTACCACCAGCGTGCCCGGCCCGCGCCACGCGCCGATCGTCGCCCGCGCACCAGCGGTCAGCGCGTCGCGCGTGGCGTTTAATACGAAGGCGTTGTTGAAAGTGGGCGCAACTTCGATTGGACCGATGTTCATCAATTCGGCCGTCTGCCGGCAGCGGCACCACTGGGAGCTGACAATCTTGCCGACCTTGACCCGCTGCGTGCGAAAGCGTTCGCCGAGGGCGCGCGCCTCCGCGCGGCCTTGTTCACTCAAGTTGCGCTGGGTCGCGCAGTCATCGAGCTTATAGTCGGCTGGATCGCCGACCGGGCCCGGCGCCGAGGCATGGCGGATCAACGCAACATGCCCGTCGGCGCGCAGCGCGGTCCATGCGGAGGCGCTGTCGTCGGCGGCATTGGCCGCGCCACCTGCCAGCATGAACGCGATGAAAAGCGCGAGCTGGATCGCGTGGACCATGCGACATTCTAGCCGCGATCGCGGCGACATGGCGGTCACGAGCGCGTCAGACGCTCCCGCCTTTGTCCACTATTGGAGTAACAGCGGACAAGTACGAGCGTCGGCCTCAGTAGCAGTTGCCACGATTCACGCGCACATAACCGCCATCGGGATAGCGGCGGTAGCATCCGTCGTGCCACCAATAATAGCCACCGCGCCGCCGCTCAGCCTCGGCACCGATAGCCGCACCCGTTGCACCGCCGATGACTGCGCCGACCGCTGCGCCGCCCGCGCGGCCGGTCGC
>JBARNC010000539.1:0-6989 GCA_049802775.1 Pseudolabrys sp. | reverse complement strand
CATCCAGCCCGCCTGGCGGCTTTGTGCTTATGGTCGGCAGAATCAGAACACTGCGGACAACCACAGATTGCAAGTTGGCAAAACGAACCCAAGTTTTCACCTAAATCTGGGAGGTCCTAGGCGCGTTAACAATAAGCCCAAATAATCTAATGGGCAGGGCGGTTTGGACGGGGTAGCTCGGCGAGTCTCCCTCGTGCCGCCGCGATCACTCCTCTTGCCACATTTTCCCAGCTGTAGCGGTGCGCCGCCTCGTTCGCTAGCGCCGACTTAGCGCGCTCACGCGCGGCGGCGTCAAGAGTGAGCCAAGCGACCAGCTTGCTGGCGATTTCTTCCACAGCCCTTGGCCCGATTTCGAACGAGAGCAATGGCCGCAACTTCTCGGGCAACGCGGGTGCCAGCGTGCCAGTAACCTCGGCCATCCCCGAGTGCCGCGCAGACAGCGGCAGTGCGCCGCAGGCGGCCGCCTCGACGGCCACCATGCCGAATGCTTCAGGAAAGGTGCTCGGCATTACCTGCGCTTCGCAGACTGACAGTAGGGCGGGCAGATCATCGTGTTCAATCCGTCCTGTGAAGTGAATGCGCGCGGCCGCGGCGGGCGCCGCCCGCAACCACTCGTCACTCACACTCTCAAGGAAGGCGCGCAGATATCTGAGCTCTCCTGGAGGACCTCCCTCAAGTGTTCGTCCATGCGCTGCGATTTTGTGCAGCGCCTCCATGTCCCTGCGGCCGAGCGCGTCCACGAATTGACCTAATGCTTGCCGATACATCCCAAACCCGACCACAACGAGCCGGGCCTCTGGCACGCGCGCCACCACAAGCGGCCAAGCGGCAAGAAGCAGGTCGACCCCTTTCGAGACGATCAACTTGCCCACGTAGCTCACGATATGATCACAGTGTGGATCGAGCTTGCGGAGCGCCTCTGCAGCGCCAACTTCACCTCCCCAGTCGGTCGTCATACTGGCCGCGAGCTTGTCCGCGAGTTGCCTCAAGCCGATGGCGGCCTCCTCTTTCCGGCGAGGGCAGAAGGATTTCACGTCCACTCCGGGCGGTCCGAGCCGCGTCCGTTCGGGCAGCGAGGGCTCATCGCAGAGCACCTCCCACAGGCTTTCGGCCGTATGATGCGAACCCACCAGCACGCCCGCTGCGCCGCGAATCCCTTCAAGCGCGTAGGGCAGAAAGCGCTCCCGGTGCGGCCGAACCGTGTATTCCAGCGCGCTCCCGTGGATCTTGACGGCATATGGCGCCCGCCCTTCCAGACCACGCGCGAGGATCACGGGGCCCATCACCAGATGGTTAGCAAGCGCGATGTCTGGCGATGGCACGGAGCGGATCGCAGCGATGTTGGCGTCGAGGTAGTGACTGAGCGAGGTCTCATCGATTTCCGGGAATGGCAATGCGTCAAAGCCCTCATAGTGATCAGCCACGTAGACGGGAAGCAGCCGCCCAATGTCGGGCACGTGGATTGTCACGCCCTTCGGCTGCAGTGCCGTCCGGTCCTGGCAGAACAAGTGCACCTCGTGGCCCAATCCAGCCAACGCTCGCGCCAAGTTGGCGTTGTAGATGTTGCTACCGGTGCCGCGCAGCAGGTAGCCATGGAAAATGACGATCCGCACGCGTCGCTGCTATTACCCCGGCGGCTATAGGTCAATGATGGATGCTGGTCGCCGCGAGGCAGGCTAAGAACGGGCCGATATCGAATTCATCGACGAGAACGGAGGCCGTCCAGGTGTGCACGGCAAGGGGTGCCTTTAAAGGCCGGCATGAGCCTCAAATATCGCAAGTAAACTCTCTGAAGTGAGCGTTCGATCCGGTAGAATGAAGACTTTGAGGAGCAGTCGCGATGGTTCGCTTTGGAATTCCTCGTCGTGCTTCCGACATGCAAGTCAATGAACCTACGAAGGCGTTGAATTGGCGGCGCGGGCTAATCCGCATCTGGCTTCTGCTGTCCGCCGCATGGATTATGGGATGGGTCGTTTATTTAACAATCTTTGCAATACAGAGCGGAATCCAAAACTCTCGCGATTTCCTCGCGATTCCTGTCTTGTTGTTTGGACCGCCGATTGCGCTTTTACTCTTCGGCTTAGCAGCGGGCTGGGCTTTTCGCGGTTTCAAGCCAGATGACGACGATTCCTACGGCGCCAACCCAAGGACGTAGAACACGTCTCTCTAAAATTACGGCAAGGAAATTCCTGAACGCCCCGTCCGCGCACTAACGCCTGATTATTGTTCGAATTCGTTCTGCAAACCAGTCCAAAGCAAAATCCAGCTGTCCACTTCTGTAGGAGTATCTTGCTGCAAACAATAGAAGCACCAACGAGATTATAACGACCAAAACCTCTTCAAAATGGCTTTCATAGTCGCCGCCGGGACTTAGAACGACTGTGCCATTGCTGAGCTCACGAAGGCATTCCGAGCGAAAACGATCCAAGCGAAACACACAAGGAATTTAAATCGCGAAGAGACCATCGTTCTACCGCGCGGGCTTTGCAGACGAGGGAGTTGCATTTCATATATCGGGTTTGGCCATAACATAACTGTGTTCGGCACCCGCCACGACCGCTAGACAAGCCGATAAATCGCCGCGCCCTGATAGTGTGCGGCCCTAACGTCGGAGACCAACCACGGGTAGCAATCACGTTGGGGAGGGAGAGAACGGGACACGAACGAAGACACCGGGCTGCCCCGAAAAGCGCCATGACTGCCGTCCGCGCTACATTGATCTGGGTCAGCTGAACCAAGCCGAGTTGGTCTATTGAGGGCCTCTGCCTCATATTTGTCACGCTAACGCGCGATCGTTCTCGGAACGAACCGGGCCCGGGCCAATGTATTTCTCAGGCGAAAACATTTTCATCATTCTGTTGGTCGGCCTCATCGTTGGCTTGCTGCCCAGCACGGTCGTGCACCGAACGCGCATTGGCCTTATCAGTGACATTGCCGTCAGCATCGTCGGTGTTTTTGTCGGGGGTTGGCTGATGCTCGTATCGCACCATACGATTCCGGTGACGATCGATTTGCCGCCGAGCAAACCACCGGAAAACATTGCCGCAGACTTGGCACCAGGGTACGAACCTGTCGTTCTGCCTCTGGCGCCGCTTCGTCCACTTCTTAAGCCAACCATTTACCGCTCGCGCGAGGAAATCTGCGACGCGCTCGCTGAGGCGGCACGCAGCAATGATCTGCCTGCGCATTTCTTTATTCGTTTATTGTACCAGGAAAGCAGTTTCAGACCCAGCGCCATCAGCTCGGCCGGCGCGTTGGGCATCGCGCAATTCATGGAGGAGACCGCTACCGATAGGGGCCTCGATAATCCCTTCGATCCAGTGCAAGCGATACCGGCGTCGGCGCGCTTGCTGCGCGATCTGTATCAGAAATTCGGCAATCTTGGCCTCGCCGCCGCTGCCTATAATGCGGGTCCCAGACGCATTGCGGATTGGCTCACTAACAAGGGCCCGCTGCCGCAGGAAACGCAAGACTACGTCAAGGCTATTACCGGCTGGCCAGTGGAGACGTGGACTTTTGTCCAAGCCGGCAGCCCGGCGGTCAAACTTCCACGACCAGCGCCCTGCCAGGAGATCGCCGGCCTGCTTGCATGGAACGGACCGGACCAGATCCCTTTGCCACCGCTGAACCCGCGCCTGCAGGCATTAGCGGACCATGTAACAGTCGCGCAGCAATCCACCGGCCCGCGCACTAAGACGGATCATGTAAACCGTCAGGCGGCCAAGCGCGGGCAAGCCGCCAAAACGCACGACGTCGCCGGAAACTAAACGCCAAGACAATGCCCGTACACGCTGGCTTTGGCACGCCCACCGCTATTGTTAGGACCAGAGTCCTTGAACGAACATTCTTCAGTTTGGCAAAACGAACCCAAATCCACTATTTCACTACTATTATAGCGGGAACGATTTTATGTCCCGCCTGGCGGGCGCAAGTGAGCGCGTCTAACTAAAGAGGCCGAAATCTTGGGCATTTGCGGGTGTAGCTCAATGGTAGAGCAACAGCCTTCCAAGCTGATGACGAGGGTTCGATTCCCTTCACCCGCTCCAATCCTTTAAAGGCGATGTGGTCTTTGGACCCTCGCCTTTGCCTTGCCGATATTGCGCAGAGCGCAGCAACACCAGCACAGAGCGGAACACATGCGGCGGCATTGGTCCCTGGCTCTGGCAAGAGAGCATCACCGCATTGTCTAAATACAACTCGAAATCATCGTCCGTCATCTGCTGGATCGCTTGGATCTCGTACTCCCCGACCCGAGGATTCATGATTCCCGACCATTGAGGCGGTGAAAGTACGGCTGCAAGACATTGGCGGCGATCTTGAGTGCGGCCTGAAGGTGCTTGAGCTGCAAGCGGAGCTGGGCGTTTTCGTCAGTCAGCCGTTGCAGCTCGATCTCAACCTGGGTCGGCTCTGGTAGCAATTCCTCAGTGGCGGAGGCTGCGCCACAAAATGGAATTTTCGGGGCCTGGGCTGACTGCATTTTGGCTACGGATAAAATGAACCGTGCCGCGGCTTTCGGTCAAGGTGCGAGGCTCCCATTCGGACTGCTTTCCGCACTACGCGAATTATTGAGGGGACGTTCTGACCCAGGCGACCAGTCGTGCGCGTGCAGTGCCCCATGAATGGTCGAGACCGCCGAGCCTGATTTAAGTTAGCGTAATTGGCGCATCCGAAGTCGGTCGTCAGGGGATGTCAATGCTTCAACTATTGCGCAGCACCGCGTTCATTGCGGCGATAATTTTGCACTGCGAGGAAGCGCTGGCCGAAGACATAGCAACAGCCAATTTCGTTATGCCGGGTTGCCGGGAATTTCTCACAAGGACTAGTCAAGCTGTTTTTGCTCAGGGCTACTGCGCCGGCACAGTTAGAGCGCTTGTATATACAGCACCCGGCGTATGCGCCCCACTAACCGGTACGAACGAACAAGCTGTTCGCGTCGTCGTACAGTACATCGACAGCCAACCTGCAAAGCTGCATGAAGGGTTTATGGCCTTAGCCCGTGAGGCCTTGCGGGCGGCTTGGCCGTGCAGGAAATAGAGGCCGGGATTTTCGATGCGCCTGGCTGTATGGGCTGCGATGGTGGTTGATCGAAAACTTCGAAGGGCCTGATGAAAAATAAGCGGCGGCCACGCGCGTTATTGAAGGGACGTTCTGATCGTGTCCAGGACAACAAGCCAGACGATGTTAAGTGGTATCCGGCTGACAGTCAGTTCTCTAGTGCTGTGTCTCGCAAGCTCGGCCGGGGCGCAGGAAAACTTGGACAAGAACAAGACCGGCGCCCAACTTTACGCATCCCATTGCGCGGCTTGTCACAAATCGCCGCAAAGCGTGACCAAGACTACAGCGGATTTCGTTAGCGAGCACTATCCCGTCACCCCTGAATTAGCTGTCACCATCGCCACCTACCTATTGAAGAAGCCGGAGCCCTCGCGTGGTCGCGCCGCCAAGCGCAAGCGCACGAGCCAAGCGACACCCTCCGCGCCGCCGCCGAGCGAATCCAAAGAGGACGAATCTCCCGTGCAGCAGGCCGTGAAGCGGCTACTTCAGGCAATAAAGCCGGAGAACAACTAGCGAGCAGATCGCGAACGAACCTATGCTTCTGCGGTAGTAATGATTATTCTGCGCATGAAACACGGTCAGCTTGTTCCCTTGAATCAGTTGGGCCGACCCATTTCTTTTTTCCAGAGTTGGATTACTCCGGGCGGAAATTCACGCGCCCCGACGCCTGTGCGTCGGCAGGCTTCCGGCCACATTTCGAGTAAGGTTTGATCACGACGGAATAAGTCGCTCTGCGAAACCTCGCCACTTCCAGGATCCGGCCATTGCTCGGCTTCCATTTTCAGCAACTCTAAAAGCGCAGGGATATCTTTCTCGGTTTTCTCAGTTTTCATGACTAACCCCCTTATGTTCTTATTGTTCGTGAAAAATAAGGGAGCCTGCGCAATCTATCTGTGTGGGCCATCACAAAATGGTGCATTTGACCCGAATCTACGGTATAAGGATAAGGGGTGCCCCGATGAAATCGTCAGTTATCAAACGTTCCATCGTCATTGATGGACACAAGACCAGTGTCAGCCTTGAAGATGCCTTCTGGGATGACCTGAAAGAAATCGCGCACGCTCAACAGGCGACGCTATCGGCATTGGTCGCAAAGATCGACGAGAAGCGCGCACACGGTAATCTATCCTCAGCGATCCGCCTCTTTGTACTTGAGCACACACGCAACGAGTACAAGCGAACGTAAGTAACCGGGCTTTGGGGCGGAGCAAACTACTCCGCCCCTTTCTTTTAAAACGTTGCAATTCAAATACCCGCCTTGAAATCCGCCATTGCTCGCTTGCGAGTCGCTTGAGCGCAAAGTGACCAACCACAATCATATCATAGGGCGGAGCAAGGCATTTACTAGCAGGCCGCAAATGCCAAGGGCGGCAGCAAACGCCATATAGGCAATCACAGTTCCGCCAGCGCCACCCAAAAGCTTGCTTATCGTTTGGGCAATTGCAGGATCACAAATACCGATAAGATCGCACCACCAGTTGATGAGTTGCTGCATCATCGCAGTCCTCCATCGGGGCACAACTTAATAATAGCTGATTCTATTCGGCTTGCTTTTGCTGTCCTGTCAGCAACGAGTCTTTAACGGATTGGTTGCATGATCCAGCTCAGTCCAATCACTCCATGTGGACTAGGCGACCTCGGCCGAACCTTCGTCCCTCGAAAGCTCGTAAGGCTACGACCGTGGTCGCCAACTAACGCGCCTTGAATTCGGACATCGCCTCTATTTTCTCGGTCCCTCGACTTTATTGTCGACGATCTTTCGCGCTTCGCTGAAAGCTTCGGCGGGAGTAGCAAGGCGCTGTGGCAGCGAGCCTTAGCCCATCCTCATCGTAGATCGTAACAATGAAGCCGGCTTGGCGAGTGAGATCGAGACGATGGAAATGGTAAGTCTCCGACTTGAGGATCACGGCTTGCCCTCCCGCGCCGTCTTGAAC
>JBARNC010000538.1:0-1921 GCA_049802775.1 Pseudolabrys sp. | reverse complement strand
GGCCGATAGCGATTCCGCCCGCGAGAATTGGAATGTCAGCTGGAATCAAATCCCACAGCCTCAGGCCAAGTGCATCCTTTGCCATTAACAAAAGGCCCGCAGCGAGGATGTTCGCTGCAACAAGCAGTCCAAGCCGATGAAAATTTCTGATGACCTCCGAATTCCGCCAGCGAGTGTACATGTGCCGCTTGTCGTCATCGTTGCTCATGGGCATCGGTTTTTCTTTAGTCGAGGTGCTTGACCCCAGAACACCAGAGCCTGGCTCAAAAGTTACGGTTGCCGCCGATTGGTATGAACTGAAAGCGCCGATAATGAATTCGAAAACCAAATATTTCAATGAGAGTCGCGCGAGCGTGTCGTACCCCCCAATACGATGCCACGTATGAATTATTTCACGCTGGAATGTCTCTGCAAGGGGGCCTGAAGTCCGCTTTGGGTTATTAGCGGACATTGGCGCTTGTCGGACTTATGTCCACTTTACCCCCGAAAGCGGACATTCGGCGCCTGATATTGCTGTGCCGCACAACCCGGCACTCAGCCGTAGCGGTATGCTAATGTGCCGTCGTCGGCCTGAGGGGCGTCTATGAGGCGACGCGAGTTCATCACGTTTCTTGGCGGTGCCGCGGCCGCATGGTCCGTCGCGGCGCGCGCGCAGCAAGCGGACCGAATTCGGCGGATCGGCGTGCTCATGGGTTATGCCTCAACCGATCCAGAAGGTCAGGCGCTGCTCGCGGAATTCACGCGGCATCTTGCCGAGCTCGGCTGGGCCGAAGGCCGCAATGTGCGGATCGACGTGCGCTGGGGCGGCAGCAACGTCGATTTGCTGCACACATTCGCAAAAGAGCTTATCGGTTTGCAACCCGACGTGCTGCTGGCATCTTCGACCCCGACAACCGCCGCGCTTGCCCGCGAGACGCAAACCATCCCGATTATATTCGCGCTTATCGCCGACCCGGTCGGCAACCGCTTCGTAGCGAGCCTGTCCCGTCCAGGCGGCAACATTACTGGGTTCAGCGTGCTTGAAGCGTCAGTAGTGAGCAAGTCGTTTGAATTGCTCAGAGAGCTCGCGCCGGGCATCAAACGCGTCGCCATGATGTTCAATCCTGATACCGCTCCCATCGTGAACTCGATGCTCATGCCCGTGTTCGAGACCACCGCCAAGTCATTCAATATTGCGCCGATCGCAGCGCCCGTTCACAGCGACGCCGAGATTGAAACACTCATTATCTCGCTCGGCCGCAAACCCGGCGGTGCCCTCTTTGGTGGACCAGACAGTTTCATCACTAACCACCGCGCGACGATCATATCGCTGGCGGCGCGCAACCATTTGCCTACGGTCTTTGAGAACCCGGTCTTTGCCAGAGACGGCGCTCTTGTTTCCTATGGCGCAGACTTCCGCGACAATTTTGGGCGTTCGGCCCGCTATGTGGACAATATCCTGCGAGGCGCAAAGCCATCGGAGCTTCCTGTGCAAATGCCGGTGAAATATTTGCTGAGTATCAATCTCAAAACGGCGAAGGCGCTCGGCCTTACGGTGCCACCAGGCCTCCTTGTGGCGGCCGACGAGGTGATCGAATAAGTGCGCAATGTCCGCTATCGGCACAAAGCGGACATGGCAGTGAGGCGGGCTAACGTCCGCTTTCGGGGGTAAAGCAGACATCGGTCGGACAGGCCGCAATGTCCGCTTATGACCCAAAGCGCGCATCGCGCCACGCGCCAAAATATCCACTTCTTGAAGAAACGGGGCGCGTGCACAGTTGCTGCGCGGCTCGCTATGCAACGTCGTTCGGCGGGGTGCGTATGTTCAGCAGCCACGACTTCCCGAGTGCGCGAGCGACCTCATCGGCCATCACGCCGGCTTTACTAACGGCCCGTTTGAGTTCCTCGGGTGAAACGCCGAACCTGTGAGACCAATAGTGCA
>JBARNC010000537.1:0-53473 GCA_049802775.1 Pseudolabrys sp. | reverse complement strand
GGGCCCGATGGAGGGACACGAACCGCTTATTCCAAAGGAGTACGTGCACTACGACCTGCATGCCTGGTTGTTCAAGAACAACCCGCTCGGCATGTTCGCGTCCACCAATCCGGATGTGAACTGCAAGAGTTCTGACTTTTCCCTGCTGGAGAAGCCGACCAAGATGATGCCGGGGCCATAAGGCTCTATCGGATGTCCGCTTGGCACAAAGCGGACATGCCTACGCGGCAAGCCGATATCCGAAGAAAATCCGCTATTGGTCCTATGCGGACCAGCAAGTTTCAGTTTGGTCGAACACGCGGTAACGACGTGACCGGCCCGTCAAACCTGGAGATAGCGTTGGCGAACGATTTGATCGGCAGCGAGCGCATCCGAACTGCCGGTCCACACCACGTGGCCTTTCTCAATCACTACATGGCGGTCTGCGATGCGCAGCAGCGCATCCAGGTGCTTGTCGACGATCAGGATCGCCTGGCCTTCCTGTTTGAGCCGGGCCAGGCACTGCCAGATTTCGGCGCGGATTTTCGGCGCCAAACCCTCCGTTGCCTCGTCGAGGATCAGAAGCTTGGGATTGGTCATTAGCGCTCGGCCGATTGCGAGCATTTGTTGCTCTCCACCGGACAATTCATTGCCCATATGGCTGCGCCGTTCGGCCAACGACGGGAAGAAGTTGTAAACGCGGTCCAGCGTCCAGCGCGCCGAGCCAAAGCGTGCGGCGCTGGTCGCGATGAGATTTTCTTCAGCCGTCAGTGTCGGAAACACCTGGCGACCTTCGGGCACCAGCCCGAGCCCGGCCTGCGCGATGCGGAAAGGCGGCAGTCCGATAAGCGGAAGCCCATCAAAGACGGCAGTACCGCTGTGCGCCGGTAGCAGACCCATGAGCGCGAAAATTGTCGACGTCTTGCCCATGCCGTTGCGGCCGATCAGCGTGACGACCTCGCCGGTGCCAACCGAAAAGCAGATATCGAACAGCACCTGTGCTGGTCCATAAGACACTGCGAGGCGATCTACCGAAAGCATGTCTATTCCATCTCCTCGCCGAGATAGGCGGCGACGACCCGCGGGTCGGCCCGCACGGCGTCCGGCGCGCCACTCGCCAGGATGCGGCCGTAGGTCAGCACCGAAATACGGTCAGCGAGCGCGAACACGGCATTCATGTCGTGCTCCACCAGGAGCATAGCAAAGCGACCTTTCAGTCGCCGCAGCACATCAATGAGTCTTTCGCTTTCCTCGCGTCCGGTGCCGGCCATCGGCTCATCCAGTAGAAGCAGTTTCGGCCCCATGGCCAGCGCGATCGCAAGCTCGAGTGCACGTTTCTCGCCATGCGATAGATGGGCAGCGACGATCTGTCCGCGCTCGGCCAGCCCGACTTCAGTGAGGGCGGCGTTCGCGGCGTCGTTGATGGCTTGATCGCGGTCCGCGCGGCCAAAAAAACGATAGCGCATTCCGGCATGCGCCTGCACTGCCAAGGCGACATTCTCCAGCGCTGAAAATCCGGGCAGCACGGAGGTAATCTGGAAGGACCTCGCCAGTCCGCGCGCGGCGCGCTGGTCTGCCGGCATGCCGGTGATGTCAACACCGTTGAAGTTGATTGTCCCGGCCGTGGGCGCGATGAGCCCGGAAATCTGATTGATCAGTGTTGTCTTGCCCGCGCCGTTGGGCCCGATGACCGCGTGCAACTCGCCTTGACCAATATCGAGTGTGACGCCGTCCGTGACAGTGAGTCCACCGAAATTCTTATGCAAATCATTGATGAGCAGCATGGGATCAGTCACGGCTGAGCCTTCCCCGAATGCTACCGGCCAGGCCAAGCAAACCGCCGCGCGCGAACAGAACGACGATCACGAGCAATGGGCCAAATATCAGCTTCCATTGCTCGGTGAAGCCGCCCAGCACTTCCTCGATCAGTAGGTAAGCCGCCGCGCCGATGACGGCGCCATGCAAGGTGCCGAGCCCGCCAAACAGTACCATTATGATCAGCTCACCCGAGCGCTGCCACGACATATAGGCTGGGCTGACGAATTCGGCCGCGTTGGCGAGAAGGAAACCGGACAGTCCGCCGATCACGCCGGAGATCACATAACCAGCGCGCTGATAGCGAAAGACATCGAATCCAATGGTGGACATGCGCATGGAGTTCTCGCGCGCGCCACGGAAAACGCGGCCGAAGTGCGAATACACCACCGAGCGGCACAGCAGATAGGCGCCCAACAGACTGAACAGTACGACGTAGTAGAGGGCGCGGTCGTTCTGAAGGACCTGAAAGCCGAACAGTGTGCTGCGCAGCCTGACGGTGAGGCCGTCGTCGCCGCCATAGGGTGCGAGCGAACCGGCTATGAAATAGGCCATCTGCCCGAAAGCGAGCGTGATCATGATGAAGTAGACGCTCTTGGTGCGCAGGCACACTGTTCCAGTCAGGTAGGCAAATATGGCGCTGACCAGGAGTGCGGCTGGCAGTGTGACGAGCATGTCGGTGATTCCGTGCGCGCCCAATATTCCAACCGCGTAAGCCCCGATGCCGACAAAAGCCGCGTGCCCGAACGAGACCAGCCCGCCATAGCCGCAGATGAAATCGAGCGCGAGCGCCGCAATTGCGAAGATCATCACCCGAGTGAACAGGCCGAGCACGTAGCTCTCAGGCCCGATTAGGGCAGCAGCGGGGATTAGGGCGAGGACGAGGAATATTGTCGCCGGCAGCGCTTCGACCCGGTTTGTCGTTCGGGCAAGCGTCGCGCTCGATTTAGCAACCGTCGTCTGGCTCATCTCAGCGCCCTCGCGCCGGGAACAGGCCGCCGGGCCGGAAATAGAGCACGAGCGCCATCAACACATAAATGAGCATCGACGCGATGGCTGGGCCGACAGTGCGAGCCGGCGAGGGCGGCATGACCAGCCGCAAGATGTCGATCGCGAAAGATCGCCCGAGCGTGTCAACGAGGCCGATGAGTAGAGCAGCGAGGAATGCGCCGCGTATCGACCCGATACCGCCGATGACGATAACGACGAAGGCAAGGATGAGCATAGTGTCGCCCATGCCTGGCTCGACCGAAAGGATGGGCGCGATCATCGCGCCGGCGAAGGCGGCGAGCATGGTGCCGAATCCGAACACGATCATGAAGAGTCGACGAATATCGACGCCGAGCGCGGACACGATTCGCGCGTTGGTCGCGCCAGCGCGCACCAACATGCCGACGCGGGTGCGGCTAACCAGCAAATAAAGCAGAAGGCCCACGGCCAGTCCTGAGGCGATAATAACCAGCCGCCACACCGGATAGAGCAAGCCTGGCATCAGCACGATCGTGCCGGAGAAGATCTCCGGGATTGGCAGCATCACCGGCGCAGCGCCCCACACTGTCTTAACCGCCTGGTTCAAGAAGATGATGATGCCGAAGGTGGCGATCACCTGCTCGAGATGATCGCGGTCGTAAAGATGACGAAAGATGGCGAATTCAAGAAACAGGCCGAAGCCGAGTGCGGTGAGCAACGCCAGCACGACGGCGAGAAGTGAGCTGCCTGTAATTGCATAAAACATCACCGCCAAGTAAGCGCCCAGCATGTATTGGACGCCATGCGCCAGGTTGATGAAGTTCATTACCCCAAACACCAGCGTCAGGCCCGCCGCGATCAGGAATAGCAGTACGCCCAGTTGCAGGCCGTTGAGAATCTGCACAATGAAAAGCGCCATGAATCTCCGCTCAGGTGTGGCCACGCGCCTGCGAGCAGCGTGCGAAGGTGCCCGCACACCGGGTCGCGCCGGATTGGCACGCGCGCCGGCTGACACTGCATGGCAGCCGATCTTACTTCATCGGACAGTCCTTGGCGTGCGGATCGGCGAAGTTAGTGAAGACCTTTTTGTTGATTTCGGTCTGGAATTTGCCATCGGTGCGCTTGGCCACTTTGACCAGATAGAAGTCCTGGATCGGATAATTGTTCGTGTTGAACTTGAAGCCGCCGCGCAGCGAGGTAAAGTTCGCTTTCTTTAGCGCCGCCCGCAGGGCGTCTTTGTCGGCGGTGTTGCCTTTGGTCAGTTTTAGCGCGCCATCGATCAAGAGTACGGCGTCATAGGACTGAAAGGCGTAAGTCGCGGGCACCGCGCCAAATTCCTTCTCGTAGCCCGCGACGAATTTTTTGTTTTGCGGATTATCGAGATTGGGCGCCCAATTGGCGCCGCCGAAAAACCCGATGGCGTCGTCTTGCTGCGCCGGCAGTGTCGATTCGTCGACCGTGAATGCCGAGAGGAACACGGTCTTGTCGGCGAGTCCGGCCTGGCGGAACTGCTTAACGAAATTGATACCCATACCGCCCGGCAGGAACACATAGATCGCATCCGGGCTGGCAGCGGCGATCTTCGCCAGCTCGGCCGAGTAGTCGGGCTGGCCGAGTGGGACGTAAACCTCGTCGGCGATCTCACCCTTGTAGAAACTCTTGAAGCCGGCGAGCGCATCGCGGCCCGCCTGGTAGTTGGGTGCGATCAGAAAGATTTTTTTCAGCCCCGCGTCCTGTGCGTACTTGCCCGCCACGCCGAACGCCTGATCGTTCTGATAGGAAGTGACGAAAAAATTCGCATTGCATTCCCTGCCGGCGAAATTGGAGGTACCGGCATTCGGGCTAATAAGGATAACGCCGGCGTCGGTCACCGGCTTGAAGATCGCCTGCAAGATATTGGAGAAGATCGGGCCGACGACGAAGTCGACTCTGTCACGCTCGATCAGAGCCTTCGCCTTAGATACGGCAACGTCGGGCTTGAGTTCGTCGTCCTGCACGATCACTTCAACCTCGCGGCCGCCGAGCTTTCCGCCGAGGTCCTTCACCGCCAACTGAATGCCGTTGCGCAATTGCTGGCCGAGCACGGCGGGTGGACCGGAGAGCGTGGCCATGATGCCGATCTTGAGCTTGTCCTGGGCGTCGGCCGCCGTGGTCAAAAGCCCCAGGATTGCTACTGCGGATAACGGTACGAATCCTTTAAGCATGTGCCCCTCCCTGAACGGTAATCGTTGTTTGCATCTCCGCGGCATTTTCACCTGTGGGACGGCCCGATGGCAACCGCTGGTACGCCGTGAATCTACGAATTGTAAGTCGATTATTGAGCGCATGAGGATCGTGACGCGGGCTTGTGGGCCGCTAGGTGGTGCATCGTACTCACTGCGCGCCGAAGGGAGCACTGGCGAGTTCACATCGCTGACATCCTCAGCTATCTTTCGCCGCGTTTGGTCGCGGCGTGCGAGGTAAGGGAGAGTTGCGTGAGTGATCAGGTCAAATACGTCTTGGACGAAAAGGATATTCCGAAATCTTGGTACAACCTGACGGCCGACCTTCCCAAGCCATTACCGCCCGTCTTGCATCCGGGAACCAAGCAGCCGATCGGGCCGGCCGACCTCGAGCCGCTATTTCCGATGGAGCTGATCCTGCAGGAGGTGACGGGCGAGCGTTACCTCGACATTCCGCAGCCCGTGCGCGACGTCTACCGGATGTGGCGGCCTGCGCCGCTAATCCGTGCACGGCGGCTTGAGCAGAAGCTCGGCACGCCGGCCAAAATCTACTTCAAATATGAGGGTGTTTCGCCAGCCGGTTCGCACAAGCCGAACACCGCAGTGGCACAGGCCTGGTACAACAAGCAAGCGGGGATCAAGCGGCTGAGTACGGAGACCGGAGCGGGACAGTGGGGCTCATCGCTCGCCTTTGCCGGTGCACTGTTCGGTATCGACGTGACCGTTTTCCAGGTGCGGGTGTCGTACGATCAAAAGCCTTATCGGCGGGCTCTGATTGAGACCTATGGTGCGCGTTGCGTCGCGTCGCCGTCGAACGAAACCGACTGCGGACGCGCCATCCTCAAGCAGCATCCCGACAGCCCTGGTTCGCTCGGCATTGCTATATCGGAAGCGGTCGAGGTGGCCGCCAAGGATCCGGCGGTAAAATATTCGCTCGGATCGGTGCTCAATCACGTATTGCTGCACCAGACGATCGTTGGGCAGGAGGCGATCAAGCAGTTCGATGCGGCCGGCGACGATCCCGATATCGTGATCGGCTGCACCGGCGGGGGCTCGAACTTTGCCGGCCTCGCATTTCCGTTTCTCGGGTTGCAATTGCGCGGCGGCCGCAAGCGGCGCGTCATCGCGGTGGAGCCGTCGGCCTGTCCGTCGCTGACGCGCGGCAAATACGCCTATGATTTTGGCGACACCGCGCACCTGACGCCGCTGGTCAAGATGCATACGCTCGGCTCTACCTTTATCCCGCCCGGCTTCCACGCCGGCGGCCTGCGCTATCACGGCATGTCGCCGCTTGTGTCGCACGTCTACGAGCTAGGCCTAATCGAAGCGCGCGCCTATCAGCAGAAGGCCTGCTTCGAAGCCGGCGTAGAATTTGCGCGCTGCGAAGGCATTGTGCCGGCGCCGGAGGCCAATCACGCGGTGCGCTGTGCCATCGATGAGGCGCTGCGCTGCAAGAAGGAGGGTAAGAAGGAAACCATCCTCTTCAACCTCTCCGGTCACGGCCATTTTGATATGCAGGCCTACATCAACTACTTCGAAGGCAAGTTGGTCGACCAGGACTATGACGAAAAGGAACTTGCTATGGCGTTGGCAGGCTTACCGAGCGTCGTCGCGTGACACTGTCCCGATCGCCTGTTCACCACGGAATTTTCATCCGAAGAGGAAGGCCATGATCGAGCCCTATAACGCCGTCGGACTGATCCCCAGCTTCTGGGGCATTCGCAGCCGCGAGGAGATTAGGCACAACATTGAACACCTCAAGGGGCTGACCAAGGCGGCGTTCTGGCTCTCCAATCTCGACATCCCAGTACGCCTGCTTGCCATCCCCGAGGGTGCGCTGATGGGCTTTAATGACGAAGTGCTGGACGTCGATCACGCCGACTACGCCCGCACTTGCTGCATCGACATGCCAGGACCCGAAACCGACGAAATTGGCAAGCTGGCGCGGCAATGGAACGTCTACATCATGGCGCAGGCCAAGGCGCGCCACAAAGACTGGAAGAATCGCTTCTTTAACATTGGCTTCATCGTTGATCCGGACGGCAACATTATTTTGCAACACTATAAGCTAAGTGCGCTTTTGCCGGTCGAGCGCTCGGTGTCGCCGCACGACATTTACGATTGGTGGATCAAGAAATACGGACGTACGCTCGACGCTTTTTGGCCGGTCGCCGACACCAAGATCGGGCGGCTCGGCATCATGATGGCGATGGAAGGCAATTATCCTGAGAACGGGCGCGGCCTGGCGATGAACGGCGCCGAGGTGGTGTACCGCGCTTCGATGCCGGCCCCGTTTACCGAAAATGACATTTTCGAAATCTCCAACCGCGCCCGTGCGCTCGAAAACAACATGTATATCGTGGCGCCGAACATTGGCAGCTACCATCTCGACGCCGACCACCCTGTTGGCATCGATGCCGGCGGTGGACAATCGATGATCGTCGATTACCGCGGCCAGTTGGTTGGCAAGCAACGCGACACCAATGGCTCGACATTCGTTGCGGGCGTTATCAACATTGAGGCTTTGCGGCACCATCGGCAGTCCGCGCAGGTCACCAATTGGATGAAGGACGTCCGGGCAGAACTCGCACAAATCATTTACGAGAAACCGATTTACCCGAAGAATCGCTACCTGAAAAAAGTGCCGCCGAAACACGCTGAGTATAAGCGAGATGTGATCGACAAGCAGATCGCTTTGATGCACAAGCGCGGAATCTGGAAGAGGTCCTCAAAAAAATAAGATTAAATCGCCGATGCGCGCCGACCCTGCAATTGGCCCGTAGCGCAGCGATAGAAGCTTTATATCTAAATATTTTATATTTGTAATATATTGTATTCTGCGGCATGCTTGCTCTACCATTTTAAATGGAGCCGGCGCATGCGTGCGGCAGTTCTGGGGGGCGGCCCGGGCGGGCTTAATTTTGCGATCTCGTTCAAATTGCGTGACGCATCACACGACGTCGTGGTCATCGAGCGCAATAAACCGGACGATACTTTTGGCTGGGGCGTGGTGCTGTCCGATGAGACGCTCGGCAATCTTCACAGCAACGACCCGATTTCTTCGAAAGCGATCCGCGACTCATTCGTCTATTGGGACGATATCGCGGTGCACTATCGCGGCACGACGATGCGTTCAGGCGGACACGGCTTCAGCGGCATCGGCCGCAAGCGGCTGCTCAATATTTTGCAGGAACGCGCACGCTCGCTCGGTGTGAAGATCGAGTTCGAAACCGAAGCGGCGCCGGCTGACAGCTACCAGGATTACGACATTGTCGTCGGGGCCGACGGCGTCAATTCACGCGTACGTGCAGCTTATGCCGATGCGTTCAAGCCTGATATCGACGTGCGCACCTGCAAATACATCTGGCTCGGCACGCACCAGAAATTCAACGACGCCTTCACCTTTATCTTCGAAGAGACCCAGGACGGCTGGATCTGGGTGCACGCCTATCAGTTCGATGCCGAAACGGCGACTTTCATTGTCGAGTGTTCGGAAGAGACGTGGCGGCGCGCCGGCTTCGATTGCATGACCATCGACGAAACGATCGCAGCTTGCGAAAAAATCTTCGCCCGTAATCTTGGCGGCCACAAGCTGATGTCGAATGCGCGCCACCTGCGTGGCTCCGCCTGGCTCAATTTCAACCGCGTGCTGTGCGAGCGCTGGAGCCACAAGAATATCGTGCTACTTGGTGATGCGGCCGCCACCGCTCATTTCTCGGTCGGTTCCGGATCGAAGCTGGCGATGGAAAGCGCGATTGCGCTGGCTAACTATCTCGACAGCGAGCCCAATATGGAATCGGCATTTCGGCGCTACGAGGATGAGCGGCGGCTCGAAGTGCTGCGACTCCAGAATGCCGCGCGTAACTCGACCGAATGGTTCGAGGATGTAAAGCGCTACTTTGATCTTGATCCGGTACAGTTCAACTATTCGCTGCTCACGCGCTCGCAACGCATCAGTCACGAGAATTTGCGTCAACGGGATCCGCAATGGCTTTCCGAGGCGGAGAAGTGGTTCGAACAGAAGGCGACAGGCCGCGCGGCCAATTCGGCACGGCCGCCGATGTTTGTGCCATTTCGCGTGCGCGGGCTGGAGCTTGTGAACCGGGTATGCGTTTCGCCGATGGATCAATACCGGGCCAAAGACGGCACACCGAACGAGTGGCACTTCGTACACTATGCCGAGCGCGCCAAGGGCGGCGCTGCCTTGGTATTCACCGAGATGACTTGCGTATCGCCAGAAGGACGCATCTCGCCCGGATGCACAGGCCTCTATGCGCCCGAGCACGAGGCTGCCTGGAAGGGTATCGTCGATTTCGTCCATGCCGAGACCGAGGCCAAGATCGCGATCCAGCTCGGTCATTCCGGCGCGAAAGGTTCGACGCAGCTCGGCTGGGAGGAAGCGGACGCGCCACTGAAAACCGGCAACTGGCCGCTGCTTGCGCCGTCGGCGGTAGCCTGGAGCCCGGAAAACCAGACACCGCGCGAGATGGCGCGTGCCGACATGGACAGGATCCGTGACGAGTTCGTGCGCTCGACTGAGATGGCTGCACGCATTGGCTTTGACTGGCTTGAGCTGCATTACGCGCACGGTTACCTAATGTCGTCCTTCATTACGCCGCTCACCAACAGACGCACTGACGAATACGGCGGATCACTCGAGAACCGCATGCGGTTCCCGCTCGACGTGTTCGGCGCCGTACGCAAAGTGTGGCCGGACGGCAAGCCGATTTCTGTGCGCATCTCCGCGCACGACTGGGTTGACCCCGATGGCGTGCGACCGCAAGATGCAGTTGAGATTGCGCATATTCTCGCCAAGGCTGGCGTCGATCTAATCGATGTGTCGGCCGGCCAAACCTCGACGCGCGCACGGCCGATTTACGGCCGCATGTTTCAGACACCGCTCTCCGACCGCATCCGTAATGAGGCGGGTGTCGCAACGCTTGCAGTGGGGAACATCTACGAACCGGATCACGTCAATTCGATCTTGATGGCAGGACGCGCCGATCTCGTCTGCCTTGCGCGGCCGCACCTTTCCGATCCGTACTGGACGCTGCATGCCGCTGCAGAACTTCGCTACAACGGCGTGAGCTGGCCGAAGCCGTATTGGCCCGGACGAGATCAGCTCTACCGCCTCCGGTCGCGCAGTGAAGCCCTGACGGGGAAAGCCTGATGGGTGCACTCGATAACCGACACGCCTTGATCACCGGTGGCGGCACAGGCATCGGCGCGGCTATCGCGCGTGCGCTGGTGGGCGAGGGCGCTGCGGTTTCGCTCGTCGGGAGGCGCAAGGCGCCGCTGGATGCGGTAGCAGCCAGCCTTGTCAAGGCCACGGCGATTGTTGCCGACGTGACGAAAGAAGCCGACTGCGCGGCCATGGCCACTGCAGCCCACGCAGCGCAAGGTCCGATTGATATCGTCATCGCCAACGCCGGCGCGGCGGTCAGCGCGCCCGTCGCAAAGATGGACCTCGCTCACTGGCACAGTATGATTGACGTGAATCTGACCGGCGCTTTCCTTACGGTGAAGGCGGCCCTTGCCGATGTCACGCGCAATTCCGAGGGCGCGCGCCGGATTGTATTCATCTCGTCGACTGCCGGGCTCAAGGGATATCCGTACGTTGCGGCCTATTGCGCCGCCAAACACGGCGTTATCGGGCTGGCGCGGGCACTCAGCCTTGAGCTTGCGCCCTCCGGTGTCACCGTCAACGCCGTGTGCCCCGGCTACACCGACACGCCGTTGCTGAACGCTGCGGCGGAAAAAATCTCCGCCAAGACCGGCCGCTCTGCCGAGGATTCGCGTGCAATGTTGGCCAAGGACAATCCGTCCGGACGCCTCATCAAACCGGAAGAAGTCGCACAAGCGGTACTTCGGCTCTGCTTGCCATCCGCTGGTTCGATGAACGGACAGATAATCGCGGTTACAGGAGACTTGCCATGACCGTCGCGAGCAAAACGCGCGAGCGCCGCGTTATGCGTCCGGTTAGCAAGCAGCGGCTACGGCTGTGGCTCAGGCTGTTGCGCTCCTCGCGCGCGATCGAAGCGCGATTGCGCGAACGGCTGCGCACGAAATTCGCGATCACGCTCCCGCAATTCGACGTAATGGCAGCGCTCGCCCGTAACGAGAGTGGCATTACAATGACCGAGTTGTCGCGCCAGTTGATGGTGTCAAATGGCAACGTGACAGGCATTATCGACCGCCTCGCAGCCGAAAAACTCGTGCTGCGGCAGGCTCCGGCAAGTGATCGCCGCTCCTATATCGTCCGGCTCACGCCGAAGGGTGCGTCGCAATTTTCGGCTATTGCGAAGGCGCATGAAGGCTGGATCGACGAACTGCTGGTGGAGATCGACGCAGTAGAGGCCGAATCGCTCATTGAGCAGCTCGATGGGCTCGTCAAGCGCGTGCGCAATGGAGAGGTCCGGTCATGAACATGAAAATGAAGAACTTCAAACCCGCCCACTTCAACTGTCCAGAAAGTTGTTATCGCGCGTCCGTTCTCTCTACCGTTGAGCACTAAAATGACCCCGGCAAAAATGTCTCCGCAACTTGGTCCCTCTGCGCACGTCGATACCTTTGCACGCGACAACCTTCCGCCGTTCGACCAATGGCCCGATTTGCTGCTCGATCGCCCGCAATTCCAGTATCCGGAACGCCTCAATGCGGCGGTTGAATTAACCGATCGCATGATTGAGCGCGGCCATGGTGATCGCATCGCATTGATCGGAAACGGCCGTCGGCGTACCTACAAGGAGTTGACTGACTGGTCGAGCCGTGTCGCCCATGCGCTGGTCGAGAATTACGGCGTCAAACCCGGCGACCGTGTCCTCATTCGTTCCGGCAACAACCCCGCCCTTGTCGCGGCGTGGCTCGCGGCGACCAAGGCCGGCGCCGTGGTCGTCAACACCATGCCGCTGTTGCGCGCGGGTGAGCTCACCAAGATTGTCGACAAGGCGCAGATCCGCCTCGCGCTCACGGATACGCGGGTCGCGGACGAGCTGATCGCATGTGCTAAGGATAGCCGTTTCCTCAAGCAGGTGGTCGGCTTCGATGGAACGTCGAACCACGACGCCGAGCTCGATCGCATTGCCCTCGATAAACCGGTGAAGTTTGATGCAGTACCGACCGGGCGCGACGACGTGGCGTTGCTTGGCTTCACGTCGGGCACCACCGGGGAGCCGAAAGCGACAATGCATTTCCATCGCGATCTGCTGATCATTGCAGATGGCTACGCGCGCGAAGTGCTGAACGTGACGCCTGATGATATATTTGTTGGCTCGCCGCCCCTCGCCTTTACGTTTGGGCTAGGCGGACTGGCGATTTTCCCATTGCGCTTCGGCGCCACGGCGACACTTCTGGAAAATGCATCACCGGTCAATATGATCCAGATCATCGAGAATTATAAGGCGACGATCTGCTTCACCGCGCCGACTGCTTATCGCGCCATGTTGGCGGCGATGGAGCAGGGCGCCGATCTGTCCTCGCTGCGCATCGCCGTGTCCGCCGGCGAGACTTTGCCGGCCCCGGTCTTCGAGGACTGGCGGCGCAAGGCCGGCAAGCCGATTCTCGATGGCATCGGCACCACTGAATTGCTGCACATTTTCATTACCAATCGCCTCGACGACGCCCACCCAGGCATTACCGGTAGGCCGGTGACCGGATATGAGGCAAAGATCGTGGACAGCGAAATGAATATTGTGAAGCCCGGAAATGTCGGCCGGCTTGCGGTGCGCGGGCCGACCGGCTGCCGCTATCTCGCCGACGCGCGGCAAAAATCCTATGTCTGCGATGGCTGGAATTTGACCGGCGATGCCTACTTTCAGGACGAAGAAGGCCGTTTTCACTTTGCCGCGCGCGCCGACGATATGATCGTCTCAGCCGGCTACAATATTGCCGGACCCGAAGTTGAAAGCGCGTTGCTGTCGCACGCCGATGTGGGGGAATGTGCGGTGATCGGCGCGCCGGATGTCGAGCGCGGGCAGATTGTTACAGCTTTCGTCGTTCTCAAGGCCGGCGTCAAAGGCGATACGGCTTGTATAAAACGGCTACAAGATCACGTGAAAGCGGTAATCGCGCCGTATAAATACCCGCGCGCGGTCAAGTTTGTCGACGCCTTGCCGAAGACCCAGACAGGCAAAATCCAGAGATTCAAATTGCGACAGCAAAGTCAGCTATGAGCAAAAGCAGCTTCGAATTCCTGCAACCGAAGAACTGGTTGGCGCCAAAAGGCTATTCCAACGGCGTCGTGAGGGACGTCAGGTCTTCATCGCGGGTCAGATCGGCTGGACCGCGCGCGGCGAACTGGTCAGTGACGATTTTGTCATGCAGGTCGAGCGCGCTCTTGCAAACATCGTGGAGGTGTTGGCGGAGGCAGGCGGTGAGCCTCGCCATCTCACGCGACTGACCTGGTTCGTCACTGACAAGGCGGCCTACGTGGCGCGGCAAAAGGAAATCGGAGGAGCCTATCGCCGGGTGGTCGGCCGCCATTTTCCGGCGATGACCCTGATCGTGGTCGCGGGCCTGCTCGAGCAGGGCGCAAAGGTTGAGATCGAGGGGACAGCCATTATTCCGGCTAAATAAGTTTCTCGATCGGGATCACACGCTCGAATCACCGAATTTTTCCGAAGTCGCCGTGCCGACCAAGGCCGTCCTTGAAACGGAGCGCACCCGTTACTCCATCCTCTACCAGCGCTTCGCGTCCGTTGTACCATTCCTGAATCAGCGCCTCGCGTACGCTAAGCCCATGACTTTTGATGGCCGAGCGTCGATCGGCGCGCGCGCAAACCTGCGGGAAGCGAGCAATCTCCCGCGCGAGTTCCTCGGCTTTGGCACGCGCGCCCCCCTTGGGGGTCACATATTCACACAAGCCAATGTTCAAGCACTCCTCCGCTGGAACTTTACGTCCTGTGAGTATGATCTCCAGGGCTCGGCCTTGGCCAACGATTCGAGGCAAGCGCACAGTACCACCGTCAATCAGCGGAACACCCCAACGACGGCAATAGACGCCGAAGTAAGAATCTTTCGCCATGACGCGGAAATCACACCATAGCCCTAGCTCCATACCGCCAGCGACAGCAGGGCCCTCTATTGCCGCAATGACCGGCTTGTCTAATTCAAGCCGAGAGGGTCCCAATGGTCCGCGTGGAATTTCGCCGCCATTGCCACGCGGTCGTGCAGTCGAGATATCGAGCTCGCCGAGCGGATAATTGGCATCGAGCGTACTGACGTATTTCAGATCCCAGCCCGCGCAAAACGCGCCGCCCGCACCATAGAAGACCGCAACTGAAGCATCTTTATTGGCATCGAATTCAAGAAAGGCAGCTGTCAGCGCATCTGCGCTTTTAGGATCCATTGCATTACGGGCTTCGGGCCGATCGTGAATTACCGTCCATACCGACCTCGCTTTCTCGATTCTGACTGCCATATTGGATACCTCCTCAACACGATGGTTATGGTCAGTGAACTCTCGGCGGTTGCAACTATCAACATACGGAATCGGCGCGAGTGTGGTTTTTATGCACTAACGAATTTGATGGCTTTGCGGTAGAAAGAAGAGGTAATGATAGCCTGGTTTGGGGCGCCACCTTTATTCTTTGACTGGAATGCTTGGAGTTGAAGCATCGTGAGGTTTTCCGTTCGTCTGCTCGTCATAGGTTTCGCGGGTTCATTGCTTGGCGGCGGTGTATCAAATAATGCGGCCGCCCAATCCGGCCAAGTGTGGTCGCTGCAGACCCCGTTCGGAATTCTTTATGAGATCATTCCACGCGAAGAAGTGGAATATCCAACCACGCGCGCCGCGGGAACCATCGTCGTCAATACCGGCAAACGGCGGCTCTACTACGTGCTCGGTGGCGGCAAGGCAATCCGCTATGGCATCGCCGTTGGCTTAGAGGGCTATGGTTGGTCGGGGATCAGCACGATTTCCGCCAAGCGCGAATGGCCGGACTGGACGCCGACGCCAAGCATCCTGAAACGGTTTCCCAATCTGCCTCGTCACGTGGAGGGCGGCCCAGATAATCCGCTTGGTGCGCGGGCGCTCTATCTCGGTGGCACGCTATACCGCATTCATGGGACGAACGAGCCCTGGAAGCTTGGTGGCGGCGTATCTTCGGGCTGCATTCGCCTGTCCAATGATGACATCATCGACCTGTACAATCGTACAAAGATTGGCGCGACGGTAATTGTGCAGCAGTGATGTCTGCGAATTCATTTATCTCGGGAGCAATCGTTATAGCGCTGCTGTCCGTGATGTGTGGAAGCGCATACACAGCCCAGGTCGGCAGTGCTGAGCAAGGCCTCAGGCTGTCGCGCGAGACGTGCGCGGCCTGCCACTTAGTCGTCAAAGGGACAGGCCGCTCCACGAGTCCCGACGCGCCCACCTTCGCCGCCATTGCGAATACCCCGGGCATGACGAACGCTGCACTCAGAGTGGCGCTTCAGACATCCCACCGCACTATGCCCAACTTAGTAATCAAAGATGACGATGCCGACAGCATCATCACCTACATATTGACTTTGAGAGAAAGCAAATAGCCATCTTGCGGAATATTTTACGAATCCAGACCAATGTCAGATTGGGCGAGCTTTGGCGTTGAGACGCTGATCGAGGCGCTCCATGTCGACCACCATGCGCTCGTGCGTGCCATTGCCGATCTCCTCGATCTCGTCACGAGCGCTGACCTTGAATTCAATGCGGCGGCCATCGACCTTGGTCACTTCCGCGTCCGCAATGATCCGGTGGCCAATCGGAGTCGCTGCCAGATGCCGCACGTTGACAAGCGTGCCGACTGCGCTTTCGCCGGGATCAAGATAACCGCGCACGGCATTGAGCGCTGCATTCTCCATGGCAGTCACCATCATCGGCGTGGCGAATACAGGCGGCAGCGCTGCGTCTTTGAACTGATTGGCGAGATGCGCCGGCGTGACGCGCAGTGTGTAGGTGCCTTTTGCTCCGACAGGAATCGGGCGCATTGCGTTAGTTCCCTGTGCTGAGGACATGATTAATCGCTGGCGCCAGGATGACCAGCAGAATTCCGCATAGCGCGATTGGCAGGAAAGCCATGCTCGCAACGCCAGTCAGGTCCCAGGCGAGTCCACTGATGACCGGCACTATCACTGCGCAGCTGTAGCTAATCGTGAACATGGCGGCGGTGACGCGATGTACATCGTCGGGCGGGCTGAGCAGTGATGGCAGCGCCAGAACCAGAATCAGGATCGCCGCGGCGGCGAAGCCTTGCAGCGTGGCAGCCGCTACGACCCAAGCGCCGGTGCCAAACACGATGCCGCCGGTCGCGATCACGCACAGCAGCCCGCACACGACGTAGGGCCAGACCTTTCGTTCCAACCGGCTGGCGAAGGCGAGCAGGAGGAAGGAGGCTGGCAGCTGGCCGGTGTTGAGGCCCGATAGGGCAGCGCTTATCCACTCGCTTTGTCCATTGCTCCTCATGTAGTCGGGAATGAAAGCATTGGTCGTAAAATACGTGGCGTTGATTGTGCCGAGCATAATGCCGAGCCGCCAGATCAACGCGTTGCGCCAATCGGGCCACCACCGGCGCCGCATCGGCGTCGATCCATTAGTTGTCGGCCGCGGCGCGAGTAACATTACGATGATGGCGATGAGCGCGACTGGAAGGCTCCAGGCTACGAAGCCCCACTGCCAGCTACCTCCGGCAAGCGGCAGCACAAGCGGAAGCATCAGCGCCACCGGCAGGATTTCGCCGATCAGCAGGCCGTTGGTATAGACGGCTGTGGCGAATCCAATGCGATTCGGCAGCCAGGCGCGAACGGCCGGCGGCATCGTCACCTGCATGACGGCGACACCTGCCCCCATGGCGATGGTCATGCCATAGAGCCAAGCTATATCTGGCAGAGCGCCGCGCAATGCGCCGCCAATCGCGGTGAGCGCAAGCCCGACCACCAGTGCAGCGCGGATGCCGAGCCGGGCAATGAGCAGCGAACCCGGCACCGCCGCGAAGGCGAATAACATCGACGGCAATCCAGTCAAAATACCGATCTCAGTGGCACTCAGATTGAATTCGTCATGTATGAGCGGGATGACGGGTGGCACGGCCAAGATTGTCAGCCGAAGAGCGATGCCGGCGAGCCACAGCAGCAGAAGTGAGGTCGGTAGACGCGCCTGCGAGGGTGCGCCAATAGGACTGCTGTTCATGAATGATGCCGATCTTGCGAGTTCAAATACCCGGCGAGTTCTCGGCGCACAAAATCCGGCAGAGAGTCGATTTTAGAATTGAATTTAATCCCGCGAATACTAAACGCAGCGGCCGCGGCCATGTCCTCGTCTTTGTCGCCAATCAGGAAGCTCGCACCGATGTCGATCGGCCATTCGCTTGCCGCCTGTTCCAGCATTCCGGGGCCGGGCTTTCGGCAACGGCAATGCACAGCTAATGGCTTGATGGTGCCTTCGGGATGATGTGGACAATGATAGAACGCGTCGATATGGGCGCCATGCGACGAAAGGCTCTCCTGCATATGAGCGTGGAATGACTTCACCGTCGCTTCATCGTAGTAACCACGCGCAATACCGGATTGATTTGTGATGACCAATACGTAGTACCTGGCCTCGTTCAAGAGCCGCACCGCTTCTTGCGCTCCCTCGATCCATTCAAGCTGTTCGGGCCTGTGGGTGTAGCCGTGGTCGACGTTGAGGACGCCATCGCGATCGAGAAAAGCGGCTGGATGCTGCGCGCTGGCTTTATTGGAGGGAATCATCGCGACGGCTTTTTTGCGGGTCGGTCATTTGCTCAAAGGCCTGCGAAGCGATGTAATGACTGTCGGCTATGGCTTCGGCGTCGCCCACTTGGGCAATCGGGCCTATTCTTAGGCCGCTCACGATCCACACGATCCCGCCGGCCAACCCAACGACGAAGATCGTGGCGCCAAAAAGGATCGACAGGGTTAGTCCGTCACTCTCGGCAAGGCCGGCATAGGCGAAGGCTGCGATCATGCTGCTCTCGCGAACGCCCCAGCCGGCGATCGATATCGGAATGGTTGAAATCAGTAATACTGGCGGCAGGAGGATTAAAACCTGTGCGAAGCTGACGGGCGCAGCGATAGCCTTTATACAACACCAGGCCGCAGCGATGGTGAGCAAATGAATTGCAACCGAGCATGCGAAAATAACGCTGCTGGCGCGACGCGAGCCGCATAGGGATGCGGCCACTCGTGAAGCAGCCGATAAATGCCGCGCAAGCGGCCATCGATCGAGCGATTGCCGAAAGTATGTTCCGATTAGCAAGAAGATCGACGTGCCCACAACCGCGCCGCAACCGATCATCAACAGGACCGCGCGTGCGATCGGATCGTGGATAAGTTCAAACGTCCACGGCAGGCATGCGATGACAATGAGTGCCAACACGAATACACCCACGATCCGGTCAATCAGTACCGAATAGGTCGCAATCGCCCAGCCCGCGCCTTTGCGCGCAAGAAACCATATGCGCGCGCCGTCGCCGCCAATTGTCGATGGCAGGACCTGATTGAAAAATGTGGCGATAAAACTGAACTGCAATGCCGCCCCAAAGGCCAAATTTGTGCCACATGCGACGGCAATCTCCCGCCAGCGGGCGGCAAGCAGTGCGACTTGAATCATTAGGAGCAAAAGCGCAAGAGCAATCCAGCCGGACTCGAGTCGACCTAGCCGTTCGGTCAGGGCGCCAAAATTAACCCATCGCAGTGAGAAATAGAGCAGCAGAATGGAGGTTGCCGCCTTGGCAAGAAATAGAAGCGTGCGGCGCATCGGCGCGATGTCCATCAGCACAAATGGCGATTACTTGGCGGCGGACGGCTTCGCATGACCTATCCGCTGACGCAAGTAGGCGGCCGTTAACGCTGAAACACGTCCCGTGCTTGACCGGCACCGGCAGCCGTCAAATGTGATTGCCCCAGCATCGGCGCGTGAATCAATGTAAAACATGTCCTATCCAGAACTAAACAATACTTTTGACTAACCGTTGTTCATATCAAATTGCTGACGTGATAGAAGATATAGGATTAATCGAGGTACCCGATGCATCTACAGCAGCGAATTCTCGTGACCGGAGGCGCGGGATTTCTCGGCTCGCACCTTTGCGAGCGGCTGCTCGCCCAGGGCGGAGATGTCCTTTGTGCCGATAATTTTTTCACCGGCACCCGTACAAATATCGAGCACCTTCTGGGCCACAAACATTTTGAGCTGACGCGGCACGACGTCACATTCCCGCTCTACGTCGAGGTTGACGAAATCTACAACCTCGCATGTCCTGCTTCGCCGATTCATTATCAGCGAGATCCGGTGCAGACGACAAAAACCAGCGTGCATGGTGCCATCAACATGCTCGGACTGGCGAAGCGGGTGAAAGCAAAGGTTCTTCAGGCGTCAACTTCGGAAGTCTATGGGGATCCGAATGTACACCCCCAACCTGAAGAGTACTGGGGCCACGTCAACCCGGTCGGTCCGCGATCCTGTTATGATGAAGGCAAGCGCTGTGCGGAGACGCTGTTTTTTGACTATTGGCGCCAGCACAATTTGAGCATCAAGGTCGCGCGCATATTCAACACCTATGGCCCGCGCATGCATCCAAACGATGGGCGCGTGGTTTCGAATTTCATTGTCCAGGCGCTGCTTGGCCGCGATCTGACAGTCTACGGTGACGGCACGCAGACGCGCTCGTTCTGCTATGTGGATGATCTTATCGACGGACTGGTGAAATTGATGGCGACGAAAGATCAGGTCACCGGTCCGATTAACATTGGCAATCCGACCGAATTCTCAATGCTCGAACTTGCCGGCACGATCATTGAAATGACCGGCTCGCGTTCGCGCGTTGTGCATCGGCCATTGCCTGACAATGATCCGCAACAACGGCGTCCGGATATCTCGCGTGCGCAGGAGTTATTATCTTGGACGCCTCGCACCGAGTTGAAAGAAGGATTGATCCGCACGATCGCTTATTTCGAAAAGCTGCTAACCGAGAAAGATCTGCGGGCCGTCTTTATTGCCGAATAAGTCACCTGACCACAAGGACCATTTCCTTATAGGCCCCACGGTTTACTTGAGAAAAGTCGTGTCTTCATGCGGGATCAGCGCGTTTAAATTGGTTATTGCCCGGCCTTTGAAATTTGCTAGCTAAGTAGTTCGAAAACGGCCCAATTAGCCTGTTTGGGGGATGAGCAGGCGGGCCGCGAAATTTGCTACTATATTTGCGCGTTCCGACGACAAGGGAACCAATTGAATATCGCATCGACCAAAACGGCGCCGTCTAGTCCAGCCCGCGCGAAGACCGCCGATGTCACTATCGTGGGCGGCGCTGGCCACGTCGGCGTCCCCCTTGTGCTTGCCTTTGCCGAGGCGGGGTTAACCGTCAACGTCAATGATCTCAATGAGTCCGCACTCGCGATGTTGAAATCCGGCAAGCTGCCGTTCATCGAGCATGGCGCAGCGTCGCTGCTGGCAAGGGCGCTGGCCGGCAACAGGCTACTCTTCACGTCCTCATCCAGCGCTATTGCTCGCACCGGTCCCCTGGTTATCACCATCGGCACGCCGGTTGATGAATTCCTAAATCCAGTGCAGGCGGAGGTGCAGCGTTGCATCGACAGCTTGTTGCCGCATATTGCCGACGAGCAACTGCTCATCCTGCGCTCGACGGTCTATCCGGGAACAACCGACTGGCTGCAAGACTATCTCAAGCGGCTTGGCCTCAAAAATAAAGTCGCGTTCTGTCCCGAGCGCGTGGTGCAAGGTTACGGCATCAAAGAACTGCGCGAAATGCCACAGATCGTCAGCGCCACCTCGCCGGATGCGGAGAAAGAAGCAACTGCAATTTTCCAGCAGATTGCGCCCGAGATTGTCGTCGTAAAACCGATCGAAGCAGAGTTCGCCAAGCTCTTCAACAACGCGTATCGCTACATCGAATTCGCTGCAAGCAATCAGTTTTACATGATCGCGAAATCGGCGGGGGCCGATTACCAGGCAATCATGCGCGCGATGAAGCAGAATTATCCGCGTGCCAAAAGTTTCCCAGGTCCCGGGTTCTCGGCCGGTCCCTGCTTGTTCAAAGACACCATGCAACTTGCCGCTTATGCACGCAATCAGTTCGGGCTGGGCCACGCCGCCATGCAGGTAAACGAGGGGCTGGTGCTGCAGCTGGTCGACGATCTGCGGCGCGCCTACGACATTTCGACTATGACCATCGGGTTATTGGGAATGGCATTCAAGGCCGAAATCGATGACACTCGCGCATCGTTGAGTTACAAGCTCAAGCACGCCTTGGAAATGTGCGCACGGAAGGTTCTCACTACCGATCCGTTCGTAACCACTGATGCGAACATTCTTCCGTTCGACGAGGTGGTCGCGCGCAGTGATATTTTGATCTTGTGCACTCCACACTCCGTATATGCGGAAGCCGACCTCAAGGGAAAACCTGTTGTCGATGTTTGGGGCTTTCTCAAGAACGCGAATGTCGTGTACTGAGCATGGCACCGCGTATCGATACCGTCATGCCCACCGATAATGACGGAAACATCCCGCCGAAGCCCATGCGGCTTTGCCGGTGTTGGAAGCCTACGCAATGATTTGGCCTCTGAAACTGACCTCGCGCCAAGTTTTGATCGTATTACACGATCTTTTGGCCACCGCCGCCGCGATTGTCGTCACATTTTTCATGCGCTTCGAGGGCGCTGCCCTCGATGAACGGTTGCGCGCGCTCCCGCTATTTCTTCCGTTTTTTTTGATCTACGCGGCGGCCGTCTATTTCATCATCGGCTTGCAGCGTAACAAGTGGCGTTTTACGTCGGTCCCGGATCTCTACAACCTCTTTCGCGCATCGACCGTACTTGCGATTTCGCTGCTCGCCCTCGATTACGTTCTGGTAGCGCCCAATTTCTACGGCACGTTTTTTTTCGGAAAAATTTCCATTCTGCTCTACTGGTTACTGCAGATGTTTTTTCTCGGCGGCTTGCGAGTCGTCTACCGCTACTTCCACTATGCGCGAACACTCCAGCGCGTGAAGATCACAGACGCGACGCCTACGTTAGTCCTCGGTCGTGCTGCGGACGCAGAAGTATTGTTGCGCGGAATTGAAAGTGGCGCAGTGAAAAAGATCTGGCCGGTTGGCGTGCTCTCGCCCTCGTCTGCCGATCGGGGACAGTCGATCCGCGGCATTCCGGTGCTGGGCGATATCGACGATCTTGAAAAAGTCGTGTCCGATCTGGAGGCCGGTGGCGACCGTGTGACGCGGCTCGTGCTGACACCTTCAGCCCTCACGCCCGAAGCGCGCCCGGAAGGGATATTGATGCGCGCGCGTAGGCTCGGCTTGAGCATGAGTCAACTGCCGTCGCTTGATGCCGAGGGACCTGCCTTCCAACTGGCGCCAGTGGCAGTTGAGGATCTGCTGCTGCGGCCCAGCGTCAAGATCGACTACCGCCGGCTTGAGGATTTCATCAGCGGCAGGGCAATCGTCGTGACCGGAGGAGGTGGCTCGATCGGCGCAGAAATCTGCGAGCGCATCGTCACATTTGGTGCCGCTCGGCTCCTGGTGGTCGAACACTCCGAACCCGCGCTGCATGCTGTCCTGGAATCTCTTGCGGCCAAACAAACCGCGGCGGAAATCTCCGGCCGTATTGCCGACATTCGCGATCGAGAGCGGATCATGAGACTCATCGCGCAATTCAAACCAGATATTGTCTTCCATGCCGCGGCGCTAAAGCATGTGCCGATGCTTGAGCAAGACTGGGATGAGGGCATCAAGACCAATGTGTTTGGTTCGATCAACGTCGCCGATGCTGCGGCCGCGGCCGGCGCGGCCGCTATGGTAATGATCTCGACTGACAAAGCGATTGAGCCGGTGTCCGTGCTGGGCGCCACCAAGCGCCTGGCGGAAATGTATTGCCAGGCGCTTGATGATGAATTCTCGCGTCATGGCAGCCCTGGCCGGCACGCAATGCGGTTGATTTCTGTGCGGTTCGGGAACGTTCTCGCCTCCAACGGTTCGGTGGTCCCAAAATTCAAGGCACAGATTGAGGCGGGCGGTCCGGTTACCGTCACACATCCCGACATGGTGCGCTACTTCATGACCATTCGCGAGGCGTGCGACCTTGTCATCACTGCAGCGAGTCACGCGCTGGGCAGGCGCGACGGCGATGAGTCCGTCTATGTTCTGAACATGGGTCAGCCGGTAAAATCGTCGACCTTGCCGAACGCATCATCCGGCTCTCCGGGCTGGAGCCTGGTCATGACATTAAAATTTCATTCACCGGGATTCGTCCAGGCGAGCGTCTGCATGAAATCCTTTTTGCACGCGAGGAAGAGACCTCTGACATTGGGATCCCGGGCATCGTCGCTGCCAAGCCGGTGCGGCCGCCGCTCGATACAATCCGAGCTTGGGTGGCGACCTTGGAGCAAGGTGTAGCCCGTGGCGAGAGAGCAGCGATCTATAACGTCTTGCGAGATGCTGTGCCGGAATTCCGTGGTGAGGCGGCTTGAGGGGAAGTAACTGTGGACCTGGCAGCATTCTTCAAAACCGAGTTCGCTGAACACCACGATGTCGCCCGTCGCTCCGAAGCGGCGCTGTCTGACACGTTCGCAGAACTCGTCGGGGCCTGCGCTAAATCCGTCCGCGTGGGCGGCAAGCTAATGTTTTTTGGCAATGGAGGCAGTGCGGCCGATGCCCAGCATATCGCGACTGAGCTGACGATCCGCTACAAGCATGACCGTATCGCGATCGCGGCGATCGCCTTGACCACTGACACTTCGGCGCTCACCGCCGCGGGCAATGATCTCGGCTTTGAACAGATATTTGCGCGCCAGATCGAGGCGCTGGGCAAGCCCGGCGACGTGGCTATCGCGATTTCGACGTCCGGCAAGAGCGCAAATGTAATCGCCGCGCTCAGGCAGGCCCGGTCTATGCGGTTGATCACGGCTGCGTTCGGCGGGAAGGATGGGGGCGACATGACCCCCCTGATCGATCACTTGCTGGTGGTACCGTCCGCCACCACGGCCCGCATCCAGGAAATGCATATCTTATTGGGCCAGATGCTCTGCGGGGCCCTCGAAATCGAATTGGGGCTGGCAAACCCTTAGCCGCGTTATTTGGAAAATCCGCCCGTTTGAGCTTTATTTTTCATGCTTTTCAGAATACGAAAATGCGATTGTAGATGCTGAAAATAGATTGACTCAGTTGAGCGGTGCGGTTTTCCCTTATCGGCAAGGAGAAACGGAAGCCATGGACGCAAAAATTCTGCCCGGGCCCGGCGCCAAGACTCGTCCACGGCGTACGCGCGCTCAAGGCGATCGCCATAACATTCAGTCAGTTGATCGCGCACTCTTCTTGCTGGAAACAATCGCTGAGGCTGGCGGTGAAGCCACGCTAACCGAACTCGCCACGCGCACAGACCTCAATATTTCTACTTGCCATCACTTGCTTGCAACCTTGATACAGCGCGGCTTCGCCGCGAAGGTGCCGGGGCGCCGGCTCTATGCACTCGGTGCCCGCATTCTCTATCTCGGGCACACCTGCCTGCAGGTCGATCTGCCGCGCCGCGCGCAGCCCTATCTGGAAGCCATCAATCAGGCGACCGGTGAAACCGTGCACCTGGCGGCATTGCAAGGCGATGCAGTGGTGACACTGGCGGTGCGCGAGGCTCGCCATGCCGTGCGGGTCGACACCGGTAAGATCGGAAAAATGGAAGGACCTCACGCGACGTCGGTTGGCAAAGCTATCTTGGCTTGGCTTCCGGAGGACGAAATGCGCCGCATTCTTGCCCACGGCATGAAGCGCTTCACCGACAAAACCATCACAGAATTTCCCGCACTGATCGAATCGCTGCGCGCCGTTCGTCGCAATGGCTATTCCCTCGACCGCGAGGAATTCTTGCCGGGCGTGATTTGCGTCGGCGCCGCCATCCGCGACCAGGCGGGCACGGTCATCGGTGCTATCAGTGCCTCGACCCCGATGATGCGCGCCAGCGACGAGCATATCGCATTGATGCGCGACGAGATCATGGCCGCGACGCGCTCTCTCTCCGCTGAATTCGGCGATCCGAGTTCGCAATCCAACACTCGACACGCCGTTGCTAATTGATCGAGCGGCTCTACTGAACAGAATTTTCGGAGGAACTATGTACGCACCGCCCGGCGTGAAGACCAATCACAACGAGTTTCCGATTCCCGACAGCCAGCGTGCCTGGGTGCTTGGTGATCCAGGACAGCTCAGCATCACAAATAAGCCGGTGCCGGTGCCGAAACGGGCAGAGGTGCTGGTGCGCATCGACGCGGTGGCGATCTGCGCCACTGATCTTGAGATCATCTACCATGGCCCGCCTGCCTCAATTCAGGGCGGCCTGCCATTCAACAAGAACTTCACCCCCGGCCACGAATACATGGGCACGGTCGTGGCGCTCGGGCCCGGCGTCGACGAGTGCAAAATCGGCGCGCGCGTGGCGGTCGAGATTCATGCAGGTTGTGGACAGTGCAAGCGCTGCCGCGAGGGCATGTACACCTCATGCCACAATTACGGCCTTAATTACGGTGATGTAGACAAGGGCCACCGCGCCAACGGTTTCACAACCGATGGCGGCTTTTGCGAATACCAGGTCAACCACGTCAATACGCTGGTCGCGATCCCGGACGAGATGTCGGACGAGGAGGGCACGCTCGTCGTCACCGCCGGCACCGCGATGTACGCGCTCACCGAGCTCGGCGGCCTTGTGGCGGGCGAAAGCGTCTGCGTCACCGGCCCAGGCCCCATCGGCCTGATGGCGGTCGCGGTGGCGAAAGCGCTCGGCGCTCAGCCTGTAATTCTTACTGGCACCCGCGATAACCGCTTGCAGATCGGCAAGGACCTCGGCGCCGATGCGGTGGTCAACATCCGCAAGACGCCGGACGTGGTGACGGAAGTGAAAAAGCTTAGTGGCGGCAAAGGCGTCGACTACGTGGTCGAATGCTCGGCCGCAACCAGCGCGGTCAACGATGCCGTGCGGATGGTCAACCGCGGCGGCCGCGTCTGCCTTGCTGCCTTCGCACACGAAGAGGTGCCGGTTGATGTCGCACACATCGTGCGAAACAACCTCTACATTTATGGCATCCGCGGCGAGGGCAAAAGCGCGACTCATCGCGCCGAAGCCTTCATGCAGCAGAAGCGGTTCGACGCTACGAAGATTCACACCCATACTTTCCCACTCGACGATCTCCCGACCGCGATCCGCTACGCGAAGGACCGTGTCGAAGACGCCATTAAGGTGGTGGTGAAAGCGAAGATGGACGCCGCGCAGAAGGAGGCGGCGGAATAACTAAAGAGCAGCGATGCTCACCTGCGATGACTATCTGACGCCGGGTTCGCTTGACGAGGCGTTCGATATCATGGCGTCCAACTGCGGACGCTATCGCATCGTCGCGGGCGCGACCGACACTTTACCTTGGGCGCGCGAAGGAATCAGAACCGTCTAATGAAATCCAAAGCCCCGGCATCTACGGCGGCGCGAGTTTATTACGCTTGAACAAGGGGGCGACAATGCATCGGATAATTCTCACGACTATCAGTCCGCTCGTTTTAGCCACCACGAAGGTGGATTTTAGCCCGCGACGGTTTGTCCGCTAATGACCCAAAGCGGACAGCCGCAACCTGCGCCTTGATGGTCGACGCAGCCTGACGCACAATTCCCACTCACTAACAGCGGGCAAGATTTATGTACATCGCCGATGCCAAGCGCCTCACCCATGAGGGTGCCAGGAAGATGATGGTGACCGCCATCGAACAGGCTCACCAAGCTGGGATTGCGTTCTCATGCTGTGTGGTCGATGACGGCGGCCATGTGATCGTGCTGGAGCGCATGGACGGCGGTCGCTTCCACACCCTGCACTCCTCCACCACCAAAGCGGTGTGCGCGGCCTCGAACCGACTCCCAACCTCGGCCAAGGGTGCGGTCGGGCAGGACCTCGACGTCACGCACGCACTGGGCTTGGCACTCGCAGCTGGTCCTGAGCGCTGGACCGCGATGGAGGGCGGCGCGCCAGTACTCGCCGGCGGCGAATGCATTGGCGGGGTTGGTGTCAGCGGGGGCGACTGGGAGACGGATCTGCGCATCGCCCAGGCGGCGGTCAAATCGATCGGCGCGAATTGGAAATGACCGATCTGCGCACCAATCCGCTTCGGGTCACGAAGACCGTTTTGGCATCGCTCGTGCTACTCGGCGCCGTGTCGGCGCACTCGGCCACCTATCCGTCTCGGACCATCAGCATGGTGGTTCCGTTCCCGGCGGGTGGACCGAGCGACGTCATTGCCCGCATCATCGCCGACCACATGTCGAAGACGCTGGGCCAGATGGTCATCATCGAGAATGTCGGCGGCGCCGGCGGCACCATCGGCAGCGCGCGCGTCGCCGCGGCGACGCCCGATGGCTATATGCTGCTTGCCGGCAGCATGGGCTCACATGTCGCCGCTCCCGCGCTTTACACCAGCCTCCGCTATGACTCCACGCGCGACTTCGTCCCGATCGGACTGATGGCGATCGCGCCCGTTGTGATCGTGGCCCGCACCGATTTCCCGGCCAAGGACATGCACGACTTCGTCGATTACCTGAAGGCGAACGGCAACAAGGTGAAGCAGGCGCACGGCGGCATCGGGTCGTCCTCGCACATGGCCTGCCTCCTATTCACCTCGCAGTTCGGTCTAAAACCCGAGCTCGTCCCCTATCGCGGCACTGGCCCGGCCGTAAACGATCTGGCCGGCGGGCACGTCGATTTCTTGTGCGAGCAGGTTGTCAGCGTCGCGCCCCAGGTCAAGGGCGGGCTGATCAAGGCCTACGGCGTAACCGGCAAGACGCGCGCAGTGAGCATGCCCGACGTGCCGACTATGGCCGAAGCTGGATTTCCGCAATTCGAGATGAACATCTGGAGCGGCCTGTGGGCACCCAAGGGCACACCGAAAGACGTCGTCGCCAGGCTATCCCACGCCCTCGATAAGGCGCTTGATGATCCCGCCCTGCAGAAGCAGATGTCCGACCTCGGTGGGTTGGTTCCGCCGAAGAACGAGCGCTCGCCGGCCTTCTTCGCAAGCTACGTGAAGAACGAGATCGCGCGTTGGCATCCGATCCTCAAGGCCGCCGTGACGGTCAGCCACTGAGGCGCAGCGGACTCTCGCAAGTCCAGGACCTCAGGAACGTCATCGATCCGATGGACGAGCAGACTTGCAGACGGTTCTCTTTGGCATCAACCATGTTTCGGCGGTTAAATCATCAGCGCGTCCGCTTTTGGCACTTAGCGGACAATTCAGTTGCGTCCGCGTTTGTCCGCTATTGGAGTAACAGGGGACATTGGTCGACGCATCCCATGTGGGCATTTGACTACCGTGCTGGCATCCCGATCCGCGATTGCGGCGGCGAAGCAGAGCGCGGCGTGATGCCGCCTGCGTTCTCGCGAAGTGTTGATGATCGTTGAGACAGGAGTAGTAGTAAATTCGGGGCCGCTCTCATCCCCTAGAGAGCGCGGCCCCGATCTCAACCCCGCCCCCTCACAGTCCCCGAGGTCGGGGTCGTTATTCTTACAACGATTTGTAGCCGCTTGGTGAGACGCAAAGCAGTTGCTGTTACGAATTTTTGTGATTGTTGCCGCCAGGGCACATGCCTTGTGGTGCGCTCTTACCTAATACTGTCGTGCGTGTTTAAATGCCGCCGGTAGGGAGCGTTTCACGCTAAATAATCATAAGCACGCTAACAGATGAACCCGTCCAACCCAGATTCGGGCAGACCACAAGAAGAAAAAGCCGAGCTGAAAACGTCCGCGCGCGCTTATTGAAATTTCATATTGAGTAGCTTTTCCGCGTTGCCGGAAAAGACTTTGCGGCGGTCGTCGGCTGGCAGGCCGAGGCCTTCGACGGTCTTGATCGTCGGTGCAATCGGACCCAACGGCGTGTCGGTGGCGAAGACCACATGCTCGGCGCCGAAGAATTTATAGCCGCAGCGCGTCGCGGGCACGCCGCCGCCGAACATCGCGGTGTCGGCATAAAAATCGTGCAGATAGTCCATGTGTGGCCGGTTCAATGACGGCAGGATTTTCGAATAGTCCTCATCTGACGTTCGTTGCCCAAGCACCTTGAGACCCGGCCCGACGCGACCGTCGTAATACGGAATCATCCCGCCGAGATGATGCGTGATGATTTTCAGCTTTGGATGGCGATCAAGCAGGCCCGAGAATACCATTCTCACCATGGCCACCGACGTTTCGTAGGGCCAGTGGAAGCACCACCACATCTCAAAGCGGGATTTTTTCTCGGCCGGATAGTCGGGCATCGCAGCCGTGCCGACAGGATGAAGCCAGATTGGCAGATCGAGTTCTGCCATCGTTGAAAAGATCGGTTCGAACTCCGGGTCGTCGAGCGGCCGCCCCGCAACATTTGTGTACAGCAGCGCGCCGCGCGCACCGAGATCTTTGACGGCGCGGCGTGCCTCCGCGACCGAGCCCTCGACATCGGTCATGCATAGCGCGGCCGCAAAGCCGGGGAAGCGCGCCGGATGCTTGCGGCATAGCTCGGCCATCGCGTCATTCGCAATGCGGGCAAGGTTCAATCCTACGTCGGACGCTGCAATGTCCTCGATGGCCGGATTCGGCAAGGAAATAATTTGTCGGTAGTCGCCGAACTCGTCCATTTCCTTGAAGCGCGCATCAAGATTGAACAGCTTGGTTACACCGCGCAGCCGCTTGCCAATATTCTCGAGCTTGGGCGCCACCTTGGTCATTTCCTGGAAATAGCGGTCCGGGAAGATGTGGCAATAAATGTCGATGATCGGGCTCATGACTTTCCTCCCGTTTCTTTTTCCAGTATCAAATGGCGTTGTAATGGCAAGGCCTGCCAGCCCAGGCGCGCGACGATCATCCCCCAGATCCCTTTCGGCGCCCACAGCATGACAACGATGGCGACCGTACCCATCATCAGCAAGTACAGGCTGCCAAGGTCGGCCAAGGCCTGGCGCAGCAGGAAGAAGATGACGGTGCCGATGATTGGGCCTTCTATCCGCCCAATACCCCCGATGACAGTGATGAAGATGACGAAGGCCGTCCAGTCGTTCACGCTAAACGCGGTATCAGGCGAAATGCGCAGCTTCTGCAAAAAAATAAACGCACCGATCATCGCCGTGCCAAAGGCCGTGAGCACGTAGACAATAAATTTTATCCGCCACACGTCGACGCCATTGCTCTGCGCCGCCAGTTCATTGTCACGGATAGCCGTGAGCGCGAGGCCGTAACGTGAGCGCAGCAGGGCCACGATCGCACCCAATATGACGCCGGTGAGTGCCAGCGCTAGCCAATAGGTTTCGAATTCGCGCATCTGCCGGCTCGGCGCCATGGCGATGACGACGGCTGCAGGCAGGCTGATACCTGAGCCGCCACCGAGGACGGAAATTTGCGAGGCGAGCAAGCGAAATACTTTCGCAACAACCCAGGTGCCGATGGCGAAATAGGCGCCGCGGAGACGGAAAATGAGCGCGGCGACAGGAATCGCAACCAGTGCGCCGATCGGTCCGGCAACCAGGATGGCTGGGACCGGATGCACGTCCACTAAGATGGCAAGTGCGAACAACAGATATCCACCAAGGCCGACGAAAGCCTGTTGGCCGACTGAAACCAATCCCGCGTAGCCGGCGAGCAGATTCCAAAGGCTCGCCAGTGCCACGAATGTATAAATTTCCGCGAGCAGCCGCAGCGTCTGTCGGTCACCCCAATAGGGTGCGAATACCAAAATGACGAGCGTGACGGCGATGAGCGCGACGCCAATGCGGCTCGACCGGGTGGTATGCTCGACGGTCATCCCGACACCTTCGGAAACAGTCCTTGCGGCCGCACGGCCAGGATGGCGAGGAATACGATGTGACCGGCGAGCAGCTGCCAGCCCGGATCAATCTGCGCGCCGATCGCCTGCGAGACGCCCAAAATGATGCCACCTGCCAGCGTTCCCCACATGCTGCCCAGTCCGCCGATGATTACTGCCTCGAAGCCGAAGATCAGCCGCGCCGGACCGATGGCAGGATCGAAATTGGCGCGCACCGCCAGGAACACACCAGCAATAGCGATGACCGCGAGCGACAGCGCCATTGCCATGGCGAAGACGTGACGGGTGTCGAGCCCCATCAGCTGCGCCACCGCCTGGTCGTCAGAGGTGGCACGGAAAGCGCGGCCAAGCGCTGTCCGGTAAAACAGCATCTGCAGCGCAGCGATGGCGATCACTGCAACAATGAACTGGATGAATGGCAAAATGCCGACCCAGACGCCCTGCACTAATTGAAAGGTCTGGATTTCGATCGCGCCCGCCTGCAACTTGCGGCTGTCGGCAGTGAACAGCTCCAGCAGCCCATTCTGGATGATGATGGATAGGCCGAATGTCACCAGCAAGGGCGGCAATAGATCGTCACCGAGTGTCCGGTTGAGGAGCCCACGCTGCAGCGCGTAGCCGATAACCGCCATCACCGGCACGACCAGCAGCAGTGAAGTAAGTGGATCCACGCCCAGTCCCTGCGTCACCATCAGCGACACATAAGCAGCGAGAACGATCAGATCGCCATGGGCAATGTTGACCAGCCGCATCACGCCGAAGATGAGCGACAGAACATGGCGTAGAGCCCGCCGATCAGCACGCCCTGCAGTATGACGTTGAACCATTGCATCCCGTCACACCCCGAAATAGGCAGCTGAAATTGACTCGCGCGTCAGTTCCTGCGCCGGCGCCTGCAGAGCCACGCGGCCTTCCTGTAAACAGTAGACGTGGCTTGCAGCACGCAGGGCCTGCACGATGTCCTGTTCGACGATGATCAGTGACAGGCCTTCCGCAACGATTTGCGGCAGCCGTGCATAAATGTCGCGCACAACGATCGGCGCAAGACCGAGGCTGATTTCGTCACACAGGAGCAGTTGCGGGTTAGCCATCAGCGCGCGAGCGATGGCTGCCATTTGCTGCTGCCCGCCGGAGAGCGCTGGCGCCGGCAGGTTGCGTCGCTCGGCCAGCACAGGGAACAGCTCATATATGCGCGCAAGCGTCCAGGGGCCAGGCCGGCGCAACTGGCCGCCGATCAATAAATTTTCCTCGACTGTCAGCGACGGGAAGAGTCTGCGTCCTTCGGGCACCAGCGCGATGCCGCGACCGAGCGAATCAAAGGCAGGTATACCGGCGACCGGTGCACCGTTGAATACAATCTCGCCTCGGCGGGGACGCATCAAGCCAGCAATGCTTTTCAGAAGCGTGCTTTTTCCGGCGCCATTGGCGCCGATCACAGTGACCACCTGCCCAGCTCGGACGTTTAACGAGATGCCAAACAGCGCCTGAAAATCGCCATAGAAGGTGTCGATTGCGCGTACGTCGAGCAAAGGATCAGACATCGGCGGTAATCCCCATATAGATCTCTGCCACTTGCGGGCTACGGATCACCGTGTGCGGATCGCCTTGTGCGATGAATTTGCCTCCGTACAAAACGAGCAGGCGGTCGACGACCGCGAGGAGAGCATGCACGACATGCTCGATCCAAACGACGGATACACCGCTCGCGCGTACTTCTTTGATCAACGCGACTAGCGCGGCACATTCGTGCTCAGTGAGACCGCCGGCAACTTCGTCGAGCAGCAGCACTCGAGGTTTCGTTGCCAATGCACGCGCCAATTCGAGCCGCTTACGATCGAGAAGTGTTAGGCCGCCAGCACGCTCGTTGGCTTTACTCAGCAAACCGCAGCGTTTGAGCATTTCCGCGCAGCGATCATAGACAGCGGTCTCGCGCTCGTTAGACCCGAACGCAGCCGCTACAACTACGTTCTCGAACACGGTCATGCCCGAGAACGGCTGCGGGATCTGGAACGAGCGTGCTAGCCCTCGGCGGCAGCGGCGTTCAGCTGGCAACTGCATGATATTTTTGTCCGCGAACAATACGCGACCGGCATCAGGTGCGATTGTGCCGGCTGCGATACCGAACAGCGTAGTCTTGCCAGCGCCATTCGGTCCGATGATGCCGAGTGCCTCGCCCTCGTTCAGCGCAAGATCGACTCCGTCGGCCACCACCACGGCGCCAAATCGCTTCGAGATATTTTCCAGCACGAGGATGGGAGCCATTAGGTGCCTTTCACCGTCCTCTCGAGGTACGAGCGAAGCTTGCCTTGAAGGATGATCGGCCCGGGCCGTCGCCCCCCGAGGGTCGCGCTAGGCGCGGCCACCTCAGGCTGACGGCTTTTGGTCACGCTACGAGATCGGTTGCAGCTTGCCTCCGACCGGAATATTTGGCGCGGTTTTGTTCTCGGCGATAACCAGCTCGAACTTGCCGTTCTTGCGCTGCCATTGCCCTGCAACCAGCGGTGTCTTGGTGACATTCTTTACTGGCGCGCCGGTCCATTGGATCGGACCGACGATCGACTGATAGTTGGTCGAAACGATCGACTCGAGGATGGATTTTGGATCGCTCAGGTTCTTGGCTCGCTTGAGCACGTCGATCGCCACCTCGAACAATGCGTGTTGGAAGCCGATCGGTTGCGTCCACGGCCTGTTCGAAGCCTTGGTGTAAGCGTCGGTGAGTTGCTGGCAGGTTTGTCCCGTCAATCCAGACTTGAAGGGATGATTTGGCGTCCACCAGATCTCGCTCGTGAGGCCGTTGCCACGCGCGCCGAGTGATTCGATGACTGAGGGGAACAGAAGCGCCTTGCCGATGGTAACGATCTTCGGCCTGAACCCTTGCTGCGCTGCCTGCGACCAGAACGTCGCGAAGTCAGGCGGGATCATGTTGCCGGTCACGATCTCGGCGCCCGCCGCTTTGAACGCCGAAATTTGCGACGTGAAGTCGTTGTTCATCAGTTGATAGCGGCCGGGGTCATGCAGCTTGTAGCCAGCTGCCGCCAGCGCCGGCGGCAGACCGAGCCTGGCGTCACCCCAGGCGTTGCCGTCCGCGTCGTTGGGGAAGAGTCCACCCACAACTTTGTTGGTCGGCAATTCATCCCACAGCGCAAGGAACGATACGATCACGTCTTCGAGGCCCCAGAAGAAATGATAGGTCCACGTAAAGCCCTTCTTGGGGTCGCCCTTGCGGCCGAAAAAATAGGGCTGCCACGGGCAGTTGGTGGTGATGCAGGGGACTTCATTGACCTCAGCCTGATCGGACACCGGGTTGGTCGTGTCGGGCGTGGCTGAGGCAACGATGAGATTGACCTTGTCGCCAAGGATCAATTCTGACGCCACCTCTGCGGCGCGACTGCCGCTCGATTGGCTATCCTTTGTGATAATCTCGACCTTGTAAGTCTTGCCGTTGTTGTTAAGGCCCGCGCTTAGTATGCCGCGCACCTGGCCGAGAATAAAATTGTCGGCCTCGCCGAAGCCGGCCAGCGGGCCGGTTTTCGGGCTGACATGCCCGATCTTGATGACTTGTGACTGTGCTTCGGCCGGAAGCGCACGCAAAACGGCGGGAACGGCAACGGCGCCGAGGCCGGTTTTGACCAGCGTGCGGCGCGAGATTGTCGAGCGGTCAGTCATGGTCTCCTCCCTTGTCGCGCGTCCGTCAGGCGTCCTGGGCGCGCGCTTTTTTGAGATGCTGCAACACTTTTGAACGGAGTGCGGTTTGCTGCTCTTGGCTCCATTTGCGGAAGCCTTCCCCTGACTTGAAGCCGAGCTTGCCGTCCTTCACCAGACTTTCGAGGTAGGGCGATGGGCGCGGTCGGCTGTCGATATCAGGCAACACCGTCTTGTGGATCGCCAACGTCAGATCTGTGCCGACCATATCGGCGTTCTCCAGCGGACCCAGCACTGCGAGCCTGCGGCCGAACGCCGCCTTGATCACATTGTCCACCGTCTCGGCATCGCAGATGCCTTGCTCGACCAGCGCGATCGCCTCACGCCAAAGCGCATGTTGCAGGCGATTGCCGATGAAGCCGGGAACGTCCTTCTTCACATGGGCCGGCTTCTTGCCGGCTGCGGCGTGCAGCTTCATCGTGAAATCTACCGCTTGCGGCGACGTCCACTGGGTTTCGATCACTTCGACCAGCGGCACGAGATAGGGCGGATTCCACCAATGCGTGCCGAGCGCGCGCTCGCGGCGCTTGAGGCATTCCATGATCTTGGTGATCGGGATTACCGAAGTATTGCTGGCGAGGATTGTTTCGCGGTGCACATACTTCTCGATTTCTACAAACAACCTCTGCTTGAGTGGCAAATCTTCCAGTACCGCCTCGACCACGTAATCAGCATTACCTACGGCTTGGGGTAGATCGTAAATAGGCGTGACGCGCTCGATTGCCTTCTGGTCGTCGCCGAGGCCCTTCAAGTTCGTCAGGATGCGCAATTTGGCGCTGTCGAGCGAGGCCGCGACCGAGTCATAGATTGTCACGTCATGCCCAGCGAGCGCGAACACCTGGGCGATGCCGTGACCCATCAGTCCGGCACCGATCACCGCGATGCGCGCTTTCGCCATCGGTCATCCCGCCGTGTATCCGCCATCGGCGTAGAGTATGTGGCCGGTATAGAAATCCGACGCCTTGGAGGCGAGAAACAGCAACGGTCCCGCAAGGTCCTCCGGCTCGCCCAGGCGGCCTTTCGGCACGCGCGCGAGAAAGCCCTTGCGCACGGTCTGCGCCCGCTCGGTGTCCTCATACATCCAAGCGGTGAGTGGCGAGCGGAAGACGGTCGGCCCCAGTGCATTCACCGTGATGCCAGTTTCACCCCATTCGCAGCCAAGCGCCTTGGTGATGCCATCCACCGCCGACTTCGACGCGCAATAGGCGGTATAACCAGCCGGATGGCCAAGCAGTCCGCGCGCTGACGAAGTAAGGATCACTTTACCGCCCTGGCCTTGCTTGAGCATCTGCTTGCCAGCGGCGCGCGCCATCAACCATGATTGATTGACGTTGGCATCCATTACGTCGAGGAAATCCTCGACCTTCTGATCAACGATCTTCGACACCTTGTTGAGGCCGGAAGCCACCACTAGGATGTCGACGCGGCCGAACTTGTCGACCGCAGCCTTCACGATTTTGTCGCAGTTTTCCTCAGAGCTTGGGCGTAGTGCGATAACCTCGGTCTTGCCGCCGAGTTTTTCGCATTCAGCTGCGACTTTCTGCAGCTCATCGGCTTTGCTTGCTGCCAGCACCACGTTTGCGCCGGCTCCGGCAAATGTCTTTGCTGCCAGTGCGCCAAAGGCCCCCGACGCGCCAGTGATAACGGCAGTCTTTCCCTTGATATCGAACAGCGACAGCGGGTTCTTCAGGAAGTCGCTCATGACGCGCCTCACTTCGGTGGATTAGCTACCGCCACTACGATCGAGCAGACCTCATTCCCGCGGTTGATGATCTCGCGCGTCTCGTTCGGCTCGATCACGCAGGAGTCGTTTGCTTTCAACACCGTTTCCTTGCCATTGACGATCACGGTCAATTCACCGCGGAGCACGAAATAGACTTTCTCGGGTGGTGAGGCGTCAGGACCTGCGCCGCCGCCGGGCAGGAAGTGCGAATAGCCGAACACGAGGCCCTTGGTGCCGCCGGCCTCGGCGCCGAAAAGGCGCAGCGACGTATAGTTGCGGTGATTTGGCGCATCGTAAGGTTTGGCATCGGAAAAGCGTTTGACGTGCATCAGAATTTACTCCCCTTTTCGATGCGGAATTTTTGTTTCGGATCGAGGATGGCAACCAGTCGCACGATGCAACCATCGCCGCGGTCCCAGTTCCACGGAAAGTAAGCGAAGGTGCAGCGCTTACCGGTGACCTTGTCGATGTCGCCGCCGACATTCTCGATGCCCATGATTCCATTCTTAAACAAGATGCGGTGCACCGGTTCCCATTCAGGAAAGTCATCCTTCCAGTCGCGGCCGCCCGACCACTCGCGATATTCCTCGGCCAAGTGTGGATGCAGAGGCCCATTGCGCTGCGGGCCAATGGCGGTCGCGAGTGGGTGATCGTTGGCTTGTGTGTCGTGACCGACCACTTTGACCTTCTTCTTGACGAACCATTCGCCGGCCGACGGCACGAAGCCGGGAGCGCGGCAGAAATAGTCTTCGCTGTCCTCGTAGAGTTTGTGCCAGCCGGTGTTGACGATCACCACATCACGCGGACGCACAATCTTGCCGCAGGCCTTTTCCAGATCGTCACCGGTGATGGGTTCCCATTTGTTCTTAGGGATTGACACTACGATGCCGGAGCCGAAGAAATGCGGCAGAGGTACCTCGTCGATGAAGGGGGTGCCTTGTATGACGTGCGCGGGCGCATCGATATGCGTGGTGTTGTGCATTGACGTCGTGATGCGCTGCGACAGCACCCCCGACTTCGCCATGTAGTGGATGCGCTCGATCTTGACGTCCTCGAAATACGGCCAGTTCGGTGACTGATAGCCGAAGCGATGAGACAGGTTGTAGAACTCCAGCCCCATGCTGTTTTTCAGGTTTTCTTCGAACATCACGCCGCGAATTCGTTTGGCCACGGCATCCCTCCCTTGCGATGAGCGCGTTCGCGCTAGTTGTCGAAATTGTTGTCGGATCGCCGTGTCAGACGGCGGCCGAATTCATATGGCTCTCCAGTGCGTTTTTGGTGGCGATCAAGCGTTCTGCGATTAGCGCCTGACGATTTGCGAACCGCTGGCTCGGAACCGGCACCGAAATGGCGACGGCGTTGCCGAGCGGATCGTGGAGCGCGACGCCGACCGCGCAAATGCCAAGCGTATGCTCTTCGCGATCATAAGCGACGCCGTAGCGGCGCACGGTTTTGAGGTCGTTCAGTAGCGCATCTAGACGGGTCAGTGTTTTCGGTGTCCGAGCTTCATAGGAACGTCCAATCAGCGCTTCGACCGCGGAATCGGAGAGCTGCGCCAAATAGGATTTGCCGTTCGCGGTGCAATAGAGCGGAAAAATATCTCCGACTGCGGAGACGGCGCGCAAACGCTGCGAGCCGATGACCTGATCGATGAACACGAGGTGATCTTTCTTCACGGTCGATAGATCGACCGTCTCGTGGAGCGCCTCCGAGAGGCGTTCCAGAAATGGCCTGGCGAGCGTGATGAAATCGCTACGCACAGAAGCAGCAAGGCGTAGTATCGTGGGACCCAGCCGCACGCGCCCGTTTGGTGTTGCCGCGATGACCAGCTTCTCGGTTTCCAGCGCGGCGACGATGCGCTGCACAGTGGAGCGAGCAAGGTTCACGCGTTGGGCGATCTGGCCGAGGCTCAGCCCGGCATTTTCTTCTTCCAGTGCACGTAGAATCGTCGCCGCACGCGCGATCACCTGCACCTGGCTTTTGTCGTTGGTGACGAGACGACTCATGACGCTTCCCACCCGAACATGGCGATCTTTTGCCGCCTTGCATCGTGGGACACGATAGCCCAAAATCCGATACAGCCAAAAGAGAAATTGGGGCTACGCGTGCCCATAAGTCGCTGCCCAACTGAGGGAGACGTATGGTCAAGAAAATCGCGCTCGAAGAGCACTTCCTGGATCCCGCTACCGAACCCTATTGGCGCCCGACGATGGCTGATGTCGCGCCGGCCAAGACGGCGCAGCTCTATGCGAGCCTGACCGATTTCGGCGAACAGCGACTGCAAATGATGGACAGGACTGGTATCGCGCGGGCGGTATTGGCGATCGCCGGACCTGGCGTGCAGGCTGAGCGTGATACCACCGCAGCCGCGCGCGCCGCGCGGGCATCGAACGATTTCCTTGCCAAGGAAGTACAGAAGCGTCCAGACCGCTATTCCGGCTTCGCTCATCTTGCAATGCAGGATGCGAAAGTCGCTTCCGACGAACTCGAGCGCTGTGTACGCGAGCTGAAGTTTTGCGGCGCGATGGTCAACGGGCACACCAACGGCAAATATCTCGACGACCGTTCCTATGATCCGTTCTGGGAACGTGCGGCGGCATTGGGCGCGCCGATCTATCTGCACCCGGCCGACCCGGTGGGTCCGTTGCCGGCGATTGCTGGCTACAACGTTCTGGCGCGTCCGATGTGGGGCTGGGGCGTGGAAACCGGCTCGCATGCGCTGCGTATTATCTGCGGCGGGGTTTTCCATCGTTATCCGAAAGCCAAGCTGTTGCTCGGCCATCTCGGCGAGACGTTGCCGTTCCAGCTCTGGCGGTTCGACAGCCGCTCGAAGCCCTACGGCTGGAATTTGCCGAAGCCGCCGTCGCAATACCTTAGGGAGAATGTCTGGGTGACGATGTCGGGCATGTACGACGCCCCGCCGGTGCGCTGCTCACTCGATGCACTGGGGCGCGATCGCGTCATGTTCTCGTCTGACTATCCTTTTGACTCGGAAGGGGCCGGCCGGTTCATGGACACGGTGGCCATTGACGAGTCTTTGCGGGCGGATGTCGCCTACAAGAACGCGGCGAAGTTACTTGGACTCTAACTGATTACCCGCACTGGCTTGCCATCGAGCCAGGCGCGGATGTCCTCGACAATGTCGGGAAAATATTTCCGATAGTTCTGCTCGCTGACATAGCCGAGATGCGGCGTGATGACGACATTATCCATCTTGCGGAATGGATGATTGGGCGGCAACGGCTCCACCTCGAACACGTCAAGTCCTGCGCCGGCGATTGCGTTGTTTTGTAGGGCTGCGATCAGCGCCTTTTCATCGACAATCGGCCCACGCGAGGTGTTGATCAAATAAGAAGTTTTCTTCATCAGGCCAAGTTCTTTCGCGCCAACCAGTCCGCGCGAGCGGTCACTCAGTACAAGGTGAATGGTGATAAAATCGGCGTTGCGGAAAAGGTCCTCCTTCGAGACAAGATCCGCGCCCGCAGCCTTGGCTTTCTCCTCTGTCAGGTTCTGGCTCCAGGCGATTGTCCTCATGCCGAAGGCCTTGCCGACCGTGGCGGAGCGCTGGCCAAGCTTGCCCAGGCCGAGAATGCCCAGCGTGAGGCCCTCGAGGTCGCGGCCGATGGTCACTTGCCATGGCGCGCCGGCCTTGAGGCGTGCGTTTTCGAAGCCGATCCGGCGGGTAAGTTCCAGCATCAGGCCGAAGGCGATGCCTGCGGTTGGGCTCCCAGCGGCGCCGGTGCCACAGACGGTCACGCCGCGTTCGGCGCAGGCCTTGACGTCGAATGAATTGTTTCGGGCGCCTGTGGTGATCAGCAGCTTCAGATCTGGCAGTGCCTCGATTACCTTGCGTGGGAAAGGGGTGCGCTCCCGCATCCCGACAACAATGGCGAATCCCCGCAGCGCCTTGATGACCGCGTCTGGTCCGTCCAGCGGCGCATTGAAAACCTTGATCTCGACGTCCTTGCTGATCCCCGACCAGTCAGCGAATTTCATCGCAACGTTCTGGTAGTCGTCCAGAATGGCTGCCCGAACCATACCCCTGATGCTCCCTGCATGCGCCCGCTCGTGCGGCGCGCCAATTTAGGGCTGGCAGACTGAAAAGATAGGGGGATCAGACCGGTGGTAGACCGTGCTTGGCGCGCCAAGCGGGCCCGGGTCCGCGCATGTAGTGCAATTCGGGCCGGTAGGGTCGGATCGCGGCGCGGGTCAGTTCTTGCCAGAAGCCGGCAAAGAAGTTGCCGACCTTGGCGAAGGGACGTGGCAAAAACGCGATTGCGGAACCCGAAAAAGCCAATATCGCGCGACCCATGGCATAGCTCCCACACCGACCAAATGGCAGGCAAATTCGGCCTACCCATCCCTTGGTCGCCCCGTCCGGCGCCCAGGTTCATGGAATGTGATGATGGCGTTGAAGCGGTTAAAAACCGGTACCCGAACGGCATACCGGCGGCATTTTTACAATCAACCTTTCCAGAGCTTTACCGATATCGCACCCGTAAAAGCCGGCACGCTTGCTCTTTCGGGCCTCCGCCGCTACATCAGCGCCTCATTTCCCGACAAAGCGTGCGGCAGCGCGTGAGCGCGAGCGGGCGGATTCGGGCCGCAATTGCAGAGGTTTCGAGTATCGATGAACGGTCGTCAATTCATCTATCACATGCAGGGTCTGACCAAGACCTACCCGCCGGCCAAGACGGTGCTAGATGACATCCATCTGTCCTTCTACCCCGACGCCAAGATCGGGGTGCTTGGCGTTAACGGCTCCGGCAAATCCACGCTATTGCGGATCATGGCCGGCATCGACAAGGACTTCACCGGCGAAGGCTGGGTCGCGGAAGGTGCGCGCGTCGGCTACCTGGAGCAGGAACCGCAGCTCGACCCGAAAAAGACCGTGCGCGAGAACGTCATGGAGGGCGTCGCCGCCAAGAAGGCGCTGCTCGATCGCTATAACGAGATCGCGTCCAACTATTCGGACGAGACTGCCGAGGAAATGGCAAAGTTGCAGGATGAGATCGATTCCAAGAATCTCTGGGATCTCGACAGCCAGGTCGACCTGGCGATGGACGCGCTGCGCTGCCCGGCCGACGATGCCGATATCAGCAAGCTTTCCGGCGGTGAGAAGCGCCGCGTTGCACTGTGCCGGCTACTGCTGGACCAGCCCGACCTGCTGCTGCTCGATGAGCCGACCAACCACCTCGACGCCGAGAGCGTGAACTGGCTGGAAGGCCACCTGCGCAATTATCCCGGTGCGATTCTGATTGTCACCCACGACCGCTACTTCCTTGACAACGTCACCGGCTGGATCCTCGAGCTCGATCACGGCCGTGGGATTCCTTACGAGGGCAACTACACCTCCTGGCTCCATCAGAAGCAGAAGCGGCTGGAGCAGGAAAGCCGCGAGGACGAGGCGCGCCAGCGCACGCTGCAGCGCGAAAGCGAATGGATTTCATCCTCGCCCAAGGCCCGGCAGGCCAAGTCCAAGGCGCGCTATCAGCGATACGAGGAACTGCTCAAGATCGCCAATGCCAAGCAAAACACGGTCGCACAGATCACCATCCCGGTGGCAGAGCGGCTCGGTCAGAACGTGGTCGATTTCGATCACCTGACGAAGGGCTTTGGTGACAATCTGCTGATCGACGATCTCACTTTCAAATTGCCGCCCGGCGGCATTGTCGGCGTGATCGGCCCGAACGGCGCTGGCAAGACCACTTTGTTCCGCATGATTACCGGACAGGAAAAGCCCGACAAAGGCACGATCAAAATCGGCGAGTCGGTGCATCTTGGCTATGTTGACCAGTCTCGCGATTCGCTCGACGGCAAAAAGACCGTTTGGGAGGAAATTTCCAATGGCCAGGACATAATCCTGCTCGGCAAGAAGGAAATGAATTCGCGCGCCTATTGTGCCTCGTTTAACTTCAAGGGCGCCGATCAGCAGAAGCAGGTCGGCACATTGTCGGGCGGCGAGCGCAACCGCGTGCATCTTGCCAAGATGTTACGCTCAGGCGCGAATCTGCTGTTGCTCGACGAGCCGACCAACGACCTCGACGTCGATACATTGCGAGCGCTCGAAGAAGCGCTTGAGGATTTCGCCGGTTGCGCCGTCATTATCAGCCACGACCGCTGGTTCCTCGACCGTATCGCCACGCATATCTTGTCGTTCGAGGGTGACAGCCACGTGGAGTGGTTCGAAGGCAACTTCCAGGATTACGAAGTCGACAAAATGCGGCGGTTGGGTACGGACTCTGTCATCCCGCACCGGCTGAAATATAAGAAGTTTTCGCGCTGACCTTCGGCTGTCATGCCCCACGAATGCGGGGTATCCAGAAACCACGGACGCAGCTATGTCGCACGAACGTTCAACACATCGTCCTCGGCGTTTACTGGATCACCCGCTTACGCGGGCCATGATGGCGGTAGTGTTGCTTTATCTCTTTGCCACGCCATCGCACGCCGCCGACGTTGCGTTCCAGCAATGGCTGGGGCAGCAATGGCCGGCGGCGCAAGCGCTTGGCGTCTCGCGCGCGACCTTCGACGCCGCAACGCGCGGACTCGAACCTGATTTTTCGCTACCCGATCTCGCTATTCCCGGTCGTCCCGAGAAAGCGCCCGAGCAACCGGAATTCGTTCAAACGCCGGCGCAGTATTTACGCGATGCGAGCTTCGATCGTCTCGCCGCGCGCGGGCGGCAGCTCGCCGCGCAGTATCGTGACACGCTCGCACGGATTGAAAAGGAATTCGGGGTGCCTGGAAATGTGGTGCTGGCCATTTGGGCGCGCGAAACCGACTACGGTGGCTATCAGCTTCCGCATGACGCCATCCGCGTGTTGGCGACACAGGCTTACACAGGGAAGCGCAAGGATTTCTTCCGTAACGAATTCCTGCACGCTTTGAAGATGCTGCAAGATGGCGCACCGCGCGCAGACATGCGTTCGTCCTGGGGCGGCGCGCTTGGACTTACGCAATTCCTGCCATCCGAGTTCTACAAATATGCCGTCGATTTCGACGGCGACGGCCGTGCCGATATTTGGCGTTCGGTGCCGGATGCGCTGGCCTCGGCCGCGAAGCAACTCGCGGGAAAAGGCTGGCGTGCCGGCGAGTCTTGGGCAATTGAGGTACGCGCGCCTGCCAATGTCGATTGCAGTATCGGCGTGCCCGAAGTGACGAAACCAATCGGCGAGTGGGTCAAGCGAGGCTTCGTCCCCGCCTATGGCCGCAAGCTTAGTGCGGCGGAATTGTCCTACGAGGCTTCTCTGCTACAGCCGGAAGGCAGTTACGGCCCGTCTTTCTTGACGCCCAAGAATTATTTCGTGCTGAAGGACTACAACTACTCGGATCTCTACGTTTTGTTCGTCGGGCACCTCAGTGACCGCATCTCCGGCGCGCGGCCGTTTGAAACGCCATGGAGCAAGAACGCCCAACTCAAGACGACGGAAGTCGAAACGATGCAGCGCCGTCTCACCGCGCTTGGCCTCTACAAGGACAAGATCGATGGAAAGGCTGGCATGCTGACGCGTGCCGCGCTTGGCGCATATCAGAAGAAAAACGGACTGAAGGTCGACTGTTGGCCGACCAGTGCAGTGCTTGAGCACATGCGGCAGTGATTGGCGGAATACACGTGTCCCGCCAGTCACGAATTCAGAATGTGGCTCGGCGTCGGATCAGCGGCGTGCGTTAGTCGCAGACCTGGACGCGGCGCATGCGGTAAGCGTAACCGTCCCATACCTGCTGCCGTTCGGTGTGGCAGACCGGGCCGTCGACATATGCCGGCGGTTCGACATAGGCCGGCGGCGGCGCATAGATCGGCGCCGGCTCGACATAGACCGCCCTACTGTTGGCGATGGCCGAGCCGACGATGGCGCCAGCAGCAAGCCCACCGACCACGCCAGCGGCAACGCCGCAGCCGTTGCAATACGCCTGTGCCGAAGATGGCAACGCCGCGGCCAGGGTGGCGGCCGCGGCGAGCGCAATAATGGTATTTTTCATTGGTGTCCTCTCGGGCCGATGTCCATTCGGCACGATCATCCACCCAAAATCGTTACGCGATCTTTAAGGGCAGATGAACCGCGGACGACTCCAGCCGACAAAGTTGCCGTAAGGGTCATGCAGCGGTCGGCGCGCCCAATAGCCGCCCGGGCAAGCGACCGGATAGGGGGCGCCGTAACCCTGGTACACGACATAGCCAGGGGCCGGTCCGTAGTAGCCCGGCTGGCTGTTCGCGATCGCGCCGCCAATGATGGCGCCGCCGATAACGCCTGCTGCCACGCCAGCACCAACTGCGCAACCGTAGCAACGAGCGTTGACCGTGGTCGGGGCGCTCAGGGTGCCCACTGCCAAAGTGGCGGCCGTCGCAAGCGCGAAGATCGTCTTCTTCATAGGATGTTCCCTCCAGGGTCAGGTCGGCAGGGCCGACCACGAGCGGTGAAATCTAAACTAAAACCTGTCCCGTGCCGAGAAAAGACAGTTCCAATATGTCGGAAATTTGTTGAGCGCCGGCTCGCCCCTCTTTCCGAAAAAGCCCGGAGACTTTTGGGAACCCGGGCTTTTCCTTTTCTCCATGCGTGAGTCTGTACGGTTTGACTATCCACAAACCCGCACGGGTCGAAATCGCCAGCCCCATCCGTCCCAAACGCGCTGACGGGTCCAATAGCAGCCACCGTAATAAGCCGGAGCCGCTCCGTCGTAATAGCCGGGACCGTAATAGGGGCCGTGTGCGGCAGCCGAGCCGATGATGGCGCCGGCCGCAAGTCCACCGATGATGCCGGCAGCAATGGCCCCACCGCTGCCATGTGCTTCCGCCGGTTGTGGAGCGGTCACAGCCGCGAGCCCAAGGGTCGCGGCGGCCGCTAGAGCAGTAAAAGTCCTTGTCATCTTAATCATGGCGCACCTTCCTTTGGTTCGCTGAGGCCATATCCAATCAACGACCGTTCCATTCGTTCCCTGCGTATTTTCGCCCAGCACCAACGATCGTCGTGGATGCGAGGTTCCTGTTTTTCGCGTGAATGGCTGGGGAATAAGCCATTTGGAATTGATCCAACTGCCTGTTCGCGCGGATTAAATTTTTGCAATACTTGCGGCGAGATCGGGGCTTCGCCGTCGTCTAATAAATGGGTCTAAGGCGACAGGTGACCGAGGACGCGTTGCAGGATATTGGCCTGACCGAGGCGCGCCACCGTATGGCCCGCGCGTTTTCTCGAACGGCCGCGCGAGGCCGTGACGCGACGCGGTCTCGATTTGTGTGTTTTCGCGGCGTGCCGGCGCGCCTTCGCTTTGGCGATATGGCCGCGCGTCTTGCGGCGCAGACGCCGCTTTCGCCGCCGCAGTGCCATCCGTCCAACGTTGCGCAGGAATAATTTTTCCAGCGGGTAGCTCAATCGCCGCACCGCCGCGGACAGTGGCAGCCATTCCACCGCCATGATGTCTTTCATCAGGTCGCGGCTCGGATTGAATGCCGCCTGCATATGCCAGAACTGAACGACCTTCGGTCGGCCGCGCGCGCGATAGGTAATGGCGCCGAGAAATTCACGCACACGCACGCGGTGTCCCGTTTCTTCGATCACCTCGCGACGGGCACCCACGAGCGGGCTTTCATTGAGCTTGAGCTTGCCGCGCGGCAAAACCCAGTGTTCGTCCTTCGCGCGCTGCACAACAGCGATCAGCGGGCGCGCGCCATTGCGCACCACGATGCCTCCCGCCGCATGAATGGTCTTGCCTGCCATGCCTGCCCAATCCCACAGTCATCTCGTTTAGCAAAATTGCAGCAGCGCATGCAGAGAAATTCACGCACTTAACGTGCGCCTGTGGGCAACTGTTATATGGCGACGGGTGTCACGATTCTGTCGCAGCGGGTTATCCTGGCCTCTCCGCCCGTCATTGCTGCGCTTGACACGACAACCCATGAGGCTGCTCCACGATATGAGCCGCAAGTGCAATACACACTGCGGCTCATCAAAGGGAGCAGGTGGCGCATGGGGAAACTATTTCGTGAGTGCTGCCAACTCTGAGAATCTATGAGCCATCAGCACGGCTGGCCTGTGTCTGTTTTTGTTGACTTGGATCAATGTCGCAGTGCGAAATAAAGACTTTCATAATCCCAATAGTTGCGAGGAAGCGTTATGTCCCGATCAGGTTCAAGCAGGGGCGCTCAAATCGGCAGGCGCCCGCACCTCGTGTCGGAAAAATCAGAATTGTCGACTGACATTGTTCATAACCAAAAATCCATAGTAGCGGCACAACCGGTTTCACCGGCGGCGCATATGGCGGCCGACCGCGACTCCTACAGCACGACTGCACTGGGTGAGGTTGTCGATCGATCAGTGCATGCAGCGATTGCGCGTTTCACGCTGGGCACTTCGCCTGCCGCACTTGCCGCGTGCTATCTCGACTGGGCCACGCATCTGGCCTCGGCACCAGGCAAGCAGATGCAGTTGATCCAGAAGGGCGCGCGAAAATTCGTGCGTCTGGCCCATTATTTTGGGCAATGCGCGACGCGAGGAACGGACGCGGAATCGTGCATTCAACCCTTGCCACAGGACCAACGTTTCGTGGGCGAAGCTTGGCAGAAATGGCCGTATAATTTGATTTTTCAGAGTTTTTTGCTGCAACAGCAGTGGTGGCATAACGCCACCACCGACGTACGGGGGGTAACCAAGCAGCACGAAAATGCCGTCGAGTTCGCCGCAAGACAAATCCTCGACGTTTTTGCGCCGTCCAACTTCTTGCTGACCAATCCCGAGTTGCAGCGACGCACGCTGCAGCAGGCCGGAATGAACTTCTGGCGCGGCGCACAGAATTTCTGGGACGACTGGCAGCGTGCGGTCGGAGGCAAGAAGCCGGCGGGCACCGAGGCATTCCGAATCGGGCGTGACGTTGCCGTTACGCGGGGAAAGGTGATTTACCGCAATCGTCTGATCGAGTTGATCCAGTACGCACCGGCGACCGAAAAGGTCCGGCCTGAGCCTATTTTGATCGTGCCGGCGTGGATCATGAAGTACTACGTCCTCGATCTTTCGCCGCAGAATTCGCTAGTCAAATACCTGACCGAGCAAGGTTTCACGGTTTTCATGATCTCTTGGAAAAATCCCGAACCAGAGGATCGAGATCTCGGGATGGATGACTATCGAAAGCTCGGCGTAATGACCGCACTTAACGTGGTGGGTGCCGTTCTTCCCGAGCAGCCCGTGCACGCGGTTGGTTACTGCATTGGAGGCACTCTGCTTTCGATCGCAGCAGCCGCAATGGCGCGCGAAGGTGACAAACGGTTGCGGTCAATTACCCTGCTGGCTGCCCAAACAGACTTCCACGAAGCCGGTGAATTGATGCTGTTCATCAACGAGAGCCAAGTGGCCTTTCTCGAAGACATGATGTGGGAACAGGGATTTCTTGACGGCAAGCAAATGGCTGGTGCATTCCAAATTTTGCGCTCAAACGACCTCATCTGGTCTCGCAACCTTCGTGAGTATTTGATGGGTGAACGAGGTCAGATGATAGACCTCATGGCATGGAACGCTGACACAACGCGCATGCCTTATCGCATGCATTCTGAGTACCTGCGTAACCTGTATCTAAATAATGACCTGGCGGAGGGACGCTGCCTGGTTGACGGAAAACCCGTTGCCCTGACCGATATTGATGTTCCGATCTTCGTGGTCGGAACAGTACGGGATCATGTCGCCCCCTGGCGCTCCGTGCACAAGATCCATCTTCTGGCGGAAAGCGAGATCACGTTCCTACTCACCACGGGCGGTCACAATGCTGGCATTGTCTGGGAGCCTGGCCGCAAGAACCGCAGTTATCAGGTCATGACCAAAAGCAGGGGGGATCACTACATCGATCCGGATACCTGGGCAGCTGCTGCCCCGCACAAGGACGGCTCTTGGTGGCCCGAATGGGTCGCGTGGCTCGAGAAGCGATCGAGTGAGTCGGTGCCGCCGCCCCGCATGGCTGCTCCGGAGGCTGGATACGCAGCGCTCGCCGACGCGCCGGGGCTCTACATATTGCAGGAATAGTTCAACTCGGCCCGACAGTCACCGAAATAATCAATTCGGCATGATGAAAATGCTCGGATGGCCCTGCCGCATAACAATCACGCTGGCTAGCTAACTTGCAGTAGCGGCTCGCTTACCCGCGGCATTCTGCCTACGATCGGACGCCAGAGCAGCAAGCGTGTGTCCGGCAATCATGAGCTCCTCGTCGGTCGGAATCACGTAAAGCTTTACGCGGCTCTCCGGGCGCGAGATGAGGGGCTTTCGGTCAGCGTTTGCCTTTGCATCAAGTTCTGCCCCCAGCCACGCGATCTTCTCTGAAATCCGCGCGCGGATCCCGGCTGAATTCTCCCCAATCCCCGCGGTGAACACGAAGGCATCAATCCCGCCAAGTGCCGCTGCCAGCATTCCGGCATAAAGACCGATACGGTAGACAAAATAATCGATGGCGAGTTTGGCGCCTGGCTCGTCGCCCGTTTCGAGAACGCGCATGTCATTGCTGATGCCCGACAGGCCCTTCAACCCACAATCGTTATAAAAGAGCTTTTGCACCGCTTCTGCACTCATGCCTTTCTCTGAGATAAGATAAAGCACAACGCCTGGGTCAATTTGTCCGGGCCGCGTACCCATCGGCAGCCCATCGAGTGCGGTGAATCCCATGGTGCTTTCGACGCTGCGACCGTCCGATAACGCGCACATCGAAGCACCGCTTCCCAAATGCGCAATTATCACGCGGGACTTCGCGACTTCAGGAAATAGCTCCTGCATGCGCCTGGCAACAAACTCGTACGACAGGCCGTGAAACCCGTAACGCCGCACGCCTTCTTTGTAGAAATCCTCCGGGATAGCAAAATGATCTGCGACTGCCGAGTGATCTCGATGAAATGCCGTATCAAAACATGCCACTTGAGGCAGTTCAGGATTGTTTTTGAGAAGTGAACGTATCGGAGCGAGATTGTTGGGTTGGTGCAGGGGGGCGAGTGGAATGTAACGCTCCAGTTTTTTGACGATTTCGTCGTCGAGCAACACCGGCCGACTATATCCGGGGCCCCCATGAACGACCCGGTGGCCAACAGCAATGAGATTTAATTTCTGTGACGTACGCAGCCACGCTCCGGCTTCTCGAATTGCTGAAGGCACATCCGAAACAACATCCAGTGCGTAGACTTGATCAATGAGTACAGTGTTATCGGCCGCTTGAGCACGCAGGCGCGGCCGCGTGCCAATACCTTCCATTTGGCCTTTGATCAATCTTTTCAGGCTGGATTTCCCGTCGGTCCCGAAGACCTGGAACTTTACGCTCGATGAGCCGGCGTTGACGACGAGGATCGAGTCCATGATCGGTCACGCTGCCGGGAGGGCTGCCTTGCGGCGGCGGGCGTCCGCATAAAGGGTTGCGACCGCGCAAGAAGCCATTCGCGCGCGCACCGAATCGGCTCGCGACGTCAAAATAATTGGAACCCGCGCACCGAGGACGAGCCCTGCCGAATCCGCTTTTGCAAGAAATATGAGATTTTTGGCCAGCATATTGCCGGCTTCCAGATCCGGCACGACCAGAATTTGCGCACGTCCTGCAACCTCGGATCGAATGCCTTTTATTCTTGCCGCTTCCGGATCAATTGCATTGTCAAAAGCAAGCGGGCCGTCAAGCAGGCCGCCAGAGATTTGGCCGCGGTCAGCCATTTTACACAGGGCCGCCGCGTCGATGGTGGATGGAATTTTGGATGTTACGGTCTCGACAGCAGAAAGGATGGCAACGCGCGGCACGCCGAGACCAACCTGAGTGAAAAGATCGATTGCATTCTGGATGATGTCGCGTTTTACATCCAGGTCAGGAAAGATATTGATCGCGGCATCCGTGATGAAAAGGGTCTCGGCATAAGTCGGAACATCCATGATGAAGACATGGCTTATGCGACGGGCCGTTCGCAGCCCGGTCTTGCTCGAAGTCACCTCACGCATGAGTTCGTCGGTGTGCAGGCTACCCTTCATCAGCATTTCGCCTTTGGATTCGTGGATGAGCTGAACGGCCTTGGCCGCGGCCGCTTCGCTGTGAGGTACATCGACGATTTCAAAGCGGCTGATGTCCAATTTGTGCTCGCGCGCCACTGCAGAAATCTTTGCAGCCGGGCCGACGAGGATCGGAGTAATGATCCCGGCTTCCGCTGCTTCGATCGGCCCTCGCAGCGATGTCTCGTCACACGGATGAGCGACAATCGTCGATGCGGCTGGAACCTGCTTCGCTCGTGCGATGAGCCGCTCGTACTTTGAAGCAGGTGGATGCGCACCCGGTCCGATCGCTGCAATCGCTTCGATTCGACCATTTTTCTCCGTGAGCATGATCATTCCTTTCTTGTCGGCGATAAGCACCGCATCAGGAGGCTTTTGCTTGAGGTTCTTTAGGAACCTTACGAAGGTGCGTTACGCCACCATCGAGGCCGAACAGCTTGGCCACTTCGCTCAATCTTTTCTTGTCCTCAGCAGAAAATTCGCCCGTTGCGCTCAGCACCTGGTTGATAAGGCCGAATGCCTCCTCTCGAGTCTTAGGATCGGGTGGAAGCATCGATGGAATTGCAGCGAGCGCCGCTTCTTGATCGATCAACAAGATATTGAACTGCTCACGAAACAGCTTTTTGAACTCCGCGATGGGTTTATCATCGTATTCCTGGCGAATACGGCGGGCTACTTCGAACCCACGCTCATCAATTGCAGCCCGTGTCATCCCCGCATAAATCAGCCCGCGGATGACGGCTGCAGAAATTCCCCCGGCCGGGATACGCGATTTGAGTTCATCGATCCGATTTTGCAGAAGCTCATGGTGCAACGGATTCTTGGCCGCCTTTCGCAAGCGACGGGTCCCTTCAGGGTCAATGCCAACAGCCGCCTGAAGTGTCGGCGAACCATAGACTGAAAGGAACATACGCTCAGACATTGACTCGCTCGCATCGCGCCACGCGTCGAGCGCAGCGACAATCTGATTGGAAAAGGTCTCTTGCATCGCGACAAAAGGATTGTCGCTGGCCACGCTTTTGCGGTCCTTGCGAACCTGGTCAGCCAGCGCGGAGACCTGAGCCATCATCGGATTTTCGTCGGAGAAGAGTTCGTATTGCAGACGCAGCGGGTGCACTTGCCGTAACCAATCCGCGAGCGGAGCGTTGACCAGCGCCCGCACCATGGGCTGCATGAAGGTGCGGTAGAGGGCGAGATTTGTCTCTGAAACACGTGCGGCCGTTGCGAAGCGGCGCTCGTCTACCATGTCGTTGCCCCCAAGCGCGCGGATGTCCTCAAGCGTTCTCGCCTCGCACCGCATCACCCAATTGCCGCTCGCGAGGTCCGGATTGACCGTGTCCTCGCCCTTGTTCTCGAATACTGCTTCGTAGAGACCAGGCGGCAGGGTGTCGATCAGGTCGATATTGTTCGAGAACTCACCATGTTCTTTTTTCGCGACGCCACCGGAAACAAAGATGCCGAGATGGCCTACCGTCTCATGGATCGTGTAGACGATGGTCTGGCCGTAGGACCGGATCTCGTCGACATTCTCGTAAAGATCGAGAATCCATCCGAGCGCCTGTTGCGGCGGGGTGATGTTGTCGCCCTTCGAGCAGAACACGACGATTGGTGAGCGGATGTTGCGAAGGTCGATTGTGGTGCCATCCGATGTCTGGATGCGTCCCGCAGCCAGGTTGTTGCCGATGAACAGCTCATCGACGATGAGCTGAATTTCCTCTGCATTTAAGTTGACGTGGCCGCCCCACCACCGCTCGAAACCGAGGTAGCGTGGAGCCTCCGTGTCGATCTTTGAATAGAGGTTGTACTGCTTGCTCCAAAGCGTGTTCGAGGGATTTTGGTTTTCGAAATTCTGCACCAGCCAGGCGCCGTCGAACTTGCCCCGGCCGAGGTCGCTTGCAAATGCAGTCAACCAGCTACCGCCCAGCAAACCGCCCGAATAGCGCATAGGATATTTGCCGCGCACGCCCGCCCAATACGAAAGGGGCGATCCGGCGATGATGATGGGACCGAACAATTCGGGGCGAATGGCGGCCAGCATCATGATTGCCCAGCCCGCCTGGCAGTTGCCGATCACGCAGGGCTTGCCGCTGGCCTTGGGGTGCGCAGCCGTAACCTTTTCAATGAATATCGCTTCGGCGCGTGCAATGTCCTCGATGGTCTGCCCCGGAACCGGATCAGGCAGGAAGCCAACGAAATAACAAGGATGACCGGCCTTGAGCGCAACGCCAATTTCACTGTCGGCCTTGAAACCGCCGATACCCGGACCATGCCCGGCGCGCGGATCTACAACGACGAACGGCCGCAATTTCGGATCAATTTCAACGCCTGCGGGCGGGATGACCCGCACGAGGCAATAATTTACCGGACGATCGAGCGTGCGTCCGTCGACGACCAACTCAACTTTGTAGTCGAGCACGTGCGGAGCAGTCGCCACCATGTGTTCGCGGTATTGATTTCCGCGCTGACGCATCACATCCCAAAACAGAACACTGCGCTGGGCGGCGTCGATCGCGTACTCCATCGCGGGCGCAAACATGCCAACCGGCGATAAGTTCGACTCCGTTGAGGGGGTGTTTTTTTGTGCTGACGGCATTGTTGCGCTCCTTCTATTTCCAGGCCTGCACGCCCGCGGGCAAATCGATACAAAGCTGTTCGCTCAAAGCCGCATTAATCGGCCCTAATCGCGTGAATATTCCCCAAGAGCGCTTCGGATCCTCACCCGCCGATCAATTTTCTTCTTCTTCAAGGCGGATCGCTTCGGACAGCGCGCCGCCTTCTTATTTATTAGCGTCTTAAAAAACTCCATCCGTTGATACATATCAATGAACCTCAGATTTTGAAGCCCATTCTATGACAAAGCATCGGAAAAACAGAGAGGTACTGTGTTATGGCCAGCAAAGACACAACAAATTCAACGGCTGCCAAAGCGGCCACGCCGCCATTTCTTCTCAATTGGGGGCAGGATCGGACCGAGGCGGCAATGGGGTTGCAAAAGGCGATCCTGGAATCATACGAGCAGGCGAGCCGCGCCTGGCTTGATCGCGTACAAACGGAAGTATCCCTATGGTCTGATCTAGCGGGCAAGCTCAGCGCGACCAAATCCGTCCCGGAAGCGGTTGAAACCTATACGAAATGCGTTTCCCAGCGGATGCAAATGGCCGCCGACGATGGGCGCCGGATGGCCGACGAAGCTCAACAGATTACCCAAAAGATCGCGCAGTCATTGGGTAATGGGTGGCCGACCGCAAGCACGTGAGTGCC
>JBARNC010000536.1:0-43422 GCA_049802775.1 Pseudolabrys sp. | reverse complement strand
CGCTATTGGGGGTAAAGCGGACATCGGATTTCTTGGCCGGAATGTCTGCTTTTGACCCAAGCGGACTTCAAGTGCGGGCGGCTTTGGATTTGATTGACGCGCGGTTTATGTCGAGCACGCCGCATTTTACGTCGGCCCCATACCGTTCCCGTTCGCAGGCTAGTGCAACTTTGTTGCCCGACCACGCAGTGCAATCGAACCCAGTCTCCGGCTCGATTCTCCAGAAAACGGGAACAATGCCGAAGATGCGCGGAGATTTTCGGCCACATATGGCTGAAGACTTATCAAATTCGGCGCGCAGAGACTGCGCCTCAATAGCAACAAGCCCGCCGACGGCGGGCTTTCCAGAGGCTTCGTAGTAAAAATCTCTAGAGCCTCGACTGGCTGGCTGGCGCAGCAGTGCAGATGGCCCCCTGCTCTGCCCTTTTTCCCTGCTAACAGGGAATTTTACAGGGAATTTTGCAAAATCGCGGCTTCGGGAGCGCCAGAGACCATAAATAAATAACGGCGTCGTTACGGCCTTCCGATGCGAATTCCCTACTAAACGGAACAGGGAATCTTGGCGCGAGAACAGGGAATTTTATCGGCTAGAATTGGAATCATCGCCGGACAAGATTTACGGCAGAAAGGACCTCTTCCGTAGATCATTGATGTCCGCTTTGTGCCAAAAGCGGTCGTACAACAAGTGTCGATCGGCGTTGTGGATTGCAAAAACAAGGATACGCTATTCTGGGTCGCCCGTGGGGTCGCGACCTTCCATGCGGAAGCTTTTGATAAGTTCCTCGTCCAGGTCGGCATAGACCCGACGCTCGATCGCTCGGAATTCGTCCGATGTGGAGTCGCGGGGATGCGTAAGTTCAACCGGAATCACGGTCTTGATCCGGCCGGGCCGGGCCGTCATCAGCACGATACGGTCGGCAAGATAGATGGCCTCCACAACCGAATGGGTAATGAATACGACCGTTTTGCGATGCTGTTGCCAGATGCCGAGCAATTCATGCTGTAGATGGCGGCGCGTCAGCGCGTCGAGCGCGCCGAACGGCTCGTCCATGAAGATGATCGAAGGTTCCGTGGCATACGTCCGCGCGATAGCCACCCGCTGTTTCATGCCACCGGAGAGTTCGCGCGGGCGTTTTTCCGCGAAGTCGGTTAGCCCGACCATCGCAAGATAGCGCATCGCAACTTCACGCCGTTCGCGCCGCGGCACGCCTTTGCGCTCGAGACCGAATTCTACATTCCCGATTACATCGAGCCACGGGAACAGGGCATAGTCTTGAAACACCATACCGCGATCGATATCCGGCCCCTCCACCAGCATGTCGCCTACCCGCGCTTCGCCCGCCGACGGTGGGGTCAATCCGGCCAGAATATTGAGCAGCGTGGACTTACCGCAGCCCGACGGGCCGACTACCATCAGAAATTCGCCCGATGCGATGTCGAGATTGATCGGCTGTAGTGCTTCGATCGTGCGGCCGTCGGCGGTCGCGTAACTCTTGGCAAGGCCGCGCAACGACAAAGTCTTGGCGGTACTGGGCTTAGCCGTGCTGGACATGGCGCGGTTCATTCGCCCATCCAATTATAGCGGCGATCAACCCACCGGAAAACGGCGTCGAACAGTACGCCGAGGATGCCGATAGTGACCATGCCGACCAGCACAAAGTCCGAGCGTAATATTTCCATGCCGTTAGAAATCAGGTAGCCAAGTCCGGAGCGGGCGGCGACTAGCTCAGCGGCGATGATCGCGGCCCAGCCGGTACCAAATGAGATACGCAAGCCGACGATCACCTGCGGTAGCGAAGCCGGCAACACAACCTTGCGAAACAGCGATGCATCGTCGGCGCAGCCGAGGATGCGGCCCGCGCGGATCAGCACCGGATCGATGCTTTTCGCCCCCGCGATCGTGTTGAGCAAGATCGGGAAGAAAGTGCCGATGAAAATCACGAAAATTTTGCCGCCCTCGTCGATCCCGAACCAGAGAATGGCGAGGGGGATCCAAGCGAGCGGCGAGATTGGCCGAAATAGTTCGACCACCGGGTCGAGCACCCGCTCGAGCCGCCACCAGCGCCCCATGGCAAAGCCGAGCGGCACCGCCACGACAGTAGCAAGCGACCAAGCACACAACACCCGAAACACGCTATAGGCAGCGTGGCGCGGCAATTCGCCACTCGCCACCAAAGTTACGAACGTCCGTGCGGTCAAAAGCGGCGACGGCAGCAGCGAAACATGCGGCTTTGCAATCAACACCACCGCCCACCAGACTGCGACTACACTGATGGCGGCATACAGATAGCGCTGCAGCTTCACTAGTTGACTAAGCAAACGCGTCACCAGCCCGCGCGACCTTACACCTGCCGGCACGGGCGCACTGCTCATCGCCCCTCCAACCGACTCACTTGACGTCCTTCAACGCCTGTTCCGCGAACTTGGTCTCGATTTTTGGATTGTCGGCATCCTTCAACAATCCAGCCTTCTTGAGAAACGCGGTGTAGGCATCGACGGTCGATTTGTCCGGAACGATGTTGCGGTCGAACACCGATATCTTTTGCTTGATCGCATATTCGATGACAGGACGCGGGAAGCCGTTCTCCTTGGTCCAGATATCGATGGCACGATCGGGGTCCTTGAGTATCAGATCGATGGCCTTGACCTGAACGGTGATTAGGTCCTGTACGATGTCGGGATGCGCAGCCATGAAGTCGTCGCGCACATAAGTGCCGTCACCGACATAATGTCCGTTCTTGATCGGCATGATCTGGGCCGAGTTTGCCAGCACGCGACCGACACCGTCGGCGAGCGCGCGCGAGACATGCGGATCCCAGGTGATGCCGGCATCAACACTCTTGTTGGCAAGTAACGTAGTCACCTGCGAGCCGTCAGTCTTAAACAATTGCACGTCATTTACGGTAAGATTGACGTCGGCGAGCGCCTTGATCAGCAGCGGATATTGCTGCGAGCCTTCGCCAGGAAACGCTATCTTCAACCCCTTGAGACCAGCGACCGATGTGATTTTTGAATCATTCGGTACCAGGATCGCGGTTTGATCGAGGATATCGATAGCCACCAGAGTCGCAGGCAAACGCGCCGCCGCGAGCATAGCGGGGCCCATACCCGCGGATGCGATTTGCAATTCTCCGGCGGCAAGCGCCTGGTTCTCAGGCGCGCCGTAGGAAAATGATCGAAGTACGATCTTGATCTTATGTTTCTCTTCGATCGGCTTGAGGTAACCCGCCCCATGCGCAATTAGGATTGGCTGCGTCGAAGGCTGGACACCAAAATTGACTACGTCTTCCGCCATTGCAGGAGCAGCAAGCCCCAATGCGATTGCGACGATATATAATGTGCGGATCATTGGCATGCTCTCTACCCCTCTGAACAAACTGCACGAATCGCTAACGGTTACGCCCGCGCTCGGAAACATACCTTCCTTGCAGTCGCAGTCTTCCAATTCCGCCTTACGGCGAGCGATGTGCCGCGCTTCGGCCGCGACCATCCCGTCCACTATACGCTGCGCCTTTTCGTCATAAATTACGGCTGGTTTCTTTATCGGCGTTCTCCCTCGAGAAGCGAGACGGCCTCGGCGTCCCCGAAAACCGTCGTAGTTCTATTTTTGCCGGTTCTAGAAATTGCGCCTTCGGCAGCAAATTATACTCGAAGCCTAGCCAAGCCAGCCAATAAAGCTCTCGCTTGGCGTCTATCGTCCAATCGATGCACTCTTTGGTGCACCGCAACAGAATTGGAAATGAAGGAAAGTCCGCGCTGTCGCGCCCGTCGAGACTGCGGCGTAGTAGACGTCACCGAATGCTAATGAGCGCAGGGGACAACCGAAAGGCAGCAGAAATTTCAAGAAGATCGCCCTGTTCCAACAATCCGTGTTTCGGTGGCAAAGCCCCAAACCGGATCAAACCGGTGGACCTGATAGACCGGACGCCTCTTCATGTGAGCCGGATACGCACCTTTGCGCAATGTCGTCGCGATGCACGGCATCACTGTCGCCGGAATACTCGCGACCTGACCCATAGCAGCACGGTGAACATGGCCGCTGAAAACGGCAACGACCCGCCCGGAGTGCTGCAAGGCCCGACGCAGCCTCGCCATTATCTCCGGTGTTTCGAAGTGGAGCGAGTCCGGTCCCACCGTAACCTCAAACGGCGGATGGTGGGCGAAAATCGCAATCGGCTTGGTGGTCTCGGCATCGATTAGGTCGATCAAACGTCTAGCCCGCGCGGGGCAAAAGTCACCCTTGTTGCTGCCTGTACTCAAGGTATCGACCGCAATTAGCCTTACGGGAAAGTCTTCGATCGCATAGTCGATAAACTCGGAATCGGGCGCAAGATATCCGCATGCCGAAAAGGCAGCGCGCAAATTCGCCCTGTTATCCTTATTGCCGACCAGGACATAGACCGGCGCACGCGCCTTCGCGAGTGTGGCTACCGCCTGAGCGTATTCATCTTGTCGTCCGTTATGAACAAGATCCCCGGTGTGAACGATCACATCGGGGGCCGGATTGAGTGCGTTTATGTCCGCAATCGTGAGTGCGAAATCTTGTACTCTCTGATCAGCATCCGGTGTATCCAGGGCTATATGGGTATCGGAGATTTGCGCGATGATCATGATACCCGACCCAAGCCTGCCGATCGCAGACCTGCGTAATACTCCTTGAGGATCGTCACCACCTCCGGCCGGCTGAACTCTGGCGGTATGTCCGCATCAGTGGAGAGCATTTCACGCTGCTGCGTGCCGGAGATCGAAATGTGATGCTTCGGATCGTGGGGACAGGTCTTCGCCGTCGCCATTCCATAACACTTCCGGCAGTAAAAAGTGATGTCGATCTTCAGTGGCTTGGTATGAAGTGCGCCGTCCCACAGTTGATCGAAGATGTGATGTGCATCGAAGGGACCGTAGTAATCGCCGACGCCAGCATGGTCGCGTCCGACGATAAGGTGCGAGCAGCCGAAGTTCTGGCGAATGAGGGCATGGAGCAGCGCCTCGCGCGGGCCCGCATAGCGCATCTCGATCGGATAGCCTGCCTGAATTACCGTTCCCGGGCGGAAATAGTTGTCAATCATCGCCTGGATTGCTCGGGTGCGGACATCGGCTGGAATATCGCCTGCTTTCAATTTCCCAAGCACTTGATGGATAAAAACACCGTCTGATACTTCCACTGCGATTTTCACCAGGTGCTCATGGCTCCGGTGCATGGGATTTCGGGTTTGGAAAGCAGCGACATTCGACCAGCCCCTCTCAAGAAACATGGCGCGCGACTTGGCAGGGCGGATATAGAGGTCCGGATATTTGGCAGGATATTCGCCTTCGCTAAGCACCATAACGGGCCCGGCCAGGTTGACATCCCCCTGGTCCAGTACCTTCGCTACGCCTGGGTGCTTCGGATCGGCGGTGCGATAGACGTGCTCGGCCTCTAGTTGCTTGTCGATTGAATATTTCTCGTGAACCCCCATGACGGCGAGTATTTCACCGGTCTCCGCGTCGATGAGCGTGACCTCCTGTTCGGTACGGATGCTATCGGCAAGGTCTTTGTTTACGGGAAGTGTGATCGGGATCGGCCAGAAGACGCCGCTGGTCAGTTTCATATCCAGGCACGAACCGCGCCAGTCGTCATGCCCCATAAACCCACCGAGTGGCGTATAGGCTCCCATTGCCAGCATGAAAATGTCGGAGACCGCACGTGAGTCGAGATGAATTTTCCTGAGTTTCTCCGCCCGCTTGCGTTCCTCGGCCCGCTCCGTCTCCGGCAGCAGCAGTGGCTTGACCTGCTCCGAATTGTGCGGCGGTACGAGTTGGGACATTGCGGTTCTTTTCTGAAATCAAACTGTCTCGGAGGATGATCTTTGCAGACTGCACTCGGTGGCGGGGGCTAGCGCTTATGAAACATTAGCCTAGAGCATGCAGGATCTGGGAGACGCAGCGCTCTGAGCAGCCGCACGATCAGTCGATGATGTGATACACCGGAGCCTTCTCCATCTCCCACTTCCCGGAATACCGATCGTAGCGGGACAGGGTGAAGCAATGCCAATCCTTGTCGTCTAGCTTCGGGTGATCCGCCCGGTAGTAATACCCCGGCCACCGCGTTTCTGTTCGGAACAACGTGTGCTGCGTCACGCTTTCCGAGGCCAAGACCCGGTGCTGAAGCTCCCACGCCCTCTGAAGCTGGTGAAGATCTTCGGCTCCGAGATAGGCGAGATCTTCCTTCAGCATGCCCAACAACTCGATCCCGCGAGTAAGTAGCGGTTCGTTGGTCGTATAGTGGGCGCCAATGCCGCCAACATATTCGTCCATAATCTTTTCGAGACGCTGAAGACCATGAATCGGCAACAGATAGCTCGGCGAAACGGTCCCAGCGACGATTTCGTTGCGGCCGACTGCGTAGGTTTCCAGGGGCTTGTAGACCGTCTTCTTGAGTTCTTCGTACTCAGCTTCACTGACCTGAGGCTGCTGTTCACCTAGGTCATTCACGTATTTGACCGCCGCCTTGGCGGCGATGCGGCCTTCCGTGAAGGATCCCGACGAGAACTTATGGGCGGTGCCGCCGATGGTGTCGCCGGCGCCGAAGAGACCCTCGATGGTCATCATCCGGTTGTAGCCCCACTGATATTCCGCGGGTGCATAGTCCTCCGGGCCGCTCGCCCAGGCGCCTGAACACGTCGCGTGGGAGCCCATCACGTAAGGCTCCGACGTGGTTAGTTCGGGGTTTACGTGCTTGGGATCAATGTTTTGCGACGCCCAAACGACCGCCTGCCCGATCGTCATGCCGAGGAAGTTCTCCCAGCCGACCGTCTCCTTGTGTGGATCCTGGAAGGCCTCCTTCGTCACCATGCGGATCGGGCCCCTGCCGGCCTTGACCTCCTCGAGGAGCGCGTGGTTTCGCAGGCAGGTCGGCACCGGGTGTCGATTAACGTAATCGCCGACCAACTGCTCGATTGAATCGCGCCAAAAGGCCTCGTAATCCTGCCCATAGGCGTTTTGCGTGTAGGTCTTGAGATGCAGGAAGTAGGCGCCGACCGGACCATAGCCGTCCTTGAATCGGGTGAGGACGATCCGGTTTTCCATCTGAGTCATTTTAGCGCCGACTTGGATCGGCAGCGCGTAGGCAGAGGCGCTGCTCCACGGCGCATACCAAGTCCGTCCCATGCCTTCGCCGACCGCGCGGGGCTTGAAGATGTGGGATGCACCGCCGGCAGCTACGATGACTGCCTTGGCGCGGAACACGTAGAAATTCCCGTTGCGGACGTTAAACCCGACGGCCCCTGCAACCCTGTTGGGCTTCGTCTTGTCCATCAGCAAGTGGGTCACCATGATCCGGTTGTAGACTTCGGTGGCGGCCTTGCGGGCGGCCTCGGCGACGATCGGCTTGTAGCTCTCGCCGTGGATCATAATCTGCCATTTGCCTTCGCGCTGGTATCTCCCGGTTTTCGGGTCCCGCATGATGGGGAGCCCCCACTCCTCGAACTTGTGCACCGTGGAGTCCACGTGCCGAGCGATGTCATAGCCCAGATCCTCCCGCACGAGACCCATGAGGTCATTGCGTGCGTAGCGGACATGGTCCTCGGGTCGGTTCTCGTTCCACTGCATGCCCATGTAACAGTTGATCGCATACAGGCCTTGCGCCACCGCGCCGCTACGCTCGATGTTCGCTTTCTCGACGCAAACAATCTTTAGGTCTCGCCCCCAGTACCTGGATTCGTAGGTGGCGCCACACCCGCCCATGCCGCCGCCGATGACGAGGATATCCGAATCTACGAAGACGGTTTTTCGGCGCGCGAACAGACCCATCACACTAGTCCTTGCTTGAATTGATCCCGAGTGAGCGCCGGCAGCGCATCGATCTTGAGTGCCTCGGGTTCGTGCGCGAGCTTCTGGGAATTCATCGCATCCGCCGTGGGCGGCTCGTAATCAGCCGGAGACTTAATCGATCCCCACGGCGTGGTTCTGATCGGGGAAACGAAATCCTTTTCGCGGCCATCCCGGAATTTGATCTTCCACGAAATGGTTGCCTTCTCAGGCTCCCTGAGGACCCGAACGCTGTGGCCCAAGGGGGCGAAGTCTGCGTAGCCGCGGCAGTCGATCGCATTTTGCGGACACGCCTTCACGCACGAGTAGCATTCCCAGCACATATTGGGCTCGATATTGTACGCGCGGCGGTAGGTGGTATCGATGTGCATGATGTCGGACGGGCAGATATCGACGCAATGTCCGCAGCCGTCGCAACTCGCCATATAGACAAATGTCGGCATGGTATTCGTTATCTCCTGTATCCCGATGTGGGGCCAATTAATAATTTCGGGGTTGCCGGAGGACGCTTCCGTAAATTTTGGGCGCGTTGGCGGGAGCCGGCAGGTTGCTCCTCGTGCCGTTTGCTTCGGCTACTCTTTTCTGCATAGCTGCAGCAGGCTTAAAGAACATATGAGAGAATTTGGACCACGGAATTGATCCAAATAAAATCGTGGTGACGAGGAGATACAGAGCCAGGAATACGTTTGCCCAAGTGATGTTACCCGTCGTCTGCACGTACGCCCACACCAAGCCAAGGGTCACGCTCAAAACAAGCGAGACGATAAACAGGTCGGCGTGCACAAAACGGAACGGTGAATTGCCCTCTGCGGCAACGTCGACCCGGATGAAAAACCAGAACCAGTAGCCCCCGAGGCAAACCATCAGGGCCCCGATGTGCCACAATGCCAGTAGATTGGCGGGCGCAGGGGTGGCGGGCGTTGGGTAAGCGAAAACCATGATAACGGTGGTGACGACGTAAATCACAAAGCCGTACATTGTCAGGAGATGGGCAATTCTGCGCCGCATGTTGCAGAATTCACCTGAGGTCATGACATCAACCACGGCGGTCTGGACCGCTATGGACACCATCTCTCCGCCGCCGACCTGCTGCTTCGCATTACTCTTGGAATTTCGCCAATTCTTAAAGAAGTACCTGGCGCTCTTTTTATGCATGATGTCGAAAAGCGTACCACCCGCGACCAAGAGGGCCATCACGACGACGTATGTCTGCATAACGGTAGGTGGTATGAGCGCCGAAAGCTCGGCGAAAGGATTGTTTGAGAACATTAGTTGGCATCCCCCCGATGAGGCCCAGGTTCAAGCGTCACGATAGCCAAGAGGGCTTCTGACGCAAAATTAAAAGTTCCAAGGGATCAGTCATCTTCTCAATATATTCATTATATTCATTCACCGGAACGATCACGGTCAGTCACGGCGGAATGCAATCGAAGCAACCCATCCCGTGAACAGCGCCATCGACATGACCGCCAGCCCGTAAATCAGGCTGTAATATGACCCGCCGCGCTCTCCGATTCCATAACCTGCTAGTGTGCGAAACCGGCTCACCATTTGATTTAACGTGCAGGAAGGAAGTTTAATACAAATCGCGATCCGGGAAATGCGCCTGTACCTGCCAAATACCCATTACCGCGAAAACGATGCCAACAACTATCCAAATATTGATGCCATCGCTCTGCTGCAAGCCATACAAAGTCATCGACGCGCTCAGTATGCATTCCATAAGAATTATAAGACTGCTCATCCTCAGCGCCCCAAGCCAATAATCTTTTTCACCACTGCGCAGCACGTGATAACGCCCTGAGATTCTTAGTTTGCTGTTTTCACGTCGCCATCTTAATTCCGGTCTCTAGGAAGATCCACATCTCGAACGCCATGAAGACGGCTAACCCTCTAACTGCAACATTAACCAGCTGCCACGACCGCGCAGGTGGTCACGATGTCGGCCACACTGGCGCCGCGTGACAAATCGCTGATCGGTCTTGCGAAGCCTTGCAGGAACGGGCCGACTGCTTGCGCGCCGCCGAGCCATTGCGTCAGTTTGTAGGCGATATTGCCGGAATCGAGGTCGGGGAAAATTAGCACGTTAGCCTGGCCGGCGACTGCGCTTGGTTCCTTCAGCTTCTTCTGCGCGACGCTGGGCACGAGCGCCGCGTCAGCCTGAAACTCACCGTCAATGGCGAGCCCCGATTCGCGGTGGCGCACAATATCAAGTGCCTCGCGCACCTTATCAATGCGCGCATGCTGCGCGCTGCCTTTGGTCGAGAATGACAGCATTGCCACGCGTGGCATCTCACCAAGCAGAGCCCGCGCGCTGCGTGCCGAGACGATAGCAATATCGGCAAGTTCGCTGGCGGTCGGATCAGCATTGACCGCACAGTCGGCGAACACGAATGGTTTCGGTCCGCCCCCCAGAAAATCTGGCACGACCATCAGAAAACAACTCGATGGCAGGGCAATACCGGGGGCAAGCCCCACCGTCATCAGCCCAGCCTCGATCACGCGCCGTGTCGGATTGGCGCAGCCTGCGACCATGGCGTCGGCATTGCCTTGCCGCACCATCATGCCCCCGAAATAGAGCGGTTTGCTCACGAGCCGCGCCGCGATCGCCGGCGTCATCGACTCGCGTAGGCTCGCGAGTGCCGCCGCATAATTTTTCACACGCGGATCGCTACCCGGATCGGCAATCTCGATCCCTTGGAGTGAGACATTCAAGTCAGCGGCAATCTTATCAAGCACGTCAGCGGTACCGATTAGCACTGGCCGCCCGATCTTCTCAGCGACAAGACGCACCGCGGCACTGACAATTCGTTCGTCGTCGCCCTCCGGCAAAACGATTTTGCGGTTGCGCCGCCGTGCGATATCAAAAAGCCGATCAAGCAATTCCATAATTCTCACCACGTGAGAAAATGCGAAAGCTCAATGATTCTCAAAAGTGGGCACCGGTCTTCAGATAAGATCATGCGCAATATAAGAGGACATCAATGACCGAAACAGCCGAAGCGATCAAGATTCATCGCGGCCTCAAAGGCGTCTACTTCGACCGGTCGCCCTGCACTTTTATCGATGGAAAGGCGGGGGAGCTGCGTTACCGTGGCTATTCGATTCATGATCTTGCCGAGCATTCGAGTTTTGAAGAAACCGCTTGGCTTCTGCTCAACGGCGAATTGCCAAGCAAGCAACAGCTCGCAGCCTTCGATGCGGAACTCAAAGCGGCGCGCACATTGCCGGCGCCGGTCATCGACATTATCCGCGCCATCAAGGGCGCGCATCCGATGGACGTGCTGCGTACTGCCACCTCCGCGCTTGCCGCCTTCGATCCGGAAACCGCCGATAATACACGAGAGGCGACCTTGCGAAAGGCGGTGCGGCTAACCTCGCAGGTTCCGATGATTGTCGCCGCCCATTCGCGCATCCGCTCCGGTGAGGTGCTGGTGGCAGCTGACCCGGCGCTTAGTCACGCCGCCAATCTGCTCTGGATGCTCACCGGCAAGAAGGCGAGTGTCGAGGCAGCGCAATTGATCGACCGCGATCTCATCATCCATGCCGAGCACGGCTCCAACGCCTCGTCCTTCGCCGCTCGTGTGGTGATCGGCACCGAAGCCAACCTGCATGCTGCGATTACCGCAGCGATCGCAGCATTGTCAGGCCCGGCGCATGGTGGCGCGGCCGAGGACGTCATGAAGATGGCCGAAGAGATCGGCGAGGCGTCGCGTGCGGCCGATTATGTGAAGGAAAAGCGTAAGGCCGGCATTGCAGTCACCGGCTTTGGCCATCGCGTCTATCGCGCGGAGGATCCGCGCGCGCGTCACATGCGGGCCGGCGTCGAGCGGCTATCGAAGGAAGTGGGCGAGCCGAAGTGGTTCGAGATTCTGCAGGCGGTAGTCGCGGCAATGGCGCCTTATGCGCGTCACGGCGTGAATGTGAACGTCGATTTCTATTCGGGCGTCGTCTACCATCTGCTCGGCATCAAGCGAGATCTGTTTGTGCCGGTCTTTGCCATCGGCCGCGTGCCCGGTTGGGTCGTGCAGGTGCTCGAGCAGCTCGAAAACAACATCCTACTGCGCCCGCTCACGCTCTACAACGGGCCGGACGCGCGCACCTACGTGCCGCTCGCGCAACGCAGCAGCTGAGCCGCCGAGTGCTACGCTTGAGCCAGCTGGGCGGCGCCTTTCTTTGCAATCAAATTCTCGCATTGCGGGGCGCTATGGCTCGAATTCACCGTTGCAGCTCAAATGCCTTCTGTTATCGTATTGAGAACGGCAGTCTCGAAACATGAGACTTCGTCGACGCGGTTCTTCCGCCGCGGCGACCAGCCGGCATCGATAAGCCGGAGCGTCGTCATTGCCGGGCACGACCGCGTGGGCAGGACGAAACAAGCAAGCGGCCGATGGTAGGGAGGATTAGTCCATGCGTTCGACTCGACGCTTCGCTGCCTTTCTGGTGATGGCACTTAGCGCCGCGCTTTTCAGTGGCAAGGCCGTAGCCGCCGGTTATCCCGAGCGGCCGGTTGAACTGATCGTTCCATGGGGACCTGGTGGCGGCGCCGATCAATTGGCCCGTCTCGTCAGCAAGCTAATGGAACCGATGCTAGGTCAGGGCATCCCGGTCGTGAACGTTCCCGGCGGTACTGGCGCCACCGGAATGGCAAAGCTCTTGTCAGCGCCTGCCGACGGCTACTCGATGGCAATCTACATTGCCGACAGCCACGCGCTGCTTGCCGGCCAAAGCCCGCGCTGGACCATGAACGACATCACGCCAGTGGCGGTGATGATCAAAGGACCGTCCTTCATCTTCGTGAAGGAGGATAGCCCATTCAAGACTTGGGAAGACTTCGCCAAGGAAGCCAAGGCGAACCCGGGCAAGCTGAAGGTGGCGACGCTTGGTTTCGGCAGCGTCGACGATTTCTCACTGACAGTGCTCGACCGCGGTGGCATCAAAGTCGTGCAGGTGCCGTTCTCCAAGCCGAGCGAGCGCTACGTTTCGATCCTCGGCGGCCATGCCGATGCGCTGTACGAGCAGGCTGGCGATGTCGCGCAGTTCCTCAACGGCAAGCAGATGCGTCCGATTCTGCTGTTCGGTGAAAAGCGCCTGCCGGCATTCAAGGATGTGCCTGCGTCCTATGAGCTTGGCTACAAGGTCGCGTTGCCGCAGTTCCGCTCGATCGTCGTGCGCGCCGGCACTGCGCCGGACATCGTCAAGAAGCTGTCGGATGCGCTGGCCAAGGTTTACGCCATGCCGGAATACAAGAAATTCCTCGAGGAACAATACGCCGATCCGAACAGCTTCGAGGATGCCTCGAAAGCCCCGGCCTTTGTGAACGAGCAGCTCGAGGACATGAAGAAGACTCTGGCGACGAACTGACACGGGCGTCGGACAACGAGGATGGACAAGGCGCTGTTTCGCTCGATCGTGCCCTACACGGTTGGCCTCGCCATCGCCACCGCGCTCTATATTTACGCGGGCACGTTCGTCTATACACCGCGGGCCGGTCAGCTTGGGCCCGATGTGTGGCCGCGCCTTGCCATCCTGCTGATGGGCGCCTCCTGCGTGTTTGAGATCTCCCGGCGTCTCGTCGCTGGCAATCAGGATGCCACCGGTTTCCTGGAAGCGTTCGATCGGGAGCAGGATGTCGAGGAGAAGCAGCCGGTCTATCCACGCCTCCTTATCGGCGGCATCGTGCTGATGGGGATTTACGCGGTGCTGGTGCCGGTGCTGGGTTTCATCCTCGGCACCTTCCTGTTTCTTGCTGTCTTTATGTACGTCGGCGGTTACCGCGCGCACGGCGCCATCTGGGGCGCCAGCGCCGCAGTGACGATCTTCTGCGGCATTTTGTTCCTGCGCATTGCTTACGTTTCGCTGCCGCGCGGCATCCCGCCGTTCGACCGCGCAACCGACATCTTCTTCGCGATCCCGGGTCTATGGTGAGCGCATGATCGACATCCTCACCCAGCTTGCGGCCGGTTTCGTCCACTGCCTTACGCCGCTCAACATGACGATGCTGCTGGCTGGGATCGTCATCGGTCTACTGATCGGCGTGTTGCCGGGATTGACACTAGTGATGGGCGTCGCGTTGGCGCTGCCATTCACCTACACGATGGAGGTCACCGCCTCCATCGTGCTGCTGACCGCGATGTACGTTTCCGGTACCTATGGTGGCGCCTTCACTGCGATCCTATTCCGAATTCCGGGCGAGCCAATCGACGTCCCGATGCTGTGGGATGGTTACACCATGGGGCGCAAGGGCAAGCCGGCCAAGGCGTTGGGCTGGACCCTGGTTGCCGCACTCGGCGGTGGCCTGTTGTCTGCTGTGGTCATGGTGGCGCTCACCCAGCCGCTGGCAAAATTTGCACTGCGTTTCTCCTCGCCGGAATATTTTGTGATCGTTCTGTTTGGCTTGCTCAGCGTGGTGGCGATCGGCAAGGGCTCGCTCGCCAATGCCTTCATCAGCATGAGCGTCGGCATCCTGATTTCGTCGGTCGGCACAGACCCGATCTATGGCGCCTACCGCTTCACTTTCGGCTCGCCTCTCCTAGCTGACGGTATCGAATTCCTCGTGGTCATGGTCGGGGCTTATGGTGTCGGCGAGGTATTGACCCGCCTTGAGACCGGCTTTGCCACCAAGCCGCTCGACAAAATATCAAACGCACGTACCGAATTGCCGACGCTAAAGGAGCTCAATGAGGTCAAAGGCATGTTCTTGCGTGCCTCAGTGGTCGGCGACCTCATCGGCCTATTGCCCGGCGCCGGCGCCACCATCGCGTCATTCGTGAGCTACGGCATCGAAGCGCGCTTCGGCAAGCGTAAGGACCAAATGGGCACTGGCGTCGCCGAAGGCATCGTGGCGCCGCAAGCGGCGGCGACCGCTTCGGTCGGTGGCGCGATGGTCCATCTGCTCGCGCTCGGCATTCCCGGCAGCGGTGCGACTGCCGTCATTCTTGGCGCCTTCATGTTGCACGGCATTCAGCCCGGGCCTCAAGTTCTGGTGAGCTCCGCGCCGCTGGTCTACACCGTGTTCGCTTCGCTATTCCTCGGCCTGGCTTTGATGTGCGCCATCGGGTATTTCGCGATCCGGCCACTGGTGAAAATCCTTGATTTTCCTGAGGCGGTTGTCTCGGCCTATGTCCTGATCCTCTGCTTTATCGGCGCCTTGTCGATCCGCAACAACGTCACCGATTTGTGGCTGATTATCGGCTTCGGGGTGCTCGGTTATGGCTTCGAACGTCTGAAGTTTCCGGTCGCGCCACTCGTGCTCGGCGTGATCCTCGGCCCCATCGCCGAAGAGGCGTTCATGAATACGATGATCAGTTTCTCCAACGACTGGACTGTGTTTTTCACACGGCCGATCTCCGGAACGATCGTCGCGTTCACCATCATCATCCTATTGCTACCATTCATGCAGCGACTGTTCAGAAGCCGCCTCGTGACGGTTCCAACCGCGGTTAGGTGACCATGCGTACCAATCTTGGACTTGATACACGAAGCACCGGCGCGGCCAGCCCGCGCCGGAACGTGACCGAACTCAAGCCCCCTTCTCAGCCGCCAAAGCCGGCAAATGCGCGCGATCAGAAGCTCGGTGTTACGGGGCGCTCCTTTGCCATCCTCGAGCATGTTGCAGGCTCGCGCACACCGGTTGACGTGTTCGACATCATCGCTTCGCTGAAATTGCCGAAGGCGACAGCCTATCGGTTGGTCGACTGGTTCGTCACGCAAGGCTATCTGTCACGGGAGCCGGGACGGCGCAGGTTGATCGTCGGCCCTAAGCTCACCAATCTCGCGTTCGGCGCGTTGTCGTCCTCGATGCGCAATGACACACCACATGTTGTGCTTCAGCGGCTTGTGCACACGCTTAACGAGACCTGCAATATCGGCACATTGCTAAATGGTGAGGTGATCTATCTCGATCGCGTCGAAGCCGAGCATTGGCCGTTGCGGCTGCATTATACCATCGGCTCCCGCGTCCCGCTCCATTGCAGCGCCATCGGTAAACTGTTTTTGGCGCTGGCCGCCGCACCGCGCCGCCGCCGCCTTTTGCAGAGCCTGGAGCTGTGCCGCTTCACCGACAGCACGATCACCGATTGCGCGCGGCTCGACGCCGAACTGCGGCAGATTCGCAAGGAGCAGGTATCCTTCGATCGCGAAGAATATCTCGTCGGGGTTGTTTGTATGGCAGTGCCGGTGATCGGCAAAAATGGCGAGATGCTCGCCGCGCTCGCCATCCAAGCGCCGGAAGCACGTATGAATGTGCAGAACGCGCGCCGCCATCTGCCAGCTCTCCGGCGTGCCGCCGGCGAGCTTGCCGAAATATTTCAGGACAAAAACTGACATCTCGTAGTGCAAGTTAGTAAAGGGCGCAGCCATGAAAATGACCACGGAAGAAGCGTTTGTAAAGGTTTTGCAAATGCATGGCATCGAGCATGCCTTCGGAATCATCGGTTCGGCATTCATGCCGATCTCGGATCTTTTTCCCCAGGCTGGCATCAAATTCTGGGACGTTGCGCATGAGACCAACGGCGGTCTGATCTGCGATGGCTACACTCGGTCGACCGGGGAGATCGCTATGGCGATCGCTCAAAACGGTCCAGGTATTACGAACTTTGTCACGGCGATAAAGACGGCTTATTGGAACCACACACCCATGCTGCTCGTGACGCCGCAGGCGGCGAACAAGACGATCGGGCAAGGCGGTTTCCAGGAAGTGGAGCAGATGGCGTTGTTCCGCGACATGGTCTGCTATCAGGAAGAAGTGCGCGACCCATCACGGGTCGCGGAAGTTTTAAATCGCGTCATAACCAAAGCAAAGCGCCTGTCGGCCCCGGCGCAAATTAACATCCCGCGCGACTATTGGACCCAGGTCATCGACATCAACCTGCCGGCGATCGTCGAGTTTGAGCGTCCGGCTGGTGGTGCACAAGCCGTCGCCGAGGCGGCGAAGCTGCTTTCGGCTGCGAAATTCCCCGTCATATTGTCGGGTGCCGGCGTCGTTCTTAGCAACGCAATTCCCGAATGCGTCGCGCTTGCCGAAAGGCTCGATGCGCCGGTTTGTAATAACTATCAGCACAATGACAGCTTTCCCGGCACTCATCGCCTTGCCGTCGGGCCGCTTGGTTACAATGGCTCGAAGGCCGCGATGGAGCTCGTCGCCAAGGCCGACGTGGTTCTGGCGCTTGGGACCAGGCTCAATCCGTTTTCGACCTTGCCAGGGTACGGCATCGACTACTGGCCTAAGACTGCCAAAATTATCCAGGTCGACATCAATGCGGACCGGATAGGCCTGACCAAGCCCGTCACCATTGGCATCTGTGGTGACGCCAAGCTCGTCGCTCAAAGCATTCTGGCGCAGCTTTCAACCTCAGCCGGAAACGCCGATCGCGAGGAGCGGAGAGCGCTAATCCACACAACAAAATCAAAATGGCTTCAGACTCTCTCTAGCATGGATCATGAAGACGACGATGCGGGCACTACATGGAATGAAGACGCTCGCAGGCGGGACTCCGACCGCATGTCACCGCGGCAGGCCTGGCGCGCAATTCAGGCCGGCCTGCCAAAGGATGCAATCATTTCCAGTGACATTGGCAACAACTGCGCGATCGGCAACGCCTATCCAGTGTTCGACAAGGGACGAAAATACCTAGCGCCGGGCCTGTTCGGACCTTGCGGGTACGGTTTTCCCGCGATTATCGGCGCTAAAATCGGCAATCCAGATACACCTTGCGTCGGCTTCGCCGGCGACGGCGCGTTCGGAATTTCCATGAGCGAGATGAGTTCGATCGGGCGCAAGGAATGGCCCGGCATTACGATGGTGATCTTCCGCAACTATCAGTGGGGCGCTGAAAAGCGCAATTCAATCCTTTGGTATGACAACAACTTCGTCGGAACCGAGCTCGATCCACATCTCAGCTATGCAAAGGTGGCCGAAGGCTGCGGCCTCAAAGGCGTAGTAGCCAAAACGCAGACCGAACTGACAGATGCGCTTCGTGCGTCCTGCGAAGCGCAAAAAAAACGCGTCACGACCTTCATCGAGGTAGTTCTCAATCAGGAGCTCGGCGAACCCTTCCGCCGGGACGCCATGAAGAAACCTGTCGTGGTCGCGGGCATCAAGCGCGAAGACATGCGTCCGCAACACGTCGCTTAGTGGAGCTCTTAAATGACAGTCGCAGTGAAGCCGGTGGGCGACCCGAATGCGATGACTGTCGTCAACGGGCTGGTGCGGCGCGGTCGCACCGCGCAGGCGCGCTTTGCCAAAGCCAATCAGGAGCGCGTCGACGAAGCCGTCATGGCGCTGGCCTGGGCGCTCTACAATCCCGCACACGCGAAAGAGCTTGCGGAACTGGCGGTCAAAGACACCCAGCTCGGCAATGTACACGACAAGATCATCAAAAAGACGCGCAAGACCTTCGGCACCCTGCGCGACCTGCTGCGCGTAAAATCGGTTGGCATCATTGAGGAAAACAAAAAGCTTGGCATCGTTAAATACGCTAAGCCGGTTGGTCTCGTCTGTGCGATCACGCCCTCGACCAACCCAGGCGCAACTCCGGTTAACAAGGCGATGATGGCAATCAAAGGTCGCAATGCCGTGATCATCGCGCCTTCGCCGGCCGGCATGACGACGACGGGCAAAACCGTCGACTACATGCGCGCAGAGCTCAAAAAGATCGGCTTACCCGAAGATCTGGTGCAGATTCTGCCACCGCCGGCGTCAAAAGATATGACGCAGGCGCTGATGCAGGCCGCCGACCTGGTGGTCGCCACCGGCTCGCAGGACAATGTGCGCCGTGCATATAGCAGCGGAACGCCGGCGATTGGCGTAGGCACCGGCAATGTGCCGGTGATAGTCGACGAGACCGCCGATCTCGACGATGCCGCAGCGAAAATTTGCGTGTCTAAGATTTTCGATAATTCGACCTCGTGCTCGTCGGAAAATTCGGTAATCCTCATCGACTCAATCTATGACAAGGCGATCGCCGCGCTTGAGCGTGTCGGCGGCTATATGGCTTCCGCGCCCGAGAAGGCGAAGATCCAGGCGGCGCTTTGGCCCGAGGGAAAATTGAGCCGCACACTGATCGCGCGTGATGCCGACGTGTTTGCGCGCGGCTGCGACCTACCGACCGCAGCGGAATCAAAGAAGTTCTTTATGGTGGAGGAAACGGGCGTGGGGCGTGGCTTCCCATTCTCGGGAGAAAAGTTATCGCTAGTGCTCGCCGTGTACCGTGCCAAAGATTTCGATGACGCGGCCAGGCGCGCGCGCGAAATCCTCGATTATCAGGGGCGCGGACATTCTGTCGGCTTACACACCAAGGACATGGCTCGCGGGCGCAAGCTCGCTGAAGAAACCGACGTCGTGCGCGTACTTATCAATCAGGCACATACGTTCGGCAATGGCGGCGGATTTGACAACGGCCTTAATTTCACTCTCAGCATGGGTTGCGGCACCTGGGGCGGCAATAGCATCACGGACAACCTAAACTACAAGCATTTCCTCAATATCACTCACCTCGTCACCGCCATTCCGGAAGACAAGCCGAGCGAGGAAGCGTTGTTCGGGGCCTATTGGAACAAATACGGCAAATAGAGTCCCTCCATATGAACTTCGAGGAACATGCCGCGAAATCGCTAATTCTAAGGGCGGCTGGCATTCCGATGTTGCGCGGCACTCTCTGCCGCAGTGCAGCCGAAGCTGCGACGGCGGCCGCAAATATCGGCCCTTGCGTCGTCAAGGCTCAGGTGCCGACAGGAAAGCGCGGCAAGGCCGGTGGCATCAAGCTCGCCGGCTCGGTGGACGAAGCCAGAATTGTGGCCACGCAAATCCTTGGCATGCGCATTGGCCACCATACCGTTGAGCGCCTGCTCGTGGAGGAGCACGCCGATATTTCGCGCGAATTCTACACGGCCGTCCTACATGATACGGCCGCACGTAAGCCATTGATCTTGTTCTCCACCGAAGGCGGCATGGACATCGAGGAAGTCGCCACGGCCAAGCCCACCACAATCCGCCGACTACTGGTCGATATCGATCGTAAGCTCTCGGCAGCCGATGTCGCGGGCATGCTTAAAGGCCTCAACCTCGGCGTGGTGGAAGGGCAAATCGCGCATATCCTTGACCAGCTCTACACTGCCTACCGTGAGCGCGATGCTGAACTTTTGGAAATCAATCCGTTGGCCCTTTTGGCCGATGGGCGCTTGGTCGCACTCGATTGTAAATTCGTGCTCGACGATGCAGCGGTTTATCGCCAGCCGGAAATTGCGAAAGGCGGCGCGGCAGACGCGATGACGTCGCTGGAAAAACGCGGCGCGGACGCTGGCCTCAAGATGATCCAGCTCGACGGCAATGTCGGTGTGTTGGCTAACGGCGCCGGGTTGACTATGACCACCATGGACGTAATTCGCCACTACGGCGGCAGGCCCGCTAATTTTCTCGAAATCGGCGGCGAAGCTTACACAAAATCCGAGATCGCGCTTGATCTCGTGCTTTCCAATCCCAGCGTGAAAAGCCTGGTCATCAACTTTTGCGGCGCTTTCGCGCGCACGAACGTGATGGCCGACGGCGTGGTCAAGGCCTGGCACAAGCTAAAACCGAAGATTCCCGTGTTTTTCTCGATCCACGGTACAGGCGAAGTCGAGGCTATTGGGTTGGTACGCAGCGAGCTCGGCATCGAGCCTTTTGACTTCATGGAAGACGCAATCCAGGCGGCGGTAAAGGCAGCACAATGATTGTCCGCAAAAAAGATCGCGTCGCCGTGCTCGGCATTACCGGTAAGCAGGGTACTTTCTGGACCGAGAAGATGCTCGGCTATGGCACCAATGTAGTGGCCGGTGTCAATCCCAAGCACGCCGGCGAGACCCATGTCGGCGTGCCGATCCTCGCAACTGCTGCTGAAGCGGTCGAAAAAGTCGGCGCCGATGTCGCCGTCATGTTCATTCCGCCGCCGATGGCGAAAGACGCCACAATATCGGCAGCGCAGGCCGGAATCAAATTACTGGTTGTGCTGACCGAGCACATCCCGGCACAGGATGTGATGGCGATGCACGCGGCGGCCGCCGAACGCGGCACACGCATTGTCGGTCCCAATACTGCAGGCCTGGTCACGCCGGGCCAATGCTTCGTCGGCATCATGCCCGCTTTCGTGCCGAGCGTGTTCAGACCCGGCCGCGTCGGCGTGATTTCGCGCAGCGGCAGCCTGGGCACGCTGGTTTGCCTCAATCTTACGCGTGCCGGCCTTGGCCAATCGGCCTTTATCGGCATTGGCGGCGATCCAATGCTCGGTACTACCACGCGCGATGCGCTCGAGGCGCTCGATAAAGACAGTGGTACCGACGCGATCGTAATCGTCGGTGAAATTGGCGGCGCGATGGAGGAGAGTGCGGCCGAATACGCAAAGCGCGTGACCAAACCGATAGTCGCATTTATTGCCGGCGCCGCGGCGCCAACGGGCAAAAAGATGGGCCATGCGGGGGCCATCGACACCGGCAATGCCGGCAGCTATGCCTCCAAACGCAAGGCCCTGGAAATTGCTGGTGTTGTCGTCGTCGATACGCCTGCACAAGTCGCCCCGGCCGTGACCTCCGGTCTAAAAGACGGTCAGGCCACCAGCAAAATCGCCGCGAGCCAATAAAAGTTATGCGTGACCGCGCAATACAAGCAAGCTTGGCGGACTGCTAGCGCATCATTGTTGCTGCGGCTAATCTAACAGCGGATTGCGGCCATCGCAGCTGGTATTTTAACGCTCAATTTCAAATTCGTTGTGGATCAAAGTTCGAATCTGCTTCTTGAGCGCGATGACATTTGGATTGTCCTCATCGCGTGGTCGCGGCAAGTCGACATAGAGATCTGCTTTGATCGTCCCCGGTCGACGGGTCATCACCAAGATGCGGTCAGATAAAGTAATTGCCTCCTCAATGCTGTGCGTTACCAGCAAGCAGGTCTTGCGCGCGTGCTGCCAGATGCGCAGCATTTCCTGCTGCATCAGGCTTCGGTTTTGCGCATCGAGTGCGGCAAACGGTTCGTCCATAAGCAAGATCTGCGGTTCAACAGCCAGCGCGCGCGCAATCGAAACGCGTTGACGCATGCCGCCGGACAATTGATAGGGATAGCGCTTCTCGAAGCCCGATAGGCCGACGAGGCTAATGTAGTTGTCGACGATACTCTTCTGCTTTCCGCGCGCAACGTTCTTCATCTGCAGCCCGAAAGCGATGTTGTCCTCGACCGTGAGCCAATGGAACAGCGCGTAATCCTGGAAGATCATGCTGCGTTCCCAGCCCGGTTTGCCGATCGGCTGACCATCGAGCAGCAACTCACCTTCGGTCGGCTCCTCAAAGCCGGCAACCAGCGTCAGCAGCGTGGTCTTGCCACAGCCGGAATGCCCGAGCACCGAGCAGAATTCGTTGTGGTTGACGGTAAAATTTACGCCTCGCAGCGCCAACACCGACGGATCGTCAGCGCTATGGCCGGGGAATTCCTTGGCTACGCCGGTTGCGGTCAAAGTCGCCATTGCACCGGCCGATTCACTAAGCCGCGAGCGCGCGCGACCATGGCATAGTTCGCCGCCCGATGACGCGGATCGTCCGGTCGATGACTAGTCCGACAATGCCAATAGTGATCATTCCAACGATGACGATGTCGGTACGCAGCAGCGTGCGCGCGTCGTTGATTAGAAAACCGAGGCCCGAATTCGCGCCGACCAGCTCGGCGGCTACCAGCGCCATCCAGCCAACACCGAGCCCGACGCGAATACCGGTGATGATCTGCGGCAACGCCGCTCGCAGCACGATCCGACGGAGGATACGCGGCTCACTGGCGCCCAAGCACTGGGCTGCGCGGATAATGTTGGGCTCGATGTTCTTCACGCCGGCGATGGTGTTCAGCAGGATCGGGAAAAACATGCCGAGGAAAATGATGAACTGGTTCTGCACGTCGCCAATGCCGAACCAGAGAATGGACAGCGGAATCCAGGCCAGCGGCGGCACTGGCCGCAAGACCTCGATTAGCGGGTCGACCTGATTGTTGATTGTCTTCGACCACCCCATGGCGATGGCCAGTGGAATCGCCGACGTCGCCCAAATGAAGGCTACAATCTCCCGGCCGAGACTGTCACGCAGGTGAGCGAACAACTCACCGGTCTGGATCATCTCCCAACCGGCACGAGCGATCGCCGACGGTGGCGGCAGCAGTACCGCCGTCGTCTTGTCAAGGACGTAGGTGCTAGCGACCTGCCACAGCAGCAGTACGATCGCGAGCAGGCCGAAATTCTTCAGACGCTTCACGCCAACCAGCCAGCGCGACTGTACCTTGCTCGCCTTGCCGATCCCGACGGTCGCGATCGTGCTCATTCGCGTTGCGCCCTTTTGGTCAGACTAGCATGCCGTTGGTGGGGCGGCATGCTAGTTCAGGGATCAGGGATTGTAGGTTTTTCCCCCAAAAGACCATGGCTTGGTTAGCTCACCCTTTTCCGGGAATGGCTGCGGCTCTTTCAGATTGAGCGGCGTGACATATTCCGGGTATGGGAACTTATCGAGCGAGCCCTTCCAGCCGGCCGGGATGAATGGAGGCGCCTCGGGCACCTTCCAGCCGAGCTTGGCGAAAGTCTTGTCCATGAAAGAGGCGTCGACCGAATTGGCAAAGTCTGCGGCCTTGAGCGGGTGCTGGATACGCTTCAATTCGTAGAGCCAGTTGAAGATCGGCTCATTAGCTTCGCCCCAGAACTTCGCGTGCGGGTATACGAATGTCGGCTTGTAGAGGACGTTATAAGTGCGGGTCTGCTGCACCAGGATGTCTTGAGTGAAATTCTTTAGGCTGGGATCGGCCTGCAGATGCTTTACCGCGCCGTCGAGGTCGTGCCGCGCCCAGAGCAGCGATTCGACATAGGCGTCGGATAGCGCCTGCACGACGTCAGGCACGTTGTCGATCAGTTCCTGGCGCACAACAAAATTGCCCTCGTACATATTGTACGGGTAGATCGAATCGACGATGCGGCCGTTCTTGCGATCCTGCACGATCATACTGGCGCCGGCGTCCCAGGGCACAACGGCATCGATGCCTTTGGGCAACGCCATCTGCTCGCCGATCGGCATATTCTTCAGGATTACATCCTTGCCGATCTTCAGATCGGCAACCTGCGCCGCCATCTGGAAGTAGAACTCGGCGGAGGAACCGGTAACGATGCCGATCGTCGCCGGAGGACTGGCCCCTTTCAGATCGGCGAGGCTTTTGATTTTGCTGTCGAGCGGGACGATCGTCGCGTGCAAGATATTCGGCGTGATCAAAGCGATTACTTTTACCGGGATCTGCTTGTCGAGAAGGGAGGTGTAAGGGAAATTGCCCGCGCTGGCGACCTGGACCTTGCCTGATACCAGCACTTCATTTACGGCGGGGCCAGAGCCGAACGCAGTCAGCTTCATCTCGATGCCGCGTTTGGCGAGCAGGCCTTCTTTGTCCATCACGATGTTAATGTTGTTTTGCCCCGACCAGGGCGACTGGAAGGCCACCTGCAACGGCCACCAGCCCTTTTCCTTGAGCCAGGCCACCGATTTGTCGGATACCTTTTCGTAAGGCTGCGGCCAGCCCCATTCTGTAAACTTGCCGCTTTGCGCCTCCGACGGACCGGCGGCATTAAGAACTCCGGCAACGCCGAAGAGTAAGGCGAGAAAAGTTCTTCGATAAATGTTTGCACCCGACATGGCCCTGTCCTCCCACAATTTGATCGATGGCGGAAAGCTCGGCCGAAAAGACGAGTGCGGCAAAAATGAAAAGGCGAGCTTCCCCTCGACGCGCTTCTTGTTGGACGAAATCATCGTCGGCCTGTGTCCGGGGGTCAAGACCACCAGTCTCAGGCCATGGGAAAAGCACCGCAACCTGATCTTGGCCTAGGTACGACTTCGGCTGCGGATGCTGTGTGCCGATTACGCCAGCAGGCCCACCACACTCATCGTAAACATGAATCCGAGCGCAAGCCGTCTGACACCGACATCGCTCATGCGCGCGAATAGCATTCCGCCGAGCCAGGTCGCCACGAGATACGGAATGCACAGTAGAAATGCCGATACCGTTAACCGCGGGGTGAAGGCGCCAGCGACAAGCAGCATGACGAGGCCGATGACCGAAATAGCGGTTACGAACACCGTGAGATTGGCGCGCGTCACCGCCGGTGGGTCGGGACCAGACATAAGATAAAGGATTACCGGCGGCGCGCCGACGCTTGTCGAACCCAATAGCACGCCGACGATGCTGCCCAGCAAGAGCGAAGTCGCGGGCCGGTGCGGGCCGGAATATCGCAAGCCACCCAGCAAGATCAGACTGAAAACAGCTACCACCGCAGAGATCGTTTTACGCGCAATCAACGGATCGAGTGTCACGAGCAAATAGCCCCCAATTGGAACTGTGAAGCACGCTGGCAGCGTTAGATAGAGCAACGCGCGTTTATTGATTTTCGGCAGCGCGTCGGGAAACATCACCAGCGCAGCGGCGGCCTCAAGCATCAGTGCTGTCACGACCGTCGGCACCGCACCGATGAGCAGACTGAGTGGCGGCGCCATCAGCATACTACCGCCGAATCCAGTGATGCCGCGTATGAACCCAGCGAGGGTAACGACCACAATGACGGCGATTTCGGTCATTATCGGAGTCGCGTCCACGCGTGTTTACTAGCGTGGTCCTAGACAAACTTGTTCAAACGACTTCGCCGTCGCAATGGTGATGCTTGTGCGGCACCGACTGTGCGCGGTCTCATTGTCAGTTGAGGTCACGCGGGTACCAGCTTGAGAATGCTGCGCGCCTCCTCTGGGCTCGCCGCATGTCGGTCGAACTCGCCGCACATATCGCGCAACCGTGCCACCAGTTCGGCATTGCTCTTGGCCAACCGATCACGGTCGAATTTGATGTTGTCCTCAATGCCGGTGCGCATATGCCCACCAAGTTCTAACGTCCAGCGATTGACCTCCAACTGATGGCGGCCAATGCCGGCGGCCGCCCAGGTGGCGTCAGGCATTATTTCCTTGAGCTCCGACACCAGAAAGTCCAGGACGCGGCGTCTGGCCGGTAGCGCATTGGGCACACCGAGAACAAATTGCACATGTAATGGTTTCTTGATTAGCGCTCGCTCGGCCAAGTCCCGCGCGTTATAGAGCATCGCCAAATCGAAAACCTCGATCTCGGGCTTGACGTCGTACTGGAGCATCGCGCGGGCCAGGTCTTCGATCAGCTGAGGCGGATTTTCATAGATCTGATTGGGAAAATTGACTGAACCGGTGGTGAGCGAGGCCATATCCGGTCGTAGGTTAATGGCGCGTCCACGCTCGTTCTGGCTGCGCCCGCGGCCTCCAGTTGAAAATTGAATGATCATCCCAGGACAATGCTTCTTCACGCCGGCCTGCACCTGCGCAAACAACTCCGGATCGGACGATGGGCTTTCGTCCTTGTTGCGCACATGGACGTGCACCAGCGCGGCGCCGGCCTCATAGGCTTCATGCGTTGATTCGATCTGCTCCGCTGGCGTCACCGGCACAGCTGACGTCTGCGCCTTACGCGGCAGCGCGCCGGTGATGGCAGCAGTGATGATGGTCGGTTGCGTCATGGCACAACACTCCGTTGCTCCGTAGGGCGTTGGACGAGATGGAAGGATTTAATATCGGGGCGCAGCGCGATCTCCTTGGCCAACGTGATAAGTGGCGTCGACGCCAACGGATAATCCGTCTTGATCGGCCCGGCTGCTTTGAGCGTTTTGTATTCGGAGTCCGGGTAGAACGCGGCCAGCAACAGATCGTCGTCAGACTCGAAGGGGCCGCGCTCGCGGCGCAGACGGGCGATGCCCGGCTCGAGCAGATCGCTAGGGCGCGCTTTGACCGGCTCGGCGCCTTTGCTGATGCGATCGAAAATGTTCTGTTCGATCGGGCCGGCGATCTCGCCGTAATGCCCCAGCACATATTTGCGCACTTCGTCCGGCACCGTCGCGTACCGCTCCCTGCCCATGACATTGAGCACTGCCTGGGTTATGACAAATTGCGCGAACGGGCTGACTATAATCGGATAGCCAAGATCGCACCGCACGTGAGCCGCTTCCTCAAGGATTTGCGGTAACTTGTCACTAATCCCCAGGCTCGCAAGCTGCGATTTCAAGTTCGAGATCATGCCGCCGGGCATTTGGTGCTCGTAATGGAACGCATCGTGTTCGATGATGGCACCCAGAGGCTTCTTCTCCCGTTTGGCGATGTAGCGCAGTTTTTCCGCCACCTGCTCGACCACGCCGACGTCGACGCCGGTTGCAATGCCCTGCCGACCAATATTGTGGATGAACTGCTCGGTTGAGGGATGCGAAGCGCCATTGGCGAGCGTCGAGGTGGCGGTGTGCACTACATCGACACCGAGCTTGACTGCCTCAATTGCGACGTAAGGCGCCAAACCGGTGAGGCAATGCGAATGCAGTTGCAACGGCAGCTTGCCACAGGCCGTCTTAGCGACTGGAATGAGCGTGGCAGCACGCTCGGGCGTCAAAAGCCCGCTCGGATCTTTGATAAAGATGGCGTCGGCGCCGAGCGCGACTAATTCCTTGATCTTGCGCGCATAATATTGGTCGGTATGGACCGGACTTACGGTGTAAACCACGCCGGCATCTACATAAAGCCCGACCTTCTTGCCTGCGCGCACCGGTACTTCCATGTTGCGCACGTCGTTTAGCGCGTCGTAGGGCGTGTGATAGCGAATACCATTCGCGAAAATACGTTCAGCGGTGAGTGCGACAATATCGTCAGGAAAGAACGCGAAGGTAAACAGGCTTTGCCCGCGCGTCATCACAACAAGCGGCGTTTGCTTGACCCACGAACTCAAGATGCGCATGCGCTCCCACGGATCTTCACGTAGATAGCGCACACAGACGTCGAACACCGCCCCGCCGACGAGATCAATCGCTTCGAAGCCCGCGCGGTCAAGCATCGGCGCGGTCTCCGACATCATCGCCGTTGTCATGCGGGTTGCCCAAAGGCATTGATGAGCATCGCGCAGCGTGACATCGATCAACGAAATCTTCCGCGTCACGCCAGCATCTCCTGCTCAACCCAGCGAGTATGCGCCGTTGCCTCGATAAATGGCTCACAGCCGATCAGTCGCGTGTGAAACGGAAGCGTGGTCATAACGCCAGTTATTTTGAATCGAGCCAGTGCTGATTTTGCCGTGGCCAGCATGTCCTTTCGGCTATTTCCGCTGATGATCAGCTTGCCAAGCAGTGAGTCGTAGTAGGGCGGCACGACATAGTTTGTATAAACATGGCTATCGAGGCGAACCCCGGGGCCGCTCGGCGGTAACCATGCCAACACCATGCCGGGCGATGGGCGAAAATTGTTGGCCGGATCCTCGGCATTGATGCGGAACTCAACGGCGCAGCGTCCGTTCGGCGCCGCTGGTTGCGGGAAGGAAATAGCGTCACCAGCTGCCACCCGCATCTGCTCAGCCACGAGATCGACGTCGAAAATTTCTTCGGTGACCGGATGCTCGACTTGAATGCGTGTGTTCATCTCGATGAAGAACCACCGCCCGCTGTCGAAATCGTAAATAAATTCAACGGTGCCGGCTCCCTCGTATTTAATATTGCGCGCGAGCGCGGTCGCCGCTTCCGCCATCTGCGCGCGCACGCGGGCGTCAAGAACAGGCGACGGCGCCTCCTCGACCAGCTTCTGGTGGCGTCGCTGAATGCTGCAATCGCGTTCCCACAAGTGGATCACATTGCCGCGCTGGTCACCAAAAACTTGAATTTCAATGTGGCGCACCCGCACAAAGAAACGCTCGAGGTAAATCTCCGCATTGCCGAAGGCCGACAGTGCCTCCGCCGAGGCCTGCACAAATTGCGCGGCGAACTCCGAGGAACCGGTAACAACGCGCATGCCCCGCCCGCCCCCACCGCCGGCGGCTTTCAAGAGCAACGGAAAACCGATGTCGGAAGCGACAGCGGCGGCCACCGTGGCCTCGGTAAAGCCCTGGCGCGAGCCGGGCACCACCGGAACGCCATTGCGTTCGGCAGCGCGGCGGGCTGCCACCTTGTCACCCATGACGGCAATGGCTTCGGGGCTCGGGCCAATAAAAATGAGACCCGCTTCCCGGCAGGCTGCGGCAAAAGTACTTTTTTCGGAGAGAAAACCGTAGCCCGGATAGAGCGCATCGCAGGCGGTGCCGCGCGCAGCCTCGATCAGCGCCGAACCGTTGAGATAGCTCAAGGCCGCGGCCGGCGGCCCGATACAGACGCTGTGGTCGGCCGCCCAGACATGCGGCGAATTGCGGTCGGCGTCCGAATACGCGGCGACCGTCTGCAGGCCGAGCTTACGCGCTGCGCGCACGGCGCGCAGCGCGATCTCTCCTCGGTTAGCCACGAATATGCGCTGCATCATTCCGCCCACATGGTTGCAGCCTTCGGTCAGATGCCATTTGGCCGAACAAAAAATCACCTTGCAACACTGTTTTTTTCAGTTTCTGATAATCCGTATGACTGCCACCCACCAGCTTGGGCTACAGCCGGGTCTTGCCGGCCGGCCCAAAGGGGCCAGCGGCGGGGCCTGCCGACCCCCGAAAGAAGGACCCAGTGGCGGGTCAGCGCTCAAGGTATTTGCAGTGCTGGAATGCGTCGCCTCAGCACAGCGTCCTTTGGCTATTTCCGAATTTGCGACAATGCTGGGCGTGCCCAAGCCCACCATGCATCGCATCGTCCGCCAGCTCGACGCCGAGGGACTCCTGCAACGCGAGCCCCATCGCCGGCTCTATGGCCCCGGTCCGCGCCTCATAGGTTTTGCACTCAGTGCCGTTCGCTCTTCGATGCGCTCGGCACCGCGCCATTCCGTATTGGAGGCGCTCTCGCAGAAAGTCGGCGAGACTTGCAACTTCGGCATGATCGCCGGCAATGCCGTGCTCTATCTCGATCGCGTAGAAGCTTCTTGGCCGTTCGGCCTGCGTTTCGAATCCGGATCGCGCGTGCCGCTACACTGTACATCGGTCGGCAAATTGCTGCTCAGCGTGCTACCGCGACGTCGCCGCGACGAGCTGATTCGCGCCATACCGCTCGCGCGCTACACGGAAAATACCATCACCGATCCTAAAAAATTGCATGCCGAACTCGAGGGCATTCGCAAGCGCGGCTATTCAATCGACAATCAAGAATTCCTCGCCGGCGTCGTTTGCTTGGCGGTGCCGGTTCGCGACAGTAAAGGTGTGATCTGCGCCGGCGTCGCCATCTCGGCCCCGCATGCGCGTATGTCGGTTGAAGAAGCGATCGGCCATCTGCCGGCGATGCTTGAGGCGGCCGAACAACTCGCCGCCCATCTGGGTCATGACTAAAATTGCGCGGGCTGGGGTCGACACGATGGCGCTGAGCTACGATGAAATCAGCGAGATTTTCAAAATCATCGATGAGAGCTCGTGCGACGAATTCGTACTTGAGACCGACGACATCAAGCTTGTTGTTCGGCGCCGCGGTGCCGCAGGTCCGACGATTGAACACTCGCCATCGGCTGCAAGTGCTTCCGAGCCGGCAGCGGCGCCTGCTCAGGTGTCGCAGACCGTGGGAAAGCGCGCAGCCTCAGCCGCCAACATGGTCATCGCACCGATGGTCGGCACCTTTTATCGCTCACCGTCGCCTGGGGCACTGCCTTTTGTAGAAGTCGGCAGCAAGGTCAAAGTAGGCGACCCTATTGGTATCTTCGAAGTGATGAAGCTGTTCACCACGATCCACGCCGAATGGAGCGGTACCGTCACGGAAGTCGGCGCCGAAAATGCGACCTTAGTGGAATACGGACAAGTGCTATTCGTGATTACACCAGATTGATCGAGCTCGGCGGTAGACGAAGCGACAGGAGCGGTCGGATTGCGATTAAGATAAAGGCGCAAAAGCCAGGCGCCCAGCACGTGTGAGGAAACCAGAGAGGACACTATGAAGCCCAATCTGACCAACCCCGGCAAAGTTGTCATCACCATCGCAACAACCGGCGGCCTTCACGGCAGGGAATCAAACTCCGCTTTGCCTGAACAACCGAAGGACATCATCCAGAATTTCCGCGATTGCTATAACGCCGGCGCGACCGTCGCCCATATGCATGTGCGCGACAAGCGCGGCGTGACTACCGCTGATCGTGCCGTATACGGCGAGGTCATCGAGGGCGTGATGTCGCATTGCCCGGGAATGATCACCCAGGTCGGCAACGGCATCGGGCTACGCTATGAAAATCCGAAGGCGGAAGGTGAGCCGTTTACGCTGCAAGAGCGGGTGAACCTGCTCAACATTCGGCCACAGCCAGATCAGCTGACGCTCAACCTTGGTACCTTCCATTTTGAGCACAAGAACACCGAGTTTTTGTTTCCCAACTCGAAAAAGTGGAACGCCGAATTTGTCGGCGGCTGCAAAAGACGCGGCATTCGCAATGAGCTCGAGGTCTACGACCTCAGCCACATCCAGAATGCCATCGATCTGATGGAACGTGGCGCGTTGGAGTCCCCGCTACACTTTAGCTTTGTGCTCGGCATTAAGGGCGCGATCCCAGCAACGCCGGCGAATTTGCTTGCCATGCTCGACGCCATTCCGGACGGATCGTCCTGGCAAGTGGTGAGTATCGGCAAATTCCAACTCCCGCTGAGTACCATGGCGCTGGCTTTGGGTGGCAATATCCGGGTTGGTATGGAAGATAACGTTTATTTCAGCCACGGCGTGCTGGCGGTCAGCAATGCCCAGCTCGTTGAACGCGCCGCCCGCATCGTGCGCGAGCTCGGTCGCGAGATTGCCACGCCAGAAGAAGCACGCGAGCTGATGCATCTTGGCCCGCCGCCGCAGCGACCACCATTAGCCGCGCGCGCGTGAAATATCGCAACAGCCAACAGGATAGAACCTGACCGGCGAAAACAGAGGGGGAAACAATGCAGGCAAAGACAGGTTTCGGTACTTCGATCGGTACGATCGCATTTGCAAGCGCCATCGGCACCACCATCGAGTGGTACGACTTTTTTCTGTTCGGCGTGGTGACGCCGCTGGTGTTCAACAAGCTTTTCTTCCCGAACTTCGATCCGCTGGTAGGCACATTGCTGGCCTATACGACCTTCTTCGTCGGCTTCATATCTCGGCCGGTGGGCGGCATTATTTTCGGCCACTATGGTGACCGCATCGGGCGCAAGACCGTGCTCGTTCTCACCATCCTCATCATGGGTATCGCCACATTTTTGATCGGATTGCTGCCGACCTATGCTTCGGTGGGCATTTGGGCTCCGATTATGCTGCTCTTTCTTCGCGTCTTTCAGGGCATCGGCATCGGCGGCGAATGGGGCGGCGCGGTGTTAATGGCGGTCGAGCATTCTCCGACCGGGCGGCGCGGCTTCTATGGCAGCTGGCCGCAGATCGGAGTGCCGGCCGGTTTGTTGCTGAGTTCGGGGATGGTTTACCTGCTGTCCTACCTGCCGGAGGCAGACTTTTTCTCCTGGGGCTGGCGCATCGCATTCTTGATCAGCGCGGCCCTGGTTGCCGTCGGCCTTTATATCCGGTTGAAGATCATGGAGACACCGGCCTTTGCGCGTATCCAGGAATCCAAAAAAGTGGTGCACGTGCCGTTCTTCGAGTTGTGGCGAACCCACGGCAAGAACACCCTGCTTGGCCTCGGTGCTCGTTATATCGAAGGCGTGACCTTCAATATCTTCGGCGTGTTCATCGTCGGTTATATCGCCGGGACCTTAGGGTTGCCGCGGCAGACGGCGCTGGCGGGCGTGATGATTGCATCGGCGATCATGATCATCATGCTGCCGATTTATGGCAATTTGTCCGATCGAATCGGCCGCCGCCGAATGTTTGCCGTCGCCGGACTGCTGATCGGCATCTTGTCGTTCCCGGCCTTCTGGCTAATGCAAAGCAAAGATCCGCTGCTGATCTGGATCGCCATCGCGGTACCGTTTGCGATCGTCTATCCGGCGGTGTACGGCCCGCAGGCCGCCTTGTTCTCGGAACTGTTCGATACGCGCGTTCGCTATACCGGGATATCATTCGTCTACCAATTCTCCGGCATCTACGCGAGCGGGCTAACACCTATCATCGCTACCGCGCTGCTGCCCATGGGGAACAACCAGCCCTGGTTGATTTGTGCCTATGTGCTTGCCGTCAGCGTTATCAGTGCACTCTCGGTGTTCGCAATGACCGAGGCGCACAAGCGCGACATGGCCGTCGACAGTAAATGAACTGCACCCAAACCGCGACGCGATCATAATGGATCTCAACCTAAAAGATCACGTCGCGGTGATTACCGGCGGAGCCGCCGGAATCGGCGAGGCCATTGCTCGCGCGCTCGCGGCTGAAGACTGCACGATCTGCATTCTCGACATAAACGCCGACGCCGCTCACAAGGCCGCGTCGGCAATTGAAACAGGCGGCAAGCGGGCAATGTCCGCCGCGACCGATGTGGGCGATGCGGCCGCGGTCAGGCGCGTGTTTGCGCAATTCGTTGAACGCGCAAAACGCATCGACATTCTCGTTAACGCCGCCGGCCTGCTTTCGACCGGCCCGACTGCCGATCTGACCGCTGCGGAATGGCAAAAAGTGAGCGAGGTCAACCTCGCCGGCGTGCTCTATTGCGCGCAGGCCGTAATCCCGATCATGAGCAAACAGCGATCTGGGCGCATTATCAATATCGCGTCGGTGGCCGCTATGCGCGGTGGGGGAACGGTCGGCAACGCACTTTACGGCGCAACCAAAGCCGGCGTCGTGGCCCTGACCATGGGGCTCGCGCGCGAGCTCGGTCCCCACGGTATCACCGTCAATGCCATCGCTCCCGCCATTGCCGATACCGCGATGACGCGTGCCGTGCTCACCGAGGAGGTCCGTAAGAAAGTACTGGCGCGAATTCCACTGGGCCGTCTGACCACCCCATCCGACATTGCGGATCTAGCGGTCTTTCTCGCGTCCGAGCGCGCGGGTTTTATCACTGGTGCTGTCATTCCTGTCGACGGCGGCATTTTGACGACATGAAGCGCCCGCGGGCTTTGCGCTTAGCGGCCGCCTGCATTCCATGACGCTCCATTCTGCGAATCTGCTTGTGCTGCGCAGCCAAAGCTTTGCGAATTCAAGTTTCGTTGAGGTAAGGTTGGCGCGAAATTTTATAGGCGCGGGCATTAAGCAAATCACGCTCCATATCGGCGCGCGGGACTAGGCGCGCTGTGACGTGCACACCGGGATAGCGCAAGGCGAATTCCGACAAGATCGATGGCAGCATCGAGTGCGAAAAGGAATGAAATACCGCCATGCGCAGCGTGCCGCGCATGAGGCCTTCTAGTTCGGAGATCGCGAGCGCGCTCGTCTCGAGCTCCTTCAATACGCGTTCGCAATAGAGCTTGAAGAGCTGGCCCGCGGCGGTGAGTTCGACATCCTTGGTGCCGCGCTCAAACAGAACAGTGCCAATGAGGGCTTCAGGCTGTTTGATCTGATGCGATAGCGTCGGTTGCGTGACATGCAGGCGCTCGGCCGCGCGTGTGAAACTGCGCGCGTCGGCGACGGCAAGAAAATAACGGAGATGTCGCAGTCCATTCCGATGCCAGATCAATTGAACAAACTTAATCGCCTGGTCCGCTGGCCTTCAATACAAAAGACATAGTGAGCACAGGGAATGGCCGCTTTGGGTCAAAGACGGACATATAAAATTTGAAGACCCGTAAACAATTTGACGCCACACAACTGCGGCCCCGACCACGCAGTGCGATCGAGCCCAATCTCTGGTTCGCTTCTCCAGAAAATGGGAATAATGCCGAAATCGTATGGAGAATTTCGGCACAGCGGGCCCTAGAATTACCAAATTCGGGACGCGGAGACTGTTTGCCTGACGCAACAAGCCTGTCAACCGCGGGCTTTCCGCTGCTTGGTAGGGAAAATCTCTAGAGCCCGGACTGGCTGGCTGACCATGTAGGATTCGAACTGCCAAATTCCCATTTCAAAAAGAGCCTTTGAAATCTCGCAAGAAATCAGGCCGAACCGATGCGAACTCAAGGTCAGAGACTTCCTCGCGGGGTGGTTGCTGACCGCTTGAATAGCACCGAGGCAGTGCAACCGCGGGCGTGTGCCAGCGGACTAGGAGGCGTATGTTGGCGCTGGCATAGTCTCTGCTACACCGAACCTGCCGGGGGGCCATGGCTCAAACCCAGCTTAAATCGCAACGCACGGCCCGCGATTGGCCGTTCCAGGTCACGCCGCTGCACCCCGTGGTCGGCTGCGAGATCACCGGCATTACGCTTGAGCAAGCGGTGTCGCCGGCGATGTTCGCCAAAGTCTATGAAGCCTTTCTCGACTACGAACTGATCTTGTTCCGCGACGTCGCTCTACCGCCGGCGACGCAAGTCGCCTTCGCGCGCAATTTCGGCGAGGTGCAAGTCCACGTCCTCAGCCAGTACCACGGCTACAAGGAGCATCCGGAAATCTACGTGCTGTCCAACCTCGACAAAGACGGCAATCCAAGCGGCATACACCCCGATCGCGGCACGCTCTACTGGCACACCGACGGCTCCTGGAAAGAGCGCACCGGCCAGGCGACCATGATGTATTCGGAGATTGTACCGCCGCCGGGCGATGGCGGGCAGACGCAATTCGCCGACATGTATTCCGCCTTCGAACTCCTTCCCGCCGACATCAAGAAAAAGATCGAGGGAAAACGCGCCATCCACAATTTCACTTTCTCCCGCAAGCGCCGCCACGGCGAGGACCCGCTCACCGCGGAGCAATCGGCCAAGGTGCCGCCAGTCGCACACCCAATCGTACGCACGCATCCCGACACCGGTCGTAAGGCGATCTTCCTCGGCGATCATGCCGAATCCATCGAGGGCATGGATTATGAAGAAGGCCGCGCGCTGATCGAGGAGCTCAACGTGCTCGCCACGCCGCCGGCGAACATTTATTCACATACATGGGCCCCACGGCAATGTATCGTGTGGGACAACCGCTGCACGCTACACCGCGCCACCGGCTTCGACGAAGCACGCTTCAAGCGCGTGATGCGGCGCTGCACGATTGTCGGCGATAGGCCGTTCTAATCGACCTTATTGGCTGCCCAACGCCAACGCCCGCTGGCACCGCATCGCATCTTTTTCCGGTTAATGAAGGCGCCACAATCGGTCGGCATCGCTTCGTTGCTCGCCATTGGCGGATGGTATTAAATCGCCCCAAGTGCGCTTTAAAAGCACAGCAAACAAAATGACATAGGGAGGAATACAATGAATCGCTTTATCAGGAAATTTGCCGGCATGGCGCTCGGCGCTGCCGTGATGGCACTTACCGTGTCCACCAACGCCAATGCTCAGAGGAAGTATACGTTCGGCTACGATCAGCCACACACGACCGCCTACGGCATCGCCGCAGACATGTTCAACGCCAAGCTCATGGAATTGAGCAAGGGCACGATGGGCATCGACCAGTTCCCGGGCGCGCAGCTTGGCCAGGAGCCGGTGATGCTCGAGAAGATCCGCACCGGCGACATAGACTTTATCATCACAGCGACTGCCAATGCCGCGTCGGTGGCGCCGCAAGCCGGCGTATTCTCGGAGCACTTTATCTTCCGCGACAAGAATCACCTCGTGAAGGTGCTTGCCGATCCGGCGGTGACAAAGGAATTCAAAGCGATGATCGCCGACTCGGTGAAGGGCGCGCATGTGCTCGGCCTGATGACGATGGGCATGCGCAACATGTACAGCAAGTTCCCGATCAACTCGGTTGCCGACGTCAAGGGTAAAAAAATACGCGTGCAGGCCACCATGACCGAGGACGCGCATTTCCCGGCCTATGGGACGCAGACGGTGCATATGCCGTTCGGCGAGGTCTATACATCGTTGCAGACCGGCGTCGTCGCCATCGCGGAGAACGGCGTCAACGTTTACATGGCGAATAAGCACTATGAAGTGGCGCCGGTTCTGTCGATGACCGAGCACGAAGCCAATAACAACTGTATCTGGGTCTCCGACAAGACCTGGAACAGCCTCACGCCCGAACAGCAGGGCTGGATACAGGCGGCAGCCGACGAAGTCGCCAAGCGTGAGCCGGTGATGGCTCTCAAGCTCGAGGACGATTCAGCTGCGAAACTCAAAACGATGGGCGTCACTATCAACGAGAAGGTCGACAAATCCGGCTTCATGGCCGACGCCAAGCCGATTCAGGACGATATTGCCAAGAAGCTTGGGCCGCATGCGGTCAAGCTGCTCCAGCTCGTCCGCGACGTGAAGTAATTAGCTTCGTCTTTTGAAAACCGGGCGGTGGCGTGAAAGCGCCGCCGCCTGTGGTTTGCGACGATCAATTTCAACAAGGACCCTCGATGAGCGTTTTTCTGGAAACCGTCCCGGCCAAGCTGCCGCTGGTGGTCGCGCGCCACCGTCACCTGAAATGGAAGGCGCTTGATCCGCTCGAACGCGTCCTGATGGTGATTTGCGGAATATCGATCATCGGCTTTACATCTTCGGTCTTTCTCGACGTTCTCACGCGACAGCTCCATTACCCCTTTCTATGGCTGCAATTGGTGACCACCGGCTTTTTCGGCTGGGGGATTTTCATCGGCATGGCCACGGCAACGCGCCGCATTGATCACCTCAATTTAGTTGAGATCACCAAGAGACTGAGTGGGCCGAAGCGGACCTTTATGGAGACATTCAACCGCCTCGTGATCCTTCTGGCCGGCTTGTGCATGTTTGTGTTCGGCATCCAGAACTTTTTCAACGATCTCGGCAGCTTTCGCGCGCCGTCACTTATTCCGCTCGGCACCTATACGGCGAGCGTGCCGGTCGCCGGTGCGCTGATCGTGCTGTTCACCATCGAACAACTGATCAACGGCTGGCGTAATGGCTTCGAGGGTCCGGAAGATGCCGACGACTTTGCGGGGATCGTGAAATGAGTCACGGGGCAATCCTGCTGCTGATGACCCTCTTGTTCATCGTCTTCGGCTATATGGGCGTACCCGTCGCCTTCGCGCTGATGGCGGGCGTGCTCACCGCCTGCATGCTCACCCCGATTAGCATGCAGTCGATGATCGGGCAGATGTTCCACGGCATCGACTCCGAGATTCTGCTGGCGGTGCCTTTCTTCCTGCTGGTCGGCGAGCTGATGACCTCGGCCAACGTCACCAACCGAATGATCGCTCTGGCGCAGACCATGGTCGGGCACATGCGCGGCGGGCTGGCGCAGGTAGTCACGCTGTTCAGCATGTTCTTTGCCGGTATTTCCGGCTCGTCGACCGCCGACGTCGCAGTGCTGAGCCGCACGGTCGCACCGGAGATGACGAGGGAGGGTTATGATCGCGCCTTCACCGCGGCCTTGATCGCCTGCGCTTCGACCATGGCGAATCTGATTCCGCCGAGCATCATGGCGGTGGTCTATGGCGCCACCGGCAACGTTTCGATCGGCGGGCTGTTTCTGGCCGGCATCGCACCCGGCTTCGTTGTAGGCATCGGGCTTATGATCTATTCGCATTTTTTCGGCCCGGTAGGCTTTAGGAAGCCGCGTGCGTCGCTATGCGACTTCGCCGCCGCGGCACGGGCCTCGGTGCTGCCGATGATGATCCCAGTCATCATCATGGGCGGCATCTTGACCGGCTGGTTCACTCCGACCGAAGCGGGAATGATCGCCTCCGTCTATATCTTGCTTGTGGTCGTGCCGCTGCTCAATCCGAGCCATATCCGGCATTTGCCGCGCGACTTCGTCTATACCGGACTGCTCTATTCGATCCCGCTCGCGCTGGTCGCGGCGGCGTCAGCCTTCGGCTGGATGCTCGCATATTTGCGCGGGCCAGACATTGTCTCGGGCTGGATCGAAGTTGTGGCCGGCAACGACGGCCGCATCATCATGCTGCTGCTAGTATTACTGTTCATCGTAATCGGCGATTTCATGGACGCCGTTCCGGCGATCATCATTTTTATGCCGATCGTCATCAAGCTCAACGAGCTGGGCAACATTAAGCCGCTGCATATGGGGGTCGTTTTGATTACGACACTGGTGTTCGGGTTGATCACGCCACCTTACGGCTTATCGCTATTGGTGGCGTCGAAATTCGTCGGTGTGGGTTTCTCGAAGGCGATGTATGCATCACTGCCGATTTATGTGGTATTTTTCGTCGCGATCGGCTTCACGGTACTATTTCCGGACATCGTGCTGTATTTGCCGAAGCTTTTGCTTCCGGAATCGGTTGGCTGTTTCAAGAGCCCGACCGGCGCGGGCTATATCTGCCCGCCGTAGTCTATTTGGCGTGCGGCTCGATCAGCTCGATCCGGTTGCCGAAGGGATCGTCGACGTGACGCCGGTCGCAACCCTCGATCGGCTCGTCCTCAGTCACACGTAGTCCGGCCGCTATCTTCTCCGCCATGCCGGCGAGATCGTCGACGATGAAAGCCGGATGCGCCTTGCGCGCGGGCGCAAAATTCTTCTTGACGCCGAGATGAACCTCAAGCGTGCCGCTTTGGAACCAGCAGCCGCCGCGCACGACCAGTTGCGGCGGTTTGATCTTCTCGGTGAGACCAAGAATGCCGTGGCAAAAGGCGCGCGCCTCGTCCTCGCGCCCGGCCGGCATGGCAATCAAAATATGATCGATATGACGAATTGGCATCGTTTGACTCGCCGATGATTGCCTAATTTAAGCCTGCACCGAATAGCCGCCGTCAACCGCGATTGCTGCCCCAGTGATAAAATCCGACGCCGGTGCCGCCAGAAACACTGCGATGCCGGCAAAATCGCTGGGCTCGCCCCAGCGCTGAACCGGCGTCCGCGCCAGCACCTTTTCATGCAGACCCGACACCTGCTCGCGTGCCTTGCGTGTGAGTTCGGTGTCGATCCATCCCGGCAGGATCGTGTTGACCTGGATGTTGTCCTTCGCCCAGGCGACCGCCATCGAGCGCGCCATCTGTACGATCGCGCCTTTGCTCGCTGCGTAGGGTGCGGCATAGGACGACGCGAACACTGACATCATCGAGCCGATATTGATAATCTTGCCGCCGCCGACTTTGACCATGTGCGGGTAGGCCGCCTTCGAGCAAAAGAACGCGCTGGTGAGGTTGGTATTTATCACCAGATGCCAATCTTTGGCCGTCAGGTCCTGCGGCTGCTTGCGCACGCTCGTCCCGGCATTATTGACAACGACGTCGAGACGTCCAAATCGGTCGACCGCGTGCTGTACCGCTGCATGACAGGATTTTTCCTTCAGAACATCGAGCTCTACAAACTCAGCTTGAGCGCCGAGCGAATGCAACTCCGATAGCGCCGATTGCCCCTTTGTCTTGTCTCGCCCCGCTATAACCACCGTGGCACCGGCGCCGGCCAGACCTTTTGCCATGCCGAGCCCGATGCCGCCATTTCCGCCGGTTATAAAAGCAACTCGTTTTCGCAGGTCAAAAAATTTCATCCTGGGTTTTCTCCGCGTTCAATATCCGAATTATGGATGTTTATACCCCGCGCGTCTTTCCCCGCGCGAGTCCACTGGCCTACTTCGGCCAGCAATGACAGATTGTCGACCTGGAGAAGCCGGTGCGCACGATATTCCTCACCCACATTCCCGACATGCTCAAGAACTATTACGGGGAGCGAGCGCTCGCCGAGTTGCGCAGGCTCGGCAACGTGCGGCTCAACGACACAGGCCAAGTGCTCGACGCCGAGGCGCTCGCGCAAGCCGCGCATGGCTGCGAGATCATCATCTCCGACCGGCAGACCGCGGGCCCGGCAGAGTTCTTCCCGCTGGTGAGCGATCTGGTCGCGTTCCTGCGGGTCGCAGTCGATATTCGTAACGTCGACGTCGAAGCCGCCAGCGCCCAAGGAATTCTGGTCACCCACGCTACGCCGGGCTTCATCGCTTCGGTTGCCGAGATGGCCATCGGCTTCATGGTCGATTGCGGGCGCCACATCACCGAGGCGACGTCCGTCTACCGTGCCGGCCATGTTCCAGAAGCACGTATGGGCCGTCAGCTTAAAGGAGCAACACTCGGCATCGTCGGCTATGGCGCGATTGGCGAATATCTGGCCGAGCTCGGTCTCGCGCTCGGCATGACGGTGCTCGTGGCAGACCCCTATAAAAAGGTCGTCCAGCCAAGGCTTAATCAAGTCCAGTTCGCAGAACTGTTGGCGCGATCGGATTTCGTCGTTTGCCTCGCCATTGCCAACGAGCAGACCGAGAATTTAATGAATGCCGAAGCCTTCGCCCAGTTGAATCCGTCTGCCTTCTTCATCAATCTGTCACGCGGCAATCTAGTGGACGAGGCTGCGCTTGCTCGGGCGCTCGACGAAAAGCACATCGCCGGCGCTGCCCTCGATGTGGGGCGCGCGCAGGACCAGATGCCTTCGCTCACGCTGGCGCGGCGCGCGGACGTGATCGCCACTCCGCATACGGCTGGCCTAACGCCGGACGCCGTAGAGCACCAAGCCTTTGACACTGTGAATCAGGTGAAGGACCTCATCGCAGGGCGCATGCCAGCCGGCGCCGTAAATCCGCAGGCGGCGCGTCGGCTGATCCGCCTCAAGCGCGCTTGAATATCACCCGAAATTTACAAATCCTGAAACTTGTGCTGGCCGTCTGATCAGAAAAGGTGACATATCAGACCTAATCATTCAGACCCAAAGCAAAGATAAGATCAGCTCGCCGCACGGAATGTCCGTTTTCGGGCGGACATTCAGTATCCCTGCCGTTCCCGTTCGCAGGCTAGTGCAACTTTGTTGCCCGACCACGCAGTGCAATCGAACCCAGGCTCCGGCTCGATTCTCCAGAAAACAGGAACAATGCCGAAGATGCGCGGAGATTTTCGGCACATATGGCTGAAGACTTATCAAATTCGGCACGCAGAGACTGCGCCTCAATAGCAACAAGCCCGCCAACGGCGGGCTTTCTTGCAACATTGCAGTAAAAATCTCTAGAGCCTGGACTGGCTGGCTGGCGCAGCAGTGCAGATGGCCCCCTGCTCTGCCCGTTTTCCCTGCTAACAGGGAATTTTACAGGGAATTTTGCAAAATCGCGCCTTCGGGAGCACTAGAGACTGTAAATAATGGCGTCGTTACAGCGCGTTCGATGCGAATTCCCTACTCAATGGAACAGGGAATTATTTTGGCGGAACAGGGAATCTTGGCGCGAGAACAGGGAATTTTATCGACCACGAGCGAGGCTGCAAATTGAATCGCTTCTTTCGCCCTCATCTACGTTTTGTAACTGTAGGTGTCAGTGGCCGCCAACCAATCTCTGCGCAAATTGGTTCAAGAAGTCATTGACGTCTTTAATGCTCGTCTCTTGAATAAGTGACGTGGAAGCCCTGATTGGCGTGCTGGCCTGCCTTCTGGCGCGTGCCAATGATCAACAGAGTGGGGCAAAAAATGCAATCGAAGGGGGGAAATTCATGCCGGTCGTCTTTCGTTTGACAGCCGCACTACACCTGCTTGCCGCAACTTTGGCACTCGTCGCGGCGGTAGTTTTGACGGGCGCACAGCCGGCTGTTGCTGCCGATCCTGTAAAGGTCGGCTTCAGCCTTGGTCTAACGGGGGCGAATGCTCCAAATGGCAAGCAGCTTCTGATCGCCCTAGAGATCTGGCGCGACGATCTAAATGCAAAAAGTGGGTTGCTTGGCCGGCCAGTGGAGTTGGTTTACTACGACGATCAAACCAATCCGTCCAATGAGAACAATATCTACACGAAGTTGATCGATGTCGATAAGGTCAATCTATTACTCGGACCTTACGGCACTAACCAGATCAGTGCGGCACTGCCGCTGCTTGCGCCGCGTAACCTGACGACCATCGGTATTCTCGGTACGGCCGCGAATAGCGAAGTGCACTATAAAAACTACTTCTCGATGATCCCACTTGGGCCGGATCCAAAACGCGAATTTTCGCGTGGCTTTTTTGAGGTGGCGATGGCGCAGAACCCGAAGCCGAAAACGGTCGCCTTGCTCGGAGCCGACGCGGAATTCGGCAAGAACGCCACCGAAGGCGCGCGAGAAAACGCCAAGGCGGCGGGACTCAAAATTGTCTACGACCAGCTGTATCCGCCGCCGATAACGGACCTGACCCCGGTTGTGCGCGCCGTTAAAGCCACCAATCCGGACATCGTTTTTGTCGGGGCGTATCCGCCTGACTCTGTCGGGTTCGTACGGGCCGCCAATGAGGTCGGCCTGACACCGAAGATCATGGGCGGGACCATGATCGGTCTTCTGGCGACCCCCCTTAAAATTCAGATGGGGCCGCTGATGAACGGCTATATCAACAACGCGGAAGTTTTCGTGCCGATCCCGACCTTTAATTTTCCGGGCGTGGAGCAATTATTGGCCAAATATCGGGAGCGGGCAAAGGGTCAAGGCGTCGATCCCTTTGGCTATAATTTCGCGCCCTATGGATATGCGGCCGGTCAAGTGCTCGCTCAGGCTGTGGAGGCCACTAAGAGCTTCGATCACAGCAAGATCGCAGATTTCATCCGCAGCCATGCGTTCCAGACAGTCGTGGGCTCCGTTAGCTTCGGAAAGGACGGCGAGTGGGCCAAGCCGCGCATGGTTGTGACGCAATGGCAAGGCCTCACCGACAACAACCTTGCTCAACTCAACGATATGAAAAAATGGATTGTGGTGTGGCCGCCTGAGCACAAAACAGGCAATTTGGTCTATCCATTCAGTGCGGCCCGGAAATAGTTTAGGCGGCC
>JBARNC010000535.1:0-5684 GCA_049802775.1 Pseudolabrys sp. | reverse complement strand
CGCGAGCAGAGTGCCGACCTCGTAGCTGGTCAGTGTAATCGGAGTGACGAGAATACCGGCGACCGCGCCGATCGCTGCCGACACCGCGAAGGAAAAGCCGACGATGCGGCGGGTATCGATGCCGACGAGACGCGCGGCCAACCGGTTTGCCGCCGTGGCGATCACGGCCTTGCCGAGCAGGGTGCGGTCGATGAACACCCAGAGCAGAACAACGATAGCGCCCGCGCCGAACAACACAACCAGGCTCTGCGGCAGGATGGTCGCGCCGCCGACGCGGATCGGATCGCTACCGAACAGCGACGGCAGACTGTGGAAGCGCTTGTCGAAGATAACCTGGGCGATACCCCGCAGGAAAATTGAGGCGCCGATGGTAATTATAATCAGCGCAATCGGACCGGCACCGCGCGCCGGCTCGATGGCAAAGCGATGCAGCGCAATACCTACGGCAACTGTGGTGATGACGGCGATCAGCGCCGCGATTGGCAAGGGCACGCCTGCTAGCCCAACGAACACTGTCGTCATGCCGCCCAGCATCACGAACTCGCCCTGAGCGAAGTTCACCACGTCGGAGGCATTGTAGATAAGGGTGAAACCAAGCGCGACGAGAGCGTAGACCGCGCCAACGGTGAGTCCGGAAAAGATGAATTGCAGGAGCTCGGCCATGCGGAGCCAAATTTTTGCTCAGGAGACGTCAATGGTGACCCCCCCGGTTCGGGGGCGCCAGTTAACATCGTCGGCGAATGAACAGCCGGTGTCTATGGCACCAGACTCCAGTCGCCGTTCTTGATCTCGAGCATACGGAACGCGGTGAGATCTAGGCCGAGGTGGTCAGTCGGCGACATGTTCACTATGCCGCCGGTGCCGATGAAGCCCTTAGTCTTCTCGATCTCGTCGCGCAACTTGGCCTTGTCCCAACTGCCGGCGCGCTTAGCTGCCTCAACCAGAATCATCAGTCCGTCATAGGCATGGCCGCCAAAGGTCGAGACCGGCTGGCCGCCGGATCTCTGCTCATAGGTCTTCTTGTAGTACTCGACGACCAGTTTCTGCTTGTCGTTTTCGGGCAACTTGTCGGCGACCAGCAACGCCGCGGCCGGCAGGCGCACGCCCTCGGCGGCAGGACCAGCGAGACTGATGAACTGCTTCGAGGCCACGCCATGACTTTGGTAGAGTGGCAGCTTGATATCAAGCTGTTTGTAGTTGCGGGTGACAATCGCCGGGCCCTGGCCGAAGCCGGTGTTGACCACCGCCTGGACGCCCGTCTTGCCCTTGATGTTAGTAAGCTGCGGCGTCATGTCGGTATCGCTGGCCCCGTAGGTCTCCTCGTGCACGATGGTGATGCCGGCCTTCGGCGCGACCGCCACGCACTGATCGCGCATCGACTTGCCGAAGGCATCAGCGCCCGAGATAATCGCGATAGTCGTCAAGTTGCGGCGCTTGAGGTCGGCGAAGATCTTCTCGCAGGCCATGGTGTCTGTGTGCGGAGTCTTGAACACCCACTTGCGCACCGGCTGGATAATCTGAATGGCACCGGCCAGCGAGATGAAAGGAATCTGCTCCTCTTCGAACACCGGGATCATGGCGAGCGTCGAGCCGGTGGTGCTGCCGCCAATCATGGCCGTGATCTTGTCCTCATCAACTAAACGCTTGGCGAAAGTAAGCGCTTCGCTGGGCTTGGCGCCATCGTCGTAAACGATCAATTGCAGCTTCTGGCCGTTGACGCCGCCTGTGGCGTTGATGTCTTCCACGTACATTTCGAGCGTCTTCTTCTCGGGATCACCGAGAAACGACGCCGGGCCCGTTACCGAAAGAATAGCGCCAATTTTAATTTGAGCCGATACCTGGTGGGCGGCAACGAGCAAGCCGAGCAGGCTAACAACAGCGGTCACGCCAAATCGTTGTAATACCCTCATGGGACCCCCCAATTTTGAAAGCCGGTTTGGCTACAATGCATAGCAGAGTAGCCAAAATTGAGACTTGACCGAATTCAAGGCAGAAGCAGCGCGATCGAGGGCCAAATCCTCATTGAATCGTCACGCGGCGGCCCATGCCCGTCCCCTTGACGTCCGTCAAGGGGCGTCGGTCATTACTCTACTAAATACAGCGGCAAGTCCGGAAAAATACAACCATGGATGATACAGCACGATACCTCGCCTCCGGTACCTTCATCGATAGTGACGCGCCACAAGTCATCGCGTTCGCGAACCAGGCGATTGCAGGTGCAGACAATGCAGGCGGCGCTGTCTTGCGCCTCTATTACACCATCCGCGACACCATTATTTACGATCCCTATGTCAATTTCGCCGACCCGGCAAACTACCGCGCAAGCGGAGTTCTTGCATTTGGGCGAGGCTTCTGCATAGGCAAGTCTGCGCTGTTGGCCGCGAGCGCCCGGGTGATCGGCGTTCCGGCGCGCGTCGGCTATGCCGACGTACGAAATCATCTCACTTCACCTCGACTGTATGAAAAGATCAAAACCGATATTTTTCTTTGGCATTCATACACAGAGCTTTATTTGTCGGAGCGCTGGGTCAAAGCGACGCCCGCCTTTGATTGTGCGCTCTGCGGCCGTGTCGGTCTTAAACCGCTGGAATTCGATGGTTCTACGGATTCGCTCTTCCAGCCGTTCGATCAGGCCGGTCGGCGACACATGGAATACCTACGAGATCGTGGCACTTTTGCAGATGTGCCATTCGACACCATTAGAGCCGAATTTCTTACAACGTATCCGAGCTTGATTAGCGGCAGTGGCTTGAGCGGCGATTTTCAATCGGAAGCTGTCGCGCAGGCCATGGACCCATCATTCTGGCAATCTGTGACGGACAAACGTTAAAGGTTTGATTGGTCTGATGAATAGCACTTCGCAATGGACGATTTTAGAATTAGTAAGTGGCTAGTAAGCGTCAGCATTGCGCGGGGAAGCGGGGGCAAACTCAAGGAGGCGTGAAATGGCGACGCCAACGCCCACTCCGAAGAGCGATCGCGCCAAGTTCGGCTACTTGATCTGGGTACTGCCACCTAACTCCCTTCCGCAGTGGTACGCCGCTGGTGCCGATAATCACCTTCACGCTCTGGCCCTAGTGGGCGACTATTGCAACAACCCAAATGCAAAGATTGAGTTTGAAAGAAAGTTGGGCCTTGAAGACATCGAGCGGCTCAAGCTTGACCATGGCCAAGTCATACCCTTCGGCTCACCTCCGCCCTGCTAAAATGCTAGACCCATTCCGGTTTCCACTTGGTAGGTTCCTATCACGGAGACTCGCAGGCCAGATCATGACACGCGCTATGACCGTGCTACGATGATGCTGGATTGCGCTATGACTGATTAGACCTGTGTCAGGAATTATGACTGTCAGTGGAAAAAACCGAAGCCAAGGAACAAAGATTTCACGCCTGGGGCGTAGCTGCTTTGCCGTTGAGCATATTCGTTGGTGTTGTACTTGGTGCAGGTGTCGGTGCAGCGGTGGCTAACCTTGGCGTTGGCCCTGGCGTTGCTATCGGGGCAGGTTTTGGTCTTGGCGTCGGGGTTTGCGTGACGATTGCGGTTTTTGTATTTCGCTCTTCCGAATAGCTCGGCTTAGGCTTCCTCCCTCGGGTCGCTCGCTCTACTCTTTGCGCAAGATCATGACCTCTTCTAGCGCTGCTATCGATGACGCTGAATAGCGCTATGACCGTGCTACGTTGGATCATGACCCGATGACTGTTCTAGCGTTGCGTTGCCCAATCCGTACAAGGCCGCATGTGCGTGTGCCCCTATGCCGATTGGTTGCGCTACGATTGCGCTAACGCAAAACAGCACAATGATTTTCAATGAGGTTGGAGCTGTGTGATGGAGCACAAGAACGAGACAGCGCAAGCTAGGGCCTTACGGCTCTTGGAAGCAATATATGAGCGAACGGTAATCACCGGAAATCCTGTTCATGCAACCAAACTGGCAGTTACGATTGGAAGCACCGAAGAAGAAGCGCTGGCAGCTTGGCGGTATCTTAAGGAAAGGAATTTGATCAAGGCATACAACATAGCTGGCGCAGCGAGGGTCAACGCCAACGGCATCGATACAATTGAAAATGCAAGAAGGCATCCCGACAACCCGCCACCGGGATTTGGTTCGATTACTTACAATAACATCACCATTCACCACATGGCGGGCGGAGGGATACAGCAGGCCGGCGCAAACTCAATTCAACATCAAACGATCTATAACTCACAAGACCTTGATGACCTACGGCAGGCCATTGGAATTTTGGAGCACCACATTGATGAGCTTAACCTTGATGCCGCGACCAAGAGAAAGGCTCTAGCTCAGGTTGTCACCCTCAAGGCTCAGCTCAGTGACGAGCCTAATCCGACCATCATAAGGGAAGCTGGGCGCTCACTGCGCAATATCACCGAAGGCACAATCGGTGGTTTGCTTTCAGCAGCGGCTATTGACCATTGGCAGTTGGTTCATGACGTTTTGACGCGGCTGTTTCCGTTTTGAGGAAGAGCGAAGATCATACGTTGGAATTTTTTTATAATTTTTGCGCAGGGGTATTGCTGCCGTCCAGCGAAGCGATTTTTGGCCCCGGGGTCTCGCATCGCCACAGATAAATAAAAAACGCGACGCAAGAATGATTCAAACGTTGACGCAACAACGCAAGGATCATCCACGAATAATAATTGACTGATTGCGAATGCTGGCGGCGAGATGAAAGCGAACCTCTGAAGCATAACAGCTTGAAAGTTGATTGGGGTTCGGTACTGCCGGACCCCTTTTACATTGGAGAAGCTACCATGAACGGAGCCGTTATGACGTTATCTCGCTACTACGCAAGGGAAGCCATCAAGAGAGGGTTGAAAGCGCAAGGGATAAAGCTCCAGCGTGTTGAAAGCTGTGAGATCACCTTAGCGGCCAATCGATACATCGAGGATCATCCCGAGATCATAGCGTTTGCTGAAGAACGCTACCGCAGTCTCGTTGCAAGTGGCCGACTGAAACCCCCGAGGCAAAAGAAACCTGTGCAAGACTTTAGACATTCGCACAACGAGGGAAGTGCTGATCTGCAAGGACTTCCGTTGTGCAAATATCGTGAATGAAATGAAACGCAAGGCCAATAGAGGAGCAGGAAGTTCGCTCTGCATGATGGGAGACTAACAATGATCGTAGGCTATGCCCGGGTTAGTACAGACGGCCAAACGCTCGATGCTCAACGAGCTACGCTTAAGGCCGCTGGCGTTGAGCGAACCTTTTCTGAGAAAGTTTCTGGGGCCAAGACCAACCGAGCGCAACTCACAAAGGCAATCGATGCGCTAGGCGTTGATGACGTGTTGCTGGTCACTCGGCTTGATCGGCTAGCGAGATCAACACGAGACCTGCTCAACGTGCTCGCTACGATCTCAGACAAGGGAGCGGGCTTCCGGTCCCTTGCTGATACTTGGGCCGATACCACTACCGCTCACGGACGGCTAATGCTCACGGTGCTTGGTGGCCTAGCGGAGTTCGAGCGGGAGCTAATCAGAGCGAGGACCGATGAGGGCAGGAAGCGGGCGCAGGCCAGAGGGGTTCGGTTCGGCCGCAAGCTCAAGCTAACAGCGCATCAAATCGCTGAGGCTCTACAGCGTAGGGAAGCGGGCGAAGCGTTGGTTGAGATCGGGCGAAGCTACAATGTCAGTCATTCGACAATTTCTAGGCTTTGAATGAGCTACAC
>JBARNC010000534.1:0-5482 GCA_049802775.1 Pseudolabrys sp. | reverse complement strand
ACGGTAAGGGCCGGCGATTCGTCGGAGTCCAGTTAGCGAACGCAGCTGCGCCTGCCGGTCGCTGTGCACAACATGCGCGCGCCCTTGATAGCGGGTGAAGTCGCAATGGGCCGACCTCAGCCCCGCGATCGAGCCGCGGAAGCTGTTGGCATTGGTGCGCTCCAGATAGAAGCACGATTGCACCAGCGAGCCACGCAGCGACGCGCAGACCCGCCGCGGCGTGTCCGCCGGCAGCGCGGCATAGCGCGTCCGGCTACTTCCCTGAAATTGGATGGAACCAACTTCTGAAGCCGTCGGTATTGACGATGTCGCTCCCGGGCGTGCCATCGAAACAGGTGTGCCTTAACTTTAGCAATTAAAAATGAGTCTTTGCATTATGGACAGACAGAGAGTTCTGCTAATCTAGCGTCTCTGTTAGGCGAAATAGATTTATGAATGAAACAAATTACCAAGATTTCAGTCGTGATAATCTCATTGCGCTCGCGGAATCAGAATTGCGACCACAAGAAGCTATCTTTACGCAAATTGGAGACAACAGCCATTATAGGCAAATGCTGCTCGCTTTGTTGTCAAACTCCCTTCGTCAGTATTCTAGACTGAGAAAAATGGTTTCATAGAGCTTTTCGACAGCACTGTTCTTCGCTAGCTCGATCCTCCCAACAGCTTAGAAACGACTGCGCCCCAACAACTTCTAACACTCGTCAATTCCCGTCACCTTCCGCCACTCGCCGACAGGATTTCGCTTTTAGCTGCTTGCTAATTGCCGGCTCCATTGCATCTACGGAAAACCCAAGCGGCTCGGTCGGCATCTACTGTGCTCGCGAGTTCAAGCAACCACTCAGGCCACCGGCGCTATGGCTCTATGAAATGGGACAACCCTGATGCAAAGGAGTGGAGACAAGAAATAATTCGATGAAGAGAGTGGAAGGTAGTGGAGGGTGTGGACCCTACATTTTCTTTTAGGTTTCTAGGATTTTGTTTCAGTTTCCTACCCCTCCATACCCTCCATACCAGCGACACTAAGAGGCTTTCGAATGGGAAGCCAATGATACCGGATCGCAGATACAGAAGGTGGTGACTAGAGCCAACGCAGCTTACGCCTTCTCACGGCTCTTTGCCTGATCGAAGGTTCCGCAGGGCCTAAAGAAACAATAAGCGCCCAGACGGGGCGCTTTTCGCAGCATAATTTCGTAAAGTGTCGCGATATAGTTACAAAGATTTCATATAGTTGAGACCAGAACAGATGTAAGATCGGAGCCGCTCTCGGTCCCATAAGAGAGCTGCGGCCCCGATCTTACAGCCCGTCCCCAACGTGCCCCCGAGGTCGGGGCCGACATTTGTACAATGAATTATGGCCGCTCGGTGAGCATAAAGCGGTTACTATTACGAATTCTTTAAATTGTTGCGGCTAGGCCACATCAGGCGATCAATGGAACGTTCACTCAATGAACTTAATTCTTTAGGTCATGGCCCATAAATTCCCACCGACATACGAGCTAACAACTCGACCTTGCACTCTTCATGCAGGGCATCATCGCTGGGTAATTAATGGGAACGGCATGCCCATTCAAACGTCGGCTGAATCATTTAAGACGCCGAGAGAGGCTCGTGCCGATGGTCTTCGTGAGATGGAAAAGCTTATCAAAACATCAAGGACCAGTTGGGTGCGTCCTAATTTGAAAGCTCCAATTCACTGAAACCCTAATGCAAAAATAATGCCCCGCATCATTAGCTTGGGTCCAGCCATCATCCTGTTACTTACCGGCGTTGCGAGCCTAGTCTCGTTGCTGGCATTTGCGGACGAGGGAGGATTTTGGATGTTCATGGGCTCCGGTTTGCTGATCGTGGCGGGCGCGGTCTGGCTCTACTCTGGTCTTGTTGAGGCCACCCCGAACACCGATGGCAAGCTTTAGGGCGGAGGCGGGGGGCACCCTGCACGCGCGGGCCGATCATTGCCATCCGCTTGTAGCTCAGCGATCCCCACTGCACGCTCAATCATTGAAGCAGGTCATTGATGCAGGGCCAGGGCTTGCACGTGCGGCCTTTTACGGCAGCCCTGTCTATTTCACTGGTTCACTCTTATATCTATGAACACGGTGCATCCGTGGCTGAGCCCAGAGGCACACCATGCATGACCTTATGGAAGCAAAGAAAGCGCTTCAGGAATTCGGGAAGAGAGCCGATCTTGACGCCATAGCCAAGACGAAATTGACGGTGATAGCTAACGCCTTGGGGGAGGCCGAGCACAGACTAGAAGCCCTTGAGGAGGTCGTTGAAGAATTGGCAGCAGGTGCCAAACTAAAAACTGTCCGAGGCACTATGGCTAATTCACACTTTGTTGCGAAGCTTCTTGGGAAACATAGGGTCTAATCGGCAATTAAGGCCGCCAAAGTCCATTGAACCAACACTGCGCTCTACAGCCTCGAAATTGTCGAATGGCTGACGTTGTAGCTTCGCCCAATCTCGAGGTATGTATAATGCGCGCGTGAGGCGTGCGCGCTTCTTGTGAAAGCGAGTGCCTCATTGAAAGTCGAAGGCTGTCGAGCCCGGTCATGAGTAGTCGCCTCGATGTCTGCCTTGAAGCGTTGCGGTTTCTGGCTCGATCATCTGAACTGGAAGCAACTAGGCTGATGACAGCAGAGCTACGAATTCATGAATTTCTAGCGCCGGTAAAATCAACGCCTGCCGCGCTACGAGCGTCGCTACAGGAGCTCGATAACGCTCTCATTCAAGAGGCCCTGTTTAGACCGCAGGACGCCGCCTCGTTTTGGCAGGGGGTTAGGGGCTTCATTGCTCCGCTGTTGGCAACGCTTGACGATGATTGATGGCGAAGTGACCACTGTGTCGTGCTTGGGAAAGCATCATCAGAACTACCTGATGGGCTACCATCCCGCCAAATCACTAGAGCGTCGGACAGTCGTGCGGGGTTCCCGGCAGCTGCTTTACAGTGAGAGTTGCCAGCCACATACAGCAAGCCATCGAGTTTTCAGGTGGGACTAAAATTTCGGGCAAGAAATAATGCCGCTGCCAGAACTAACAGCGACAACATCAGAATGTTATAGAACCGTTTGATCTTATATCGTTCCTTTTTCCTCCTCTTTTCTTCACCTTTCCCTTTCTCATAAAAATACCTGCCGTCCCTTTGAAGTATCGCTTCTGCGTTTGGATATTGACTAAAATGGGTGATCGCCTGTGTCATTCCTTTTTGAAGTGCAAAAATTTGTTTCATATAGTTCTCTTCAAAATCCTCCCCAAATTTAACGGCGCCTCGCAGCATCCTGTGATAGACGTTTAGGTCGAGAACTCTAACGCCCCATAACGCCACGATACCCGCCAAAGCAATAATCACCGACACGTTCAAATTCCAGCCAACGAAATACGGGATCGGGATGGCAACGTCCTCTCCTCGTGCAATTAGAACGATGCCTAAGCCCAAGGCTGCGGCAACAAAAGCTAATCCAAACAGGCGGGATTTTACGGCCATCTCATTGAAACGCATTTGGGTATCAACGGTCTTGGCCCAAATCGAAACGTAAATCTCTTGAAACGAAACGACTATCTCTTGCTGTTCCCTCTTTATTACCATTATAGGCCTCTAGAGCTTAGGGTGATCCATTCGTCGCCTATCATCCCCCGAGCACTCCCGCTTGACCACTCCTGATACGAGTGGTGCATTGGTGCGGGGGAAAGCTTTTTCAATATCGAGATTGGGGACGCGAGCTTTTTCTCAACAGTGGTTGATGGATACCGTGTTCCGCCTGACATGTATCCTAAATTGGCACGAGGATGCGGACATGTTGAGTTTTCATACACTAATGGGTAGCGCCGGTGCGGCTTCTCGCTGGGTCAGGAGTAGGGGAAACAGCGTCAATCCCAAGGGTGAACCCAAAGCGCCGGAGACGGTGCGCCGCATTCCGCGTAAGCAATTCGACGCCATGATGAGCGGTGCTATGGCCGCGATGCGCGAGTTGCAGGAATTCGCCAAGCAGGCCAAGTCGCGGCTACACGACGAACGCCCAATCATGCAGGATGAGCTCGCAGAACTTCTGCGCAGGCTCGTTGATGCGCAGAAGCAGATCAGTGCCGAAATGGAGTCAGACATCGCCAAATCCGCTGACACCGGCGACACCGAGTGGGACAGACGAAGCTATAACCTGTTCGCCGTGCCGACCAGTCAGATGGCCAACTCGCTGCAGGCGATTGTCGATCTCACGCTCGCGGCTTCAAACAACGGAGCCAAAAACGCGAAATTGCTCTACGAACTAACAGTAGCCGAAATGGATATCGCGATTGCCCGCTTTAACGTGACCTTGACCTCGGGCCTCATAACGAAGGCGGGACAACCCTAGGCGCATAAACCGCTGTCAGGGCCGGTAGCGCAATGCAATCATGAAGCATCGAGCCATTAGCGCTGTCATGATGTACTGGGTAGCGCAAACGTTAGGGCCTCGCCGAAACTGCCCAGCAAGAAACCGCTGCAACATTGACCTGAGATCATCACAAAAGAATGATGTGCTATTGTAGGTTTATTCGACACCACGGGGGAATGATTATGAGCCAGACGCCGCACAGTAAGCTTAATTTGCAGCGCATGACTGAGCAGCGCAATGAGCTTAGGGCGTTACTGCAAGATGCCTATGACATCATCTCAGCCCAGGATGATCCGGATTGCGAGGCATGGCTTGGTCAAGCCCGCGTTACGCTCGCCAAAACGGCGGTGATGGCATGATGGCATAGACGGTTGAACGCCATCGGAGCGCAAGTCATCGGCTCATCGGTCCTACAACCCGAACCTGGGGCTCGTTTCATCAAGGACGAACGCAAGCGCAATGGTGAGATAAGTCATGATCCATTCGTAGCACGGTCATGATCGCGGTTTTGCGTAGCCCACTATCTAAGCGCGATAGCCATCCAAATCATGATTACGATCATCAGCACGCCACCAAGAGCTGATGCCAATGCCCCGTAATCTATTGCCCCCGCGTTAGCCTCCATCGTGAGACCCTCTGCTACGTCGCTAGAACAGTCATCGTAGCACGGTCTAACACGGTCATGATGTACAATGTCATGAGGGCTGGTAACGCAATCGTTGCGTAACGCAATCGTTGCGCTACCTGCCGTGATGGAGGCTCTACGTGGAAGGGTCCTATTACGGAGTGAGCGAGCGCAACCCTGCGATGATCGAAGCTCCACATCGAGGGACATTTTCCTTGGTCCTCTCATGGCATCGGGCCAAGCACAGGGCCTCTTACGGAAACGACCGAAGGCCTCGACGTTGAGGGGTGGGGAGTGCGGTTCTAAATCGGAAGCGTGGTTCCGATTTGAGATGATTAATCTTTCCTCTTCTCTTGCAAGCTTCATGTATTTGCTTGCAGTTCTCTCCGTTTGCTTCCAATGCGTTCTCAGTAAGGGCAACCATTCACCGTGCTTGCCGTACCCCTGACGTACCCCACATCGTCTTGAGAGAAGCCAAGTGTCTGAT
>JBARNC010000533.1:0-2711 GCA_049802775.1 Pseudolabrys sp. | reverse complement strand
ACGCTCGTTGATCGAATGCTGGGACGCTGGACGCTCGATTCGTCCCCTGTATTCGTCGCTATGGACTTCATGACTCGGGTATTTTCACCCTACGATCTCAATCCACGTGGCTTTAATCCGCTGCGCGATATTTTGGCCGAAAGCATTGACTTTACTCGGCTGGCCCGCTCGCCGATCAAGTTGTTCATCACTGCGACAAATGTCCATACCGGGCGCGGACGCATTTTTCGCAATGCAGAGATCACGGCTGACGTGCTGCTGGCTTCCGCATGTCTGCCGACGATGTTCCAGGCGGTCGAGATCGATGGCGAACCTTACTGGGACGGAGGCTTCGCGGGTAACCCGACCATCACGCCTCTGGTCCGTGAAAGTGACGCTCACGATTCAATCCTGGTGCAGATCAATCCGCGCGAGCGGCCGAGCACGCCCCGAACGGCTGCCGAAATTCTCAATCGACTCAATGAAATATCCTTCAACTCGCCTCTGATGAAAGAGCTGCGCATGATTGCGCTCCTGCGCGAAGTGGCTGATCCAGGAACGGGTGAGGGCGCCCGTTGGGCCGGGATGCGGACGCACAGGATCATGACCGACATGATGACTGACCTCGGTTACTCCTCGAAGCTCAACGCCGAATGGGAATTTCTAACCATGCTGCGAACGGATGGACGTCGCGCAGCGAGCGAGTTTCTGGATGCGCACGCCGATGATCTGGGTCACCGTTCTACAACCGACATTGATATGTTGCTGTCGGAGTGCTGAGCGATGAGTCTTTTGGGCATTCTGGCCGGCCTCGGCCTTTTGGTTGCGTTGGCCTTCCGAGGGTGGTCGGTGCTGCTTCTTGCGCCAATAGCGGCGCTTATCGCAGCCCTCTTCTCTGGCGAGCCGCTTCTGGCTCACTGGACGCAAACATTTATGAGCAGCTCGTCGCACTTCCTCGCGCAGTTTTTTCCGCTGTTCCTGCTTGGCGCGCTTTTCGGCAAGCTAATGGAGGACAGCGGCTCGGTAACAGCCATCGCAGATTTTACCATCCGCAAGCTTGGGCATGGACGCGCGATTCTGGCCGTGGTGCTTGCAAGCGCACTTGTTACCTATGGGGGCGTCAGCCTCTTCGTTGCGTTCTTTGTCATCGGGCCGATGGCGCAGGAATTGTTTCGGGCAGCCCGGGTCCCGCGCCACCTGATGCCTGCCGCCATTGCCCTTGGAACGTCCACTTTCACAATGTCGGCCTTGCCGGGGACGCCGTCGATCCAGAACGCCATTCCAATGCCATTCTTCGGAACAACGCCATTCGCGGCCCCGGGCCTCGGCATCGTGGCATCGGTGATTATGTTCGCATTCGGCATGTGGTGGCTCAATCGTGCTGAGGCTAAAGCGCGTCGTACGGGGCAGGACTCGGGTGACATTGTTGCCGTGAAACGGCCTCAGTATGTCGAGAGAGTGAAAATGGCGCGCGAGCGTGCCACGACCGCACACGAGTTTGATCCTGCCGAATTGGATCATGGGCAGATCGCCGCTGTTGCCCCATCCGTGATCGTTGCCGCAATTCCCCTCGTCGTCGTGATTGTCGTCAACATGGCGATGTCGCTGGTCATTTTGCCAAGACTCGACGTCTCCTACCTCGCCGAGCCGCGCTGGGGGGAGACGTCCCTGTCCGCGGTCGGTGGTGTTTGGGCAGTCGTCACGGCGCTGGCCTGCGCCATAGTCGCGGTGCTGGTGGCCAACTTTGGGCGGCTGCCAACGTTGCGTGAAACGGTCGACGCCGGCGCCAACGCTTCTGTGCTTCCCGCATTGAGCGTAGCAAGTCTCGTCGGCTTCGGTGCTGTCGTGGCGGAGATGCCAGCCTTCGCAATAGTTCGCGATTGGGTGCTCGGCATCTCCGGAGGCCCGCTTGTCTCCCTTGCGGCCGCAACCAACGTACTGGCCGCGCTGACAGGATCTGCCTCGGGCGGCCTGACGATTGCGCTTGATGCTCTGGGAAGTACCTATATGGCGCTCGCAAAGGACATCGGCATGGACCCGGCCCTGCTTCACCGAGTCGCTGTTATTTCATCGGGGACTCTTGATAGCCTACCGCACAATGGGGCTGTCGTGACGCTGCTCGCAGTTTGTGGGTCAACGCATCGCGAGAGCTACGTCGATATCGTGATGGTGGGAATCGTTAGTGCAATTTTCGCATTGGTTGCAGTTATTGTGCTTGGGTCGGTCTTTGGAACTTTCTAGGCAAGCATGCTCTTAAAGGAGAGGGCCTCGCACCCAAAGCGGACATGCCCACGGGCTTGATCCAGGTCAATGCTAATCTAGTGAGAATGTGCTTAGCGCAACGCAGCCTACGTGGGCTGAAATTCGACACGGTGGCTGTCCCGCTCGCGCGCGGGGACTTCTCAATTAGATCAAGTAAGCAGATTTTCTTCAGGAGAGATGCCATGACAATCTACATCTCGCGTGGTCGGTTCACTTCAGATGCCGTCAAGGGCATGGTGGCTAAGCCGGAAAATCGTGAGGAAGCCGTCTCCAAACTCTGCGAGAGTGTCGGCGGCAGGCTCATCGGGTGGTATTTGACCTTCGGCCACCATGACTGGCTGAGTATTGCCGAGTTCCCTGATGATAAGGCCGCCGCCTCTGCGATACTCGCCGCTGCCGCGGGAGGCAGCTTGACTGATATCGAGACGACCCCGGCGATGACGGCGAAGGATGCTCACGCCACTTTCGTG
>JBARNC010000532.1:0-7500 GCA_049802775.1 Pseudolabrys sp. | reverse complement strand
GGATGGAAAATGCCGTGCCGTTGGAAGAGGTTGCCGCCCACATTGACGCCTTGGTGGCAAGAGATGCAACCGAACGACTTGAACAGCTGATAGCCGGACAGCTCCTCCGGCGTGATCGCGGCGGCTTCGCCCGCAAGCCAGCGGTCGAACCGGCTGCCCGGCGTGACCAGGGAGCGCTCGTAGGTCGCAATCGCATCCAGGAGAGCGGCGACGTCGGGCTCCCTCCCGTATGCGCCGCGGAATTGCCTCACCGATTCCGGGTCGGCGCGCAGCTTGCTCACAACTTCGTCTGCACTCGATGCCATAATCGCGGGATTGCTAAGCGTGTGCTTGGCATGGTCTTCGAGTGAACGGAAATTCCCTTCCCAGTTCAGGCGAAAATTCAGGCTCGCATTGAAAACCGTCGGCGTGTTGAGCGCGAACAACCGTCCCCCAGGCGTCAAGTCCTCGGCGTTGGCGCCGTTCGTTCGTATATCGTGGCACGATGAGCAGCTGTGTGTGTCATCGTGAGACAGACGCGGGTCGCTGAATAATCGTTCCCCGAGCACCAGACGCCGTGGGTCTTGGGGCGGCATGGCAGGGATTGGGGTGATGGGTTCCAGGCCGGCGCGGGGCTGCGGGGTTGGCGATTGAGCAGTTGCTGCCGAACCGGCATTGAGGCAGATAAGCGCCAGCAGAAAGCAGGCTATCATGCAACCCGACACGGGCGTGGTTGCCGTGGGCGGCATCAATGTGGGAGCTGGGCGGCATGGGCGCGACATCGTTAAGCGACCCGGATGTTCGTAAGAGTGGTGATCGCCAAGTGTGCGTCCTCGTTGTGGAGGACGATCCTGCCTTGCAGCGCATGATTTTAAACTATTTTGGTGAGAATAACATCCGTACCCTGCTGGCATCCGGTCGCCAGGACATGGTGGGTCAACTCGGTAGCACCGAGGTCAACCTGGTGATCCTCGACCTTCGGCTCGGTCAGGAGGACGGTCTCGATTTGCTACGGGAGATCCGGTCGAGCTCCGATGTGCCGGTCATCATCATTACTGGTCACCGCCGCGATGATATCGATCGTGTCGTCGGACTTGAACTCGGTGCCGACGATTATCTGACCAAGCCGTTCAATCTGCGTGAATTGCTCGCGCGTGTCCGCGCGGTATTACGAAGGTTCGATACTGGACGTGTCGTACCGGCTCGCGATCCCGGGCGGAGCCGCTTTCGATTTTGCGGCTGGCAGCTCGACTGCCACACTCGGCGACTCACCGACCCGGCCGGCGCTCCAGTAGCATTGACCAAAGGCGAGTACGCCCTGTTGATTGCCTTTCTCGATGCGCCGCAACGCCCGCTCAGCCGGGAGCACCTGCTGCAGTCCACGCGCGTGCATGAGGATGTTTTCGATCGCAGCATCGATGTGCAGATTCTTCGCTTGCGGCGCAAGCTCGAACGCGACCCGAGCACGCCGCGCGTCATCCAGACCGAGCGCGGTGTAGGGTATGTGTTCGCCGTTCCGGTCGAGCGGGTTTGAACGTCCATCAGGTCGCGCCGCGGCGGCCCATTCTGCTCGCCACTTTCACGATCGATGTCGGCGTGGACGCGCTCACGCGCGGGATTAGCCGGATTTGCGCCAATGGCGCTGCGCGCGCCACTACACATCTTCGCGATCGGAACCATTCTCAATATCACGACTACGGCATCTGCTGGGCTTTTTGCTGAGCTTTTTCGCCTTGTTGGCGCGGGCGCGTCCCTGCGCTGCGCTCACGCGTTACGTCCGTAACACGATTGCCGATGGCTGAAACACTCCCGTAGCGGAGCGCGGTCAATTTCCTGCCCGGCATACAAGCCAGACCCCGTTCACAGCCAACGCGCATCTGCGCCGCGGCCAAACCTTTGAAAGGACTACGACCATGGCTATTCATTCAAGCTTTGATCCCGCCACCGGCAACAACGGCGACGACGTGCTGACCGGCACCGCGGGCCCAGATCAGCTGTTCGGCGGCAACGGCAACGACACCCTCAACGGCGGCGACGGCAACGACACCCTCGACGGCGGCCGTGGCGACGACATGGTCGTCGGCGGCAAAGGCGCTGACACGGCGTTCCTCGGCGCTGGCAACGACACGTTCGTCTGGAACAACGGCGATGGCAGTGACGTAGTCGAGGGCCAAGCCGGCTTCGACACGCTCGTGTTCAACGGCAACGTCGACCCGACCGTAGCGGAGCAAATAAAGATCTTCGCCAATGACAATGGCCGGGCCACGCTATTCCGCACGCAAGGCAACATCACTATGGATCTCAACAGTGTCGAGCGTATAGAGCTCAATGATGCCTTGGGCGGCACCGACAACATCACGATCAACGATCTGACCGGAACCGACGTGAAGGAGGTCGCCATCGACTTGGGGGTGGGGGCCGACACCATCACGATCGACGCTCAGACCGGAACCGAGCTGAAGCAGTTCGCGATCGACCTCGGGGCAGATGATGGCGATCAGGTGGACACGGTTAACATTGCGACGAACGGCCAGTTCACGGTCAAGAACGTCAACGGCGTGGTCACGGTGTCAGATCTGGCCAGCACCGTGACGATCGCCAACTTCGATGAAGGCACCGATCATCTTTTTATCAATGGCCAAGAGTTCCCAGTCGCGGCCGCGGCAAGCAGCAACAACACCGTCGACACTTCGACGCCAAGTGACAGCTCGCACGCCGCGAATCCCGCCCTGCTGGGCCAGTTCATGGCATCGAGCTTTGCCCCGGCGGGCGATGGTCACGGTGCGACGCCGATCGCTGACACGCCGGCAAACCAGCAGCCGCTGCTGGCTCAGCCGCATGCTTGAGGCAACGCGAGCCTCGGAGAACGCCTGTGAGCACTGAATCCAACAGGGCGACACCCGCCGATCCGGGGCTCGAGGCTCTCGTGATGCTGCTGCATCTGCAGGGCGTCGCGGCTGATCGCGAACAGATCAGGCATCGTTTAGGAACAACGAAGGTTGGCGCACCGGAAATGCTCCGGTGCGCCAAGGAATTCGGGCTCAAGGCGCGAGCCTGCCGGACCGACTGGTCGCGGCTTGCCAAGACGCCCTTGCCCGCAATCGCGGCCATGCGCGACGGCGGCTTTCTCGTGGTCGCCAAGGCTGGCGAAGACAAGGTTTTGGTCCAGTCGCCACTGGCGACCCGACCCGCCCTGATGACACGCGGCGAGCTTATCACGCTCTGGGACGGCGGACTGATCCTGATGACCCGCCGGGCTGGATTGTCGGAGATCACGCGGCGCTTCGACATCACCTGGTTCATGGGAGCGGTCCACAAATACCGGCATCTCCTGAGCGAGGTGTTGATTGCATCGTTCTTCCTGCAACTATTCGCATTGATGTCGCCCCTGTTCTTCCAGGTGGTCATCGACAAGGTGTTGGTCCACCGTGGCCTGAGCACGCTCGACGTGCTGGTCATTGGTCTGCTGGCAATTTCGATTTTCGAGACCGTCCTCGGTATCCTGCGGACCTATCTGTTCGCGCACACGACCAACCGCATCGACGTCGAGCTCGGCGCGCGTTTGTTTCACCACCTGCTGGCTCTGCCGATGGCCTACTTCCAGGCACGACGTGTCGGGGATTCCGTGGCGCGCGTGCGTGAATTGGAAAATATCCGCAATTTCCTCACCAGTTCAGCACTCACTCTCGTCATCGACCTGTTTTTCACCTTTGTGTTCGTCGCAGTGATGTTCTTGTACTCGCCGCTGCTGACCTTGTTCGTGCTCGGCTCCTTTCCGTTCTACATCGCAATCTCGATGGGCGTGACGCCGCTGTTTCGTCAGCGGCTCGCTGAGAAATTCCAGCGCGGCGCAGAGAACCAGGCCTTCCTGGTCGAGAGCGTCACGGGAATCGAAACGCTCAAGGCCATGGCGGTCGAGCCCCAGATGCAGCGCCGATGGGAAGAACAGCTCGCCGGTTACGTGGCCGCAAGTTTCCGGGTCCTGAGCCTCGGTAACACCGCGAGCCAGGTGGTGCAGCTCGTGAGCAAGATCGTCACAGCCGGGATCCTTTATTTCGGCGCCAAGCTGGTCATCGAAGGTGGCCTGTCGGTCGGCGAACTCGTTGCCTTCAACATTCTGGCTGGCCGCGTAAACACACCGGTGCTGCGTCTCGCGCAGATTTGGCAGGACTTTCACCAGGCACGCCTATCGGTCTCGCGATTGGGCGACATCCTCAACACGACTGCCGAGCCAACCTACCTAACGACTCGTGCGCGGCTGCCCGCGATTCGCGGCAACATCACGTTCGACCGTGTCACGTTTCGCTATCGTATCGACGGACAGGAAATCCTGCGCAATGTCACCTTCGATGTGCCGGCCGGGCAGATGGTCGGCATCGTCGGGCCTTCGGGGTCGGGCAAGAGCACGTTCGCCAAGCTCGTTCAGCGCCTCTACGTGCCGGAGAGCGGGCGGGTCCTGATCGACGGCATGGATCTCGCCATGGCTGATCCGGCATGGTTGCGCCGCCAGATCGGCGTCGTCCTGCAGGAGAACGTGCTGTTCAACCGCTCGGTGCGCGAGAATATCGCACTCGCCGATCCGGCCATGCCGATGGAGCGCGTCATCGCGGCGGCAAATCTTGCCGGAGCTCACGAATTCATTCTCGAGTTGAGCGAAGGCTACGACACGATTGTCGGCGAGCGCGGTTCAACCCTCTCGGGTGGCCAGCGCCAGCGCATTGCAATTGCTCGCGCGCTTGTCACGGACCCGCGCATTCTGATCTTTGATGAAGCGACGAGCGCCCTCGACTATGAGAGCGAACGTATCATTCAGCACAACATGAAAGAGATCGCCAAGGGGCGGACTGTGTTGATCATCGCGCACCGTCTCTCGACCGTGCGGGCGACCGATCGCATCGTCACGCTCGATCGCGGCCGTCTGGTCGAAGACGGCACGCATGACGCGCTGATCAAGACTGGCGGCCGCTATGCATCGTTGCATCGGTTGCAGGCAGGAATTCATGAAGTCCGTTAAAGCCGCCACGATCGCCAGGTCAGCCGCCACGATAGCCGGGTCGATACGACGCGCTATCCCGCTGCGACGTGCCCACGGACGGCGTGGCGAAGAACTTGCGTTCTTGCCGGCCGCTCTTGAAATTGTGGAAACCCCGTCGTCGCCGATTGGCCGTGCGATCGGGGCGACCATTATCCTCTTGTTCTGCGTGGCGCTGGTCTGGGCCTGGGTGGGCACAATCGACATCGTTGCGTCAGCGACCGGAAAAATCGTGCCGAGCGGTCGCACCAAGGTCATCCAGCCGTTCGAGACCGGGGTGGTGCGGTCCATTCGGGTGCAAGACGGCCAGGCGGTCAGGGCCGGCGATGTGTTGATCGAGCTCGATCCGACCGTAAACGCGGCCGAGCGCGATCACTTGTACAACGACCTTCTTGCCGAGCAACTAAATGTCGCCCGACTACGTGCGGCCCTTGCCGGCGGAGATGACCCTGTGCCCGGCTTCACGCCGCCCGCCGACGCAGACGCAGCACTGATCAGCGCGCAGCGTCAACTTTTGCTCAACCAGGTGGCCGAGCACCGCGCCAAGATCGCGGCCCTTGCCCGCCAGCAGGCCCAGAGGGAAGCCGAGCAAGGCACGATTGCGGCCACTATCCATAAGTTGGAGACGACGATTCCGGTCATCCAGCAGCGCGTCGATATCCGCAAGACGCTCATGGACAAAGAACTGGGCTCGAAGCTCACTTATTTCGAGATCCTCCAGGCGCTGGTCGAACAGCAAGAAGACCTTGGTGTTCAGAAAAGCCATTTGCAGGAGGCGGTAGCGGCCGCCGCCGCGATTCGTGAGACGCGCGGCCAGGCCGAAGCCGAATATCGCCACGCGCTCTCCGACGACCTCGCCAAGGCGGAGCAAAAAGCAAGTGGCCTAGCCCAGGATCTGATCAAGGCGCAGCAGAAGACCAAGCTTCAGCTGCTCACCACTCCCGTGGACGGCGTCGTGCAGCAATTGGCGATCCACACGGTCGGCGGCGTTGTCACGCCGGCGCAGTCATTGCTGGTGGTCGTGCCCAGCGATAGCCGGCTCGAAATCGAGGCCATGGTGTCAAACCGTGATATCGGCTTTGTCCACGCCGGCCAAGAAGCCGAGATCAAGATCGATACCTTCAATTTCACTCGCTACGGCCTCCTGCACGGCCAAGTGCTTAGCGTTTCGCAGGACGCCGTCATCCGTGATCGCAAACAAGACCGCTCCGACAACCGCGGGCTGGGACCGCAGAACGACTCCAGCGAACCTCAGGGCCAGGAGTTGAACTACACCGCGCGCATTTCGCTTGACCGCACGCAGATGCAGATCGACGACCGGTTGGTCAATCTGTCGCCCGGCATGGCGACGACGGTGGAAATTAAGACCGGATCACGAACGATCCTGAGCTATCTCTTGTCGCCGCTCCTGCGCTACCGGCATGAGACACTACGAGAGCGGTGAAACAGCCAGTTCCGATGTTTAGCCTTATGCACCGTCGCGCAGCAGAACGGCGGCCTCTGACCCGGGGTCATACTCTGCATCGAATTGAACGGGACTGATGCACTCCGTCGCCATCGATTTCAGTGTTGCAAGATTTTCGACAGGAACAGTTGCGCTCGTTCGCTGCGCGGCTTGCCGAAGAAGTCCGCAGTTAGCGCATCCTCAACGATTTCGCCTTCGTCCATGAAAATAACGCGGTTGGCGACCTTGCGGGCAAAGCCCATTTCGTGGGTGACCACAATCATGGTCATACCCTCCTTGGCGAGCGCCACCATCACGTCGAGGACCTCCTGGATCATCTCTGGATCGAGCGCCGAGGTCGGCTCATCGAAAAGCATCGCGATCGGATCCATCGCCAAAGCGCGCGCAATGGCGACGCGCTGCTGCTGGCCGCCCGACAGCTGGCCGGGGAATTTGGCGGCATGTGCGCTCAACCCGACGCGCTCCAGAAGCTTCATGCCTTTCTCGGCGGCAGTTTTCGGATCGCGGCCAAGCACCTTTATCTGCGCCAGCGACAGATTGCGCATGACGGACAGGTGAGGGAATAGCTCGAAATGCTGGAACACCATGCCGATGCGGGCCCGTAGCTTCGGCAGCTTGGTCTTCGGATCGCCAACCGAAACCCCGTCGACCGTGATGGTACCTTCCTCGAACGGTTCGAGTCCGTTAACGCATTTGATCAAGGTCGATTTTCCGGACCCCGATGGGCCGCACACCACCACCACCTCGCCTTTGGCAATCTCGGCGCTGCATTTGTTGAGAACCTGCACGTTACCATACCATTTGCTGACATTGCTGATCGTAATCATAGGTGCTCAGCGAATGATGGCGATGCGGTGTTGCAGGTGGCGCACGCCGTAGGACGCCGCGAACGAAATGATAAAATAGACGATTGCGGCGAACAGATACATCTCGACCAGGCGTCCGTCGCGCTGGGCGACCTTGGACGCCGCGCCAAGGAAGTCGGTGACCGAGATCACGTAGACCAGCGATGTATCCTGAAACA
>JBARNC010000531.1:0-3836 GCA_049802775.1 Pseudolabrys sp. | reverse complement strand
GGCCTGCCGGGGCGCGCGCCGCGCAAATCCTCGCGCCGGATTGGCACCGCGCCGGCTACGCCCTGCGTCGATGCAAAAACGCGCGGTTGCACGCGATAGGTCGCCACCGGCGCCCCGCTCACACGGGCGACAAACGCTGGCGAGATACCTGGATTGACGGCCAGGCGTCCGTGCACAGGAAAGGTACGATTGACGATGCGGGTCGTGCGCAAAATGACGCTGCGCCGATACACAGGCACGTAGTATGTGCGCAACCGCGGCGACGTCATATAGCGGCCCGGTACAAACATCCAATACGCAGGTTCGACCTCATAGGTCTCGATCAATTCGTCGGGCGGGAGCGGCGCCCACCCGACGTACTCTTCGCCGTAGCGCCAATTAACCCAAGCCGGCGCCCATTCATCGCCTGGCACCCAGAACCAGCCAAATCCCCGTTCGAATGCCCAACGACCGTAGTGATAGACGACCCAGCCCCAATCGGCTTCGACATCGTCGGAGACCCAGTACCAGCCCCACTCATCCGTGTAGACCCAGTGCCCGTACTGATACGGACGCCAGTCCGGCGGCACGACTCTTGGCACCCAGACTTCCCCAAAGAGTGGGTGCGGCCGCCAGCTGCCATATTCCTCAAGCGCGATCTGGGCGTCATCGGAAATTTGCGCCGCAGCCGGAGTAAGCGCGCCAACCACGATCGGAGCCGAGAGCGTTCCGATGACGACGGCAGCACCCGCCAGGACTGCAAAGGCTAGCCGGCGTAATCGATGAGTGAAGGCCATGAGTGCTTCCCCTGCCAGTCGCAAGTCAGATAAGTGCGGCGCGCGAAGTTGGTTCCGAATCGATTGCCCTAGAGGCTAACGTGACCACGACGCAAGCAATCCGGCATAGTGAGGCGGCGCATTACGGCCATCACAGGGCGAGGACACCTGCCTCGCCCGTTTCGGCGCCGAAAGCGAGAGTTTGACCCGCGTCATCCCATCCCAGCGCACCCAATGGTTGCCCGTCGGCCCTCCGCGCCAATATCAGCGCGTCGTCATCCATGCGGACCAGCTTCACCGCACCGTCAGCATAGCCTACTGCCACCACGGGTTGGCGTGGATGACATGCGACGACCGTTACACGAGCCTCAGCGCGTGCGAGAATTTTAGGCTGACGGCCCATCGGACCGTCCTTCCCATCAAACGGCCACAAAATGAGCTGCTCGGAGCCGGAGGTTGCCAGGAAGGCTCCGCCCGCGGTCCAGCCGAGCGAGCGCACCCGCGCCGAATAACCCGACATGCGCATGTGCTTGCCATCCGCCAGCCGCCAGCCATGAAGCATCGGCTCCTGCATGCAAGTGACTAGAAATTTTCCATCCGGGCTGATCGTGACGCCGAGATGCGACCCCTTCCATTCAAGACGCTCCGGTTGGGCGCCGGCGGCGTTGGGAAACCAAAGTGTCGCGCCATTGTAGTGCGCAATCGCCAGACGAAAGCCCTTTGGCGCAAAGCACAAGCCAGCCACGGTCGAAGGTGCCTCGACGTGGCGATCTTCGCCGCTCTTGGTGAGCACATGCGCGGTCTTACCCACCGACCACGCGACCGCACCATCAGGGCCAAGCGCAACGTGACCGATCCAGCGCTTTTTGTCGTCGGAAGCGAGCACACGATGCCCACCATCCACACCTGTTTCGACGAGCTTACCGTCATCGCCGCCGGTGACGATACGCGTTCCATCGGAGGCGCTTGCCAGAATTGCGCCGGTATGAACCGATACGCGGAGTTCGGTGTCACCAGCAAACAACAGCACTTCCTCGCCAAGTACGAATACAGGGGTTGAACCGAAGAAATGCACGCCGACGATGGGCGCGCCCGCGTTTAAGGGGCGCACGCGATCGGCGAGAGAGGGGATCTGGGCCTGCGTATCGCTCACGTCAGGCGATGCAGCTTTCAAAGCCTTGGCGGATTTTGTCTTCGGGCAGATTGCGTCCGATGAAGATGATGCGGCTGTCGCGAGCCTCATCCGCCCGCCAAGGGCGCTGGTGATCGCCATCGAGGATCATGTGCACACCCTGGAACACGAAGCGTTCAGGATCGTCCTTGAACGAAAGGATGCCCTTGCACCGCAAAATATTGGGTCCCTCTTTTGCGACCAGATCCTGCACCCAAGGAAAAAACTTGTCCGGGTTCAGAGGGTTGTCTGTCTTGAGCGAGACGGACTGCATCTCTTCGTCATGATAGTGTTTCAGTCCGTTACCGTGATGATGGTGATGATTATGCTCATGGCCGTGATCATGATGGTAATCGTGGTGATGCTCGTCAGCCTCGAGGAATGAGGGTTCGATCTCGAGAATGCGATCGAGGTCGAAGGCATTGCGGCCGAGAACTTCGTTGATGTCGATCTGCGCTCGCTCAGTGCGGTGTAGGCGCGCGTAAGGGTTCAGTCCACGGATGCGCGCTTCCAGCTCGCGCAATTCATCCGGCGCCACCAGATCGGTCTTGTTGACCAGGATCACGTCAGCAAAGGCAATCTGGTTCTTGGCCTCAGGCGCATCCTTGAGGCGGTCAGCCAACCATTTGGCATCAGCAACGGTGACCACGGCATCCAACTTGGTCTTGGCGCCGACTGCCTCGTCCATGAAAAAAGTCTGCGCCACCGGCGCGGGGTCGGCGAGACCGGTGGTTTCCACAATAATGGCGTCGAACTTACCCTTTCGCCGCATCAGTCCATCAATGATGCGCACCAAATCGCCGCGTACGGTGCAGCAAATGCACCCATTGTTCATCTCGAACACTTCCTCGTCGGCATTGACCACGAGCTCGTTATCGATGCCGATTTCGCCGAACTCGTTGACGATAACGGCGAATTTCTTGCCATGCGGCTCGGACAGAATTCGATTGAGCAGCGTCGTCTTGCCGGCGCCGAGATACCCGGTAAGGACAGTAACGGGAATTTTGTCGGGCGATGGCCCCATGGGCATTGGGGAAAGAGGCTCCGTTAGAGGGAGATATAGGGGGTCGCATGCAGGGGTGCAAAGTCAATCCCTACGCCACAATAGGCTGCGCTGCCATGTTACGTTCTTCCGTCCGGGAGCACGGTTTAGCTCGTTGGGCGAATAAGCCGGCACAAACCGCCATGCGGCCTGCAGCTTGCGCTCCAGCTTTGCCTCACCCCTGCACAAACGTTACATGCGTGCCGACCGGTACGCGGTTGTAAAGATCGATGATGTCCTGGTTGAACAGGCGGATGCACCGCCTGGCCGATGGTCTCCGGCTCAGTGGTCCCATGCAGCCGGAAAAAGGTGTCGCGGCCGTCGCGATACAGATAGAGCGCGCGGGCGCCGAGCGGATTGTCCGGGCCGCCCTCCATCCCGCCTGCGTACGGTCGGTACTGCGGCATCGCGGCGATCATATTGGCGGTGGGCGTCCAATGCGGCCACTTCTCTTTGCGGCCGATCACCGCGCTACCGCGGAAATTCAGCCCCTCGGCACGGCCGACGCCGACCGCGCAACGCAACGCGCGTCCATTCGCCTGCACCAGATAAAGCCGGCGTTGCGGTACGTTGACGACGATGCTGCCCGGCTTCTCCTTGCCGTGCCAGGCAACCTCCTGACGCATCAGGCTCGGATCGATACTGGTGACATCGATCGGCGGAATGATGAAACCACCATCCTGGGTGATGTCGTAACCGCCGGAAAACATGCCGCCCCCGGCGCAGCCCGTCATTAGCAGGGGCAGTCCGGTGACCACTGCACGGCGGCTGAGGCGATGGACGGAAGAGTCCGCTCTGGGAACAGAATCTTGACTGGGGCGCTTAATTGTTGATCCGCATTGTGCGCAGCATCCGTCATTCGTGCAAC
>JBARNC010000530.1:0-5270 GCA_049802775.1 Pseudolabrys sp. | reverse complement strand
TGCTTTTGATGAATTGGGTTAGGCCCTGATTATCTGGCTTAAATTGCTTTGCAAATCGAAGCGCCCGCGCCCACTTGCTCCTAGTCTTTGTATCCACCCTATCCGGATCAAATGTGCACAAAATAACGATAGCAAATGGCTCGTTGGTTCTAATCGCGCCACATTGCTTGGTTGCCGTGAGCGCCTGATGGCAACTCGCTTTAGCGCGGCGCTGCTCTTTCCATTGAACAACAATTTGAAAAACCGCGGTCAGGTATCCGTAAATAGCGTCGCGTTCGCGGGTTGACTGATATTTCGTCCAAGCCATGCGGGCTTTTGCTAATTCGTCCTCGACGGTCGGGTCGAATATGCGGGCGATCTGCGAAATCTGCTGCCTCGTTAGCGAATATGGCGACTATCCTGCCGCCGAAGCACAGGAGGTTGCACAGAGCTTGATCGAGGATCGGCAGGGCTGGTGCCCCGCTGATCACGGGGGATGCTGGCTGCCCACGATTTGGAAGGTTCGCGACTATCATCGCGGCGGAAAGGAGTTCTGGCGGCGCGGCCCACAAGGTTCAGAGCTTTCTGTCCACCAACCACACGGGAAGAATTGGCGCATGTATTGGGGTATTTCACCTGTCGTGCGTAATCATCAGGACCTTGGCGTCTTCGACACTCCCTTCGAGGCTATGGGCGCGCTGGAAAAGCTCGCGGCAAACGGCATGAAGAACGCGCTACTCGACTAGTAATCAAGCGTCACCAAGTGCCGGCCGATCCCGATTCATATGCATTGGCTTAGGTCAACACGCGCCGAGACGGACCAGCAATAATTGAGGCCAAAATGTCGTTTATCGCAAAGCTGTCGGCCCAATAAGCGTCTGCCAGCCCACAGCAGGGCAAGTACGGATAGTCTGGCCGCGTCAGCTCATTAAACCACTGGCGATGTAGCGGATCGACACCATCCCACTGACCAAGGTCGCGTGCTGGAGCCTTGCAGATGGAAAGGACAAACACCGCCGCCCAAACAGTCCAGATAAGAATGGGTGAGGACTTCGGCATTGCCTTTGTCCTCTGTTGTTACAGCCGTCGCCGTGCAGAAGGCGTCGTTGATGATTGGAGTTCCATTAGACAAAATAATGGCGACGTTCTCGTAGCCGTTGCCCCTGCACTAAAAGGCCGCACGTGCGGGTGCCCTGCCCTGCATCAATGAAATGGATCAGGGTAAGTCAGTCCGCCGGGGCTCGGCTGGCATTTATTGCTTCCACCACACGTATGCGTAATACGCCAAACAGACCACGGCTATAATTATGAGAGCAAGAAGATAGCTGACGAAAAGGGCCTGCCAATAAGTTCCGATAGCAATTCCAGCGGCTAGGCCCGCCGCGACGGGCGCAACAGCGCGAATGTGCGATCAATATTTTCCGCCCTTTCTGTGATGGGGGGCCGCCGTTGTCCTCGCCTTCACCTCGCGTCTTTTCTTGGCAGCAAATACCTGTTCAACCCGGAAACGACCAACTTTACTAGCACCGCCGGGGGCGAACCAAACGGCATTTATGGAAGCACGAATGGCAGGGAAGCAGGACGTGGGCGAATCAAATACATAAAACCTGTGTCGTGTACGGAATGATCAACTCCTCGGAGCGGAACCTGCCAGCCTTGATCGCGTCTCAGCTGTGCCACCTGTTTAATCGAGCTGGTGTGTTTTCAGCCTCTCCCCCTTGCGGGGAAGGGATAGGGAGGGGAGACTTATGCGAACTCACCCAGCTCTGCGCCAGCGTTGCCATCGAATTGGTCGGCCGGCGTACCAATAAGAAAAGAACGCTCATGACCCGACACAACATTCCATTAGGCAGAATTCTAGGGATTCCGATTGGTTTGGATTACTCCTGGTTTGTGATCTTAGCCCTGCTCACTTGGATGCTGGCGAATAATTATTATCCCGCCGAGTTCAAGGACTGGCCGCCGTTGCTCTACTGGTTCATGGGCGCAGTGACGGCTGTGATGCTGTTTGTGAGCGTGCTCCTCCATGAACTGGGGCACTCTGTGGTCGCGCTGCGGTACAAAATTCCGGTGCGCAGCATTACGCTTTTCCTCTTCGGGGGCGTCGCTCAGATTGGGGCGGAACCGCCCAGCGCCATCGCCGAGTTTCTTATTGCGAGCGCGGGCCCGCTCGTGAGCTTGATCCTGGCGGCCCTTTTCTATGCTGTGCAGCCGCTGGTCGGTGGCATTGAACCCCTCTTGGGTTTGGCAAAGTACCTCGCCTACATCAATCTGGCCCTGGTGCTGTTCAACCTCATTCCCGGCTACCCACTCGACGGCGGTCGTGTGTTCCGCGCCATCGTGTGGGCAATCACGGGAAATATGCGCCGCGCGACCCTCATCGCAGCAAACGGCGGCCGATTCTTTGCGTTTCTGTTTATCTTTATCGGCGTCTGGCAGATGTTCGGCGGCAACTTTGGCGGAGGGCTGTGGATCGCGTTCATCGGCTGGTTCCTCGACAACGCGGCTTCCGCCCAGGTACAGCAAGTGATGATTCAGGGTCTGCTGACGGGCCATAGAGTCTCGCAGGCCATGAGCACGCATTGCGCCACCGTTCCCGCAGATCTGACGCTACAGGATCTGGTGGACGAACACATCCTCGGCAGCGGGCAACATTGTTTTCTCGTCAACCGCGGAGACGACACCGTCGGTTTGATGACTTTGGATCGGATCAAGGAAGTGCCGCGTCCCAAATGGTCGACTACACGTGCCGGTCAGGTCATGCTTCCCCTGAAGCAGTTAAAGAGCATCGATCCAGATGCCGAACTATGGCCCGCGCTCCAGAAACTGGACCGCAATGGAGTTAACCAGTTGCCCGTCACCCGGGATCACCACGTGGTCGGCATGTTGAGCCGGGAAGATGTCATATCGTTCCTGCGGACGCTCCAGGAATTGGGAATGCAACCGACGTAACAACGTAGACCCGGAAATCATAACATTCTGCTGGCGGCAGTGACCGGGCGCCGCTTCCTCAATTTCTTCTGAAAGTTGCCCTACCGGGACTGTCATCGTGAGGCGCATCACAATACTCTGGACGGGGCTCCGCGCCCTTGTCCGTCACCGACGAGTGCAGTTGGCACTATCGATCAGGGTGACGATTGCCGCCCTTGTGTCTCTTGCGCTTGCGCAATTCTTGCACCTTCCCTTGCCGTTGTGGGCGGTAATAACGGCCGTCATCGTGACGCAGATGAGCGTCGGACGCTCGCTGAAGGCGACGTTCGATTATCTCGTGGGGACCCTCGGCGGCGCGATCTACGGCGGCGCTATCGGCGTCCTTGTTCCGCACTCGAACGAAATCGCGCTTCTCGCGGCTCTCGCCCTTGCCGTGGCCCCGCTTGCCCTCATCGCAGCGATGAACCCCAGCCTCTCCGCCGCGCCGATCACCGCCATCATCGTGCTATTGGTTCCCATGATTACCCACACGAGTCCGATAGCTTCGGCACTTGATCGCATGCTTGAGGTGGCACTCGGAGGCGTCACCGGTTTCGTTGTTTCGCTTCTCCTGTTGCCATTAAACGCCCATCTCTTGGTCGTTGGGGCGGCCGCCCGCACACTTGATGAGATGGCGCGGGCTCTTGGCGAGCTGCTTGCGGGCTTGACGCAAGGTCTCGACGTGGATGCGCTCCACCGCATTCAGGATGGGATCGGTCAGGCTTTGGTGCAATTGAATGTGGTGGGCGCCGAGGCCGAGCACGAGCGGTCGGCACGTCTCGCCGCGGGGCCCGACACGGGGCCGCTGCTGCGCACGCTGCTCAGGTTGCGCCACGACCTTGTGATGATCGGAAGAGCGGCCATCAGTCCGCTGCCCGAGGCCTTCGGGACGCGGCTCGAATCGCCGCTGGCGCATGCTGGCGTGGCCTTCACCGATTACTTGCGCGCGAGTGGGGCCGCGCTGCTCGCGCGTCGGGGTCCGCCGTCACTCAATGCCGTGGAATCGGCTCTTGATGCCTATGCCGCCGAGATCGCCGCGCTCCGGCGCGAGGGTCTCACGCGAAGTCTTCCCGGCGACGCAGCGGAACGCTTCTTCGCGCTCGGATTCGCGCTTGAGCAGATGCACGACAACTTCAAAGATCTCGAACGGTGCGTAGCTGAATGGGCTGGATCGTCCAAGGAAGCAGAGCACAACAACGGTCAGTCCGATTGATCCTGGCTTCGAAATGACACCTGTGTGTACCGAAAACCTAAATCCGCACGTAATGGTGATGAAGTCCGCCGAGGATTGGGTGCGATTTGATATTTCCAGTCGGCTGAACCGGGCGAGAGACCGGCGCATCTTTGTTCAATGACCGATGCGGTCTGATTTCGTTGTAATAGCGAGCATAGGCTTGCAGGATTCGCCGCAGATGCGCTTCACCCAAGACAATGAAATGGTCCACACACTCGCGCCGGATCGACCCGATCAACCGTTCAGCAAAGCCATTCTGCCGATGGGCTTGTCACGAATGCCCATGGCGCGCAGCCGCCGCGTGACGATATCGCCGTAGACGCGGTCCCGATCGCGAATCAGGTAGCGCGGAGCATCATTCCAGGGGAACGCCGCCGTTATTTGGCGCGCAATCCATTCCGCCGTCGGATGTATTGTCACGTTGATCCAGACCAGCTCTCTGCGCTGCAACTGAATGATGACCAGGTACAGCAAGTCGAAACCAATGGTCGGAACAATGAGTAGATCCATGGCCGGCAATGTCCGACACGTGGTTTTGTAGAAACGTGCGCCATCCCTGACTTGGCGGTCCAGAACACTTGACCATATACTTCGCGACGCTCGACTGGGCGACTTCAAACCCGAGCTTGAGCAACTCGCCATGAATGCGCGGTGCTCCCCACAGCGGGTTTTCGATGCTCATTTGCCGGATCAGCGCGCGCAGGTTTGTGTCGATCTGCGGCCGCCCACCAAGCGAGCGCGACTTCCAACGCCAGTACCGACGAAAGCCGGCCCGATGCCAACGGACGAGCGTTTCAGGACGGATGACCGTGATGACCTTCAGGACTGACGGAAACCATCGATACAACTGAACGAAGAACAAGCGATCGCTGTTCGTAAGCCGGACTCGCTTGTGCATCATGCGGCGCAACACAACCAGTTGGCGCCGGAGCGCGGCGTTCTCGGCTTCAAGCCGGCTTTTCGACCTGAATGGCGAAGCCAAGACGGTCAGGGCAACACATAGCAGCACGATCATTGTGCGCTAACGTTAGGTGATTCCCTCCCTCAATCAATACGGATGGGGTTTTCGGTACACACAGCCTTGGAG
>JBARNC010000529.1:0-17276 GCA_049802775.1 Pseudolabrys sp. | reverse complement strand
GCAGTCGCGCGCTCCTCGGAGCGCTTTGGCGCCAAGACGCTCGACAAGGTCGCATACGGCTGGCAGGCGTAATCATACCTTTGGCGCCGGCAATCCCTTCTGCGCGCAGGCGGCGCGCAAGGTATTCAACAGCAGGCATGCAATCGTCATCGGTCCAACGCCGCCGGGCACCGGCGTGATCGCGCCGGCAATTTTTGCGGCTTCGGCATAGGCGACGTCCCCCACGATGCGCGATTTACCACCCTCCCCCGCCACGCGGTTGATGCCGACATCAATCACCGTTGCGCCCGACTTGATCCAGTCGCCGCGGACCATTTCCGGCCGGCCCATAGCAGCGACGAGCAAATCGGCGCGGCGGCACACTGTCGGCAGATCGTTCGTCTTGGAATGAACAACTGTCACGGTCGCATCTTCTGCCAGCAGTAATTGGGCCACCGGTTTGCCGACGATGTTCGAGCGGCCGATGACCACTGCCTCAAGGCCGGCAAGCGTTTCACGCACCGTCTTGGCCAGAATTACGCATCCCATTGGAGTGCATGGCACCAGAGCGGGCAAGCCACTGGCGAGCCGCCCCACATTGAGCGGATGGAAACCATCCACGTCCTTGGCCGGATCGATCGCGGCGATAATTTTGTGGGCGTCAATCTGCTTCGGCAGCGGCAACTGTACCAGAATGCCATTAATCTCCTCATCGGCATTGAGCTTGGCGATGAGATCGATCAGCTCTGTTTCGCTGGCTGTCAGGGGCAGCTTGCGGTCGAAGGCGGCCATGCCTGATTCAGCGACCGCTTTGGATTTGTTGCGCGCATAGACTTCGCTCGCGGGATTGTTGCCGACGAGTACGACGGCAATACCCGGTACGATGCCACGGTCGCGGCGCAACCGGTGAATGGCATCTGCGACCTTGCCACGCAAGTCCGCCGAAATGGTTTTACCGTCGATGATGCGCGCGCTCATGGTCCGCCTGTCGGCCTCGACGAAAGCCTTAGCGCGGCGTGGCGATTTTCTCCAGCGCCGCAATAAGTGTTGGGCCGTCGCCCGATATCACGAGCCGCTTGAGCCGGCCAGTAGCGCCCGCGACCAGAACGACATCACGCGGTGGGACGCCCATGGTCTTTGCGATCAGCCGAACGAGGGCAGTATTGGCCTCGCCCTCCGCCGGCACTGCACGCACGCGCACCCTAAGTGCGGCCCGTCCATCCGCCAGCACTTCTGCGCCGTCAATAGCATCGCGGCCGCCTTTCGGCGTCAGGCGGGCAGTGAGCGTGACGCCATTGGCCGTCAGCGACCATGGCTTGCCCGCCATGCGTTAGAACACGTTCGGATAGATATATCGGATGATGACGTTTTCGAGAAACAAGATGATCAGGATCAGGATCACCGGCGAGACATCGATACCGCCAAGATTTGGCAGCATAGAACGTATCGGTCGCAACAGAGGCTCGGTCAGGCGGTGAAGGAATTCCCCAACTGTCGCCACAACCTGATTGCGGGTATTGACCACGTTGAAGGCGATTAGCCAGGACAGGACTGCAGCCGCAATCAACAGCCAAATGTAAATCTGCAGAACCAACAGAATAATATCGAGTAGCGCGCGCATGAGTACCTGCCTGTTTGCAAACCGGGCGCAAAGTAGCGGGTCGAATGGCCTCGAACAAGCCGACCGCCGACGGCGCGGCCGATGCCCCGCATCCTTGACAGGTTAGCCCCTCGGCCCTAAATGGCGGCAACTCGCCGCATTTTTCGTGTAACGACGTTCGTCGTTGCCCCTCGGCGGGGCCGTAGCTCAGTTGGGAGAGCGCCTCGTTCGCAATGAGGAGGTCAGGGGTTCAAATCCCCTCGGCTCCACCATTCAAGCCCTTTATCGTCAATCGCCTTGCGCAATCTAGGTTATCAACAGGTCGCCGCCGGTTTCCGCTGGTGACCACATGATGACCACGAAAATTTCTATCACTCATTAAATGAATTTCAGTGTTCCAAAAAATCATTAAAGGCAAACCCGGCTCCGCCCCAATTCGCCGCCCCGATCGAATGTTCACTTTGGGCCAGTAGCTGAGCCAACGCGATGTCCGCTTATGGCAGTGGTAACAGGCAGCAAATACCGATCAGGACGCGTTTTTCGTTGTCTGATTGGCCGGCGCGCAACCGATCCAGTGGTCGACGAAGGCGCTGAGCCAATTGCGCGAGGCCAGATCGTGCACGGCGCGATCGGCGATATGCTCATGGCGTTGCTTTGCCCCGGGTAATTCCATCCGATGCGCGCCACGCACGAGCCAGCGATACATCATCGCGTGCGTAACTTCGGGGTGAAATTGCAGGGCGTAACCAGTACCAAAGCGGAATGCCTGGACGGAGAAAGCATCGCCTTCGGCCAATAGCTCGCTGCCAGACGGCAGGTCGAAACCTTCGCGGTGCCATTGATAGACATGGTCGGGCCATTCCGGACAGACCTTGCGTCCCGCGTCAGTCGGATGGATCGGATAATAGCCCACCTCGGCATGGCCTTGTGGGTGTGGAAAAACCAGAGCGCCGAGATGGCGCGCCATCATCTGCGCGCCAAGGCAAATCCCGAGATACGGTTTTTTATCGCGCAGCGGCACGCCGATCCAGTCGATCTCTCGCCGCACGAACTCTTCATTGTCGTTGGCGCTTTGTGGGCCGCCAAAAATAGCCGCGCCAGCGTGCTCATCCATCGTGTCCGGCAGAGGATCACCGAAACGCGGGCGGCGAATATCGAGCGGATAACCAAGCTTCGCCAGAGTCTGACCGACGCGGCCGGGCGATGAGTGCTCTTGATGCAGAATGAGAAGAACTGGCTTCAGCATGGCTATTCGCCGCGTTGTCGCGCGCTGGTGACTACTAACGGCTTTGCCAGCGTTTGCAATATGAGCGGCTGGGAAACGGCTATGCTTGCTGCGCGGACCTGCGCCGGCTTTCCCGGGCATCCACAACTCTCAGGACAAAGCGGCGCGGGATTATGCGAATCAATATGGTGATCAGTTTGTTGATGAAGCCCGGAACCACCGTCCGGTGCCCGTTCATGAGACCGCGATAGCCCGTGGCCGCCACATAATCTGCCGATTGGGTCATGATACTCGGCCCCAGACGTCCGCTACTGATCCCGGCGCGCTCGGCGAATTCAGTCGGCACCGGGCCCGGGCACAGCACTGCTACTCGTACGCCGAGGGGTTTGAGCTCGCTGTGCAACGCTTCCGTGAATGACAGTACGTACGCCTTGGTTGCGTAGTAGACCGCCATGCCCGGACCGGGCAGAAAGCCGGCCATTGAACCAACGTTGAGCAGACCGCCGCGGTGGCGAGCGAGGCTGTCGACAAAGGCAAACGACAATTCGGTCACAGCGCGCACGTTGAGGTCGATCATTTCCAGTTGTTCGTTGCGATCGCGCGCGCTTGCCAGCCCCACCAGACCGAAGCCCGCGTTGTTGACGACAAACTGCGGCTCGGCGCCTTGCGCCGCCAACTCCTCACCAATCAACCGCGCTGCCCCGGCCTTCAGCAAATCAGCCGCAATGACAATTGGCCGGCGTACGCCGGTCGCCGCAATTTCGTCGGCCAGCGCATGCAATCTGTTTTCCCGCCGGGCGATGAGAGCCAATTCATGACCGTGTTGCGCGAATACGCGCGCCAGCGCGACGCCGATCCCGGCCGAGGCTCCGGTGATTACGGTGACTGGCCGCAGACCGCTCATTCGTGCTGTTTGTCCTCATGAAATCGGCCGCCCAGTATTCGGGCGGCCGATCATACCCTAAGATTTGCCTGATTAGGCGACTTTGGGATCGAGCCGTTCCAGCGAGCGCTTCGCCGGCTCAACGCCCCAGAAATAGACTGCGATGATCTGCACCACGACCAATCCGATCATCAACCAGATCACCCCGGGCAACTGATAGTTCACCATCAAATAGCCGACGACAAACGGCGAGACGACGGTGGCTCCACGACCCAGCGTATTGCAGATCCCATTTGCGCGCAGTCGAATTTCGGTTGGGAAAAGCTCGGGCGTATAGACGCCGAATAGAATTGCGGTCTGGATGTAAATAGCGATGATCAATATCGCGCCGACGCTTAACACGATGATCGGATCGGATGCGGCGCTGAAGTGGGCATAGACCCAACCTGCAGCGATGGTGAGAAAGGACGCGCCGATGATGCTCCAACGCCGTCCGATATAATCAGACAGGACAGCGCCGAAAACGCAACCGACTAATGATGCGCAGGCGAGCACCACCGTGTAGCCGAGCGAATTGGTGATGGTAAGTCCCTGCCGCAGAAAAAATTGCGGCAGGAAAATCACGAAGCCAAAGATCAGCGTATTGATCGTGATCAGCACCCAACTCCCCACCAGCAATCGTTGCAGTATTGGCGGCTTGAAAATCGAGGCGGCGGTAAGCTGTGGCGTGGGCGCCGTAACAACAGGCGCCCGCAGCTTTCCGACAGTCGCCGCTTCCTTCTCGATTGTTTGCAGTAGGGCTTCCGCCTCGGCTGTGCGGCCTTGCGCTTCCAGCCAGCGTGGGGATTCCGGCAAATTCTTGCGCAGATACCAGACGATTAGGGAGCCGACGCCGGCAATGATGAACATTGGGCGCCAGCCCCAGGTCGGGATGATCAGGTAGCCAAGGATCGCGGTAACCGGAAAACCAGCGACCACAAGAAACGCCATAAACGCCAGCCAGCGCCCGCGTGTCTTTGGTGGCACGAATTCAGTCAGCGTCGAATAGCCGACAACGATTTCGGCCCCGAGACCGAGACCCTGCACAAAGCGGCAGATGATCAGCTGGGTCATGTCCTGCGCGAAAGCAGCCGCGAACGAGGCAAGACCGAACACCAGAAGGTTGACTTGATAGGTGAAGCGACGGCCGTATTTGTCTCCAACGAAGCCGGTAATAAAAGAACCGATCGTCATGCCGACAAAGGTCAAGGAGAGAAATTGCAGATTCTGCGGCAACGTCGAAAATTTGGTCTGGATCGTAGACGCCAGCACGCTGCCGGCCACATAGAGATCATAGCCGTCGAAGAACATCCCGGCCCCGATCAGCCAGAAAATACGATAATGGAACGATGAGATCGGGAGCCGGTCGAGACGCGCGCCGGCGTTCACTGCAGTAGCCATTGGTTCCTCCCCTCGGGACCGAGTATCGTGACCGGTCTGCGCCGGTTCGCACCGATGGTAATCGAGACAACACACGGGCGCTATGGCCCTGTACGCCTGCCGCGAAATTATCGAGGCGCCTGCCGATAACAACCAATTTCGATAGTTAGTCCACGGGGGTCGGCCGTAGTGCCGGCAAATTTGTTATCGGCGATAGCCTACTGGATGGCCTTACCCTTGCGATAGCTCTCCTCCAGAAGATGGAGGTTGTTCTGCACGTATTTGTTAGTGGGATCCTTGCGCTGGGCGGCTGCAAGGGCTGCGTGCGCGCGCTTATAGTCGCCACGCAGCATGTACGAGTAGCCCTGATTGTTGAGGATCTCGACCGTCGGCCCTAGGATGCCGACAGCCTGAGGATAGGCGCGGTCGGCAAGATCAAATCGGCGCAAGCGGTCGTAGGAGGCGGCAAGGCCGAGCCAGGCTTCGGCATCGCGCGGATGCTTCTCCACGGCGCGGCGGAAATGTTTCTCGGCGAGGCCGTAGTCGTTATGACGGAAGTACTTCTTGCCGAGACTCAACTCATCATTCGGATCGCTGCCGAGCAGGCCCGGTTCTGCTCTTGTGGTCACGCCCAGGGGCGGCGGTACCGTGCCGGTGGTTTCGTCGGCGGATGGCTGCGGGTCGACAACCTCGCCTGCCAGCATGATGCGGCCGTTGACGGTTGAAGCCTTGATTTGGGAGCCCCGGAACCGCGGGCGCAACTCATTGATGAGCCGCGTGATGTCGTACGACACCTCCACGTCGAAAATTCCGACCAGCTTCTTGCCCTCGGCATAGACCGATACGCGTGTGGTGCCGATCTTTTTCCCCAGGATCGACAGCGCGTGATCGGTGAGCGGATTGACGTCGGCCACTTCCGGATCACCGACAGTAACGTCAACGAAGCTGGTATTGGTGCGCACGTCCTCTGACTTGCCGATTGGCAGGTCACCATGACGGTGCGATTGTGGCCGCTGATCTGGATCGATCGCGACTGCGCGTACGCATTGCCGATCATGCCAAGAATCGACGCTGCCAAGGCGATGGCCAGCGCGATCGCAAGATCGCGCAGCCAGTTGCTACGCTTCGTGGTCCTGTCCGCAGACCGCCAGCTAAAGCCGACGCTAATATCATTGTGTTTATTCACGACACACTCCCCACCCCTTATTGATCCCAAGCCCGGGACTACCAGGCCACTTGCCTCCGCTCCGTCGCGGCCGAGGCCCCATTACTTCCCTCAACCGGAACGGTGTATTCCTGTTTTGCCGACGCACGCGTCACCACGACCGTTGTGGTGGCGGCCTTGTCGGTGCCAACCGGTTCGTTGGTCCCCAAATCGCTAAGTGTGACTTTGCGCGTTCGTACTTCGGCGGTTTCGCCGGCCTTACGCAACAGCAGCGAGAGGCTGCCGACTGACGACGCAAGCCACAATTTCTGTGCGTCCACGGTGTTAACTTCCAGCGTTACCGATTTGGCGACCGTCGCCTTTACAGCGCGCTCGTCGGCGGTCTGGTCGACCGCGAGCACGCGCGTATTCTGCAGCACGACTTGAGTCGTGGCCGAACCTTTATCGATCTGGCGCGTGAGAGCGACGTCAACGTGATTGCCCGGCAACACGAACCCGCTGACGCCTTCCACATCGTTGACGCGAATAGTCACGGCCTTCATGCCTGGCTTGACCAGCGCTGACAGCGTTGCGCGCTGACCGGGCCCAGTGATCTTGAGCGCGAGCACCGGCTCGTTCGCTTCGATCGCGGCTAGCACGATGCGGCGGCCACCCGACACGACGTCTTCGATCTTGGCGAAGGCGCCGGCCGGCAGTCCGTTAGACGGCCAAGGCACTTCCTGGAGCATCGAGGCATTGAGCTCGGTGCCAAAGCGCAACGGTTGTTTTGCGACGACGACGGTTTGCGACGCCACCTGTGTCTTGTTCGCGTCGAGATTTTTCGCCCGCATGGTCGCCTGGTTGTTGAGCCAGACCTGGGCGATGAACACGGCGAGCAAGCCGAACACGACGGCAAACCCGATCATGACGAAGGTACTGGCACGCACGACGACAAGCCCCGGTTGACGCGACCGAACCCTTCCTCGGTCTGTTCGTGCGAACACTAGAGGCGATGCAGTATTGAATTACTAAAATCATTGTCGCAATTGCGCCTATGCTGAAGAGCGCATGAATTCGTAGCGTTTACGACGGGTATCTGAAGTGAGATAAACTTTAGGGTAACCTTGCGCGAAATTAACAATACTGGGCCGCATGCTGGCGTCGCAGGTAAGAATCGATTCAGCCTGATGATGCCGCGGGCATTCAAAAAATCTCGCAAATACGGGGCTATTGCCCACACGCGCAATGCCGAAGTGGAGCGAGTTGGGATTCGTCAACACTAAGGCACGGTTACTAGAATACAGCGGTTGGCGTTGCTCGTGCGGCGGTGTTGCGGCAACATGTCCGAACTGTCATCAGACGAAAGAGGCCGCATCCGAAGTGATGCGCCATCACAAAAGTTTCCGGAGAAAATCGCCGATGTCGAAACCCCGCATTAGCTATGTCGATCCTTCGACGATTAACGACCCTGCCATGATCGCTGAATTCGAGCGTTGTGCGCAGGAAGGAACGCCACGGCCAGAAAGTCAGGCCATTCGCGCGCACGTGCCGGCGACCTTCTGGTCATTCGCCAATACCTGGCGCGACGTATTCAAGAACGGGGTCGCCGACCACAAGATCAAAGAGCTCTGCCGCATTTATGTCTCGCGTTCAGTGCTATGCGAGTTCTGCGGCAACCAGCGTTCGATCAAGGCGGCGAAATCCGGTCTCAAGGAAGACGATTATTCCGACCTGATCAATTTCGAGAGCTCGACGCGATACGACGAACGGCAAAAGGCGGCGTTGGCTTACGCCGAAGCAATAACCTGGGACCTGCCTGCTACGGACGAATTGTGGGACCGGCTCCACAAGCACTTCAGTGAGCCGGAACTCGTCGAGATTGGCTATTTCGTCGCCATCACCATGGGTCAGCAGCGCTGGCTGCGCACACTGAACATCGAGCATCACCAGATTCTCGCCGGTACCGATGCATCGATGGCGCCGGGCTTCGGGTCATTGGACGCGCTTCAGCGTTCGAAACAGGCCGAAGATTATTGGGCTAAGATCAACACCAAACCCGCAAAACAGGCTGCAGAGTGACAAGTCAAACAACAATGAAATCGGCTATCCGTCCGGCTCCTGCATCGCAGGCCGCCAAAGCTGAACCACGCATTCGCGTACGGGGATTAGGCAAGCACTACGGCTCGCTTGAAGTATTCCGGAACATCGACTTCGAGGTCGGCGAGCGTGAAATTGTTGCGATTGTCGGCCCATCCGGCTGCGGCAAGACCACGCTGTTGCGCTGTACCGATGGCCTGTTGCCACATGATGCTGGTGAGATCTGGGTTGGCACCGAACGCGTTACCGAGCCAATCGCGGGTGTCGCGATGGTGTTCCAGCACTTCGGGCTATTTCCATGGAAAACGGTATTCGAGAACGTGGCTTACGGTCTGCGCATGGCCGGCGCGCCGAAGGCGGACATTGCGCACAAAGTTCCGGAATTCATCAAGCTAGTGGGTCTCACCGGCTTTGAAAACGCATTTCCTTATCAAATGTCCGGCGGCATGCAGCAACGGTGCGGTCTTGCTCGCGCACTCGCCGTCGAGCCGAATGTCTTGCTGATGGATGAGCCGTTTGCAGCGGTCGACGCGCAGACACGCGAGATTCTGCAATTCGAATTATTACGCATCTGGGAGCAACGACCCACCGCCATGATTTTCGTTACTCACTCGATCGAGGAAGCGGTCCTTCTCGGACATCGCGTGATCGTGCTCAAGGGCCGACCCTCGAGCATTCATGAAACAATCTCCATTGATCTACCGCATCCGCGCACCCGTGAGACGCTGCGTGAGCCGCGTTTCGCCGAATTGCGAGAGCGGGTGTGGGGTACGCTGATGCGGGAAGCCCGCGAGGCCGAATTCCAACTCGAACGCTGAATAAGAAAATGAAGCTTAAAGGGAGGATTCCATGATTCGTAGAACCATCGCATTGGTGGCATGCGGTGTACTGCTGGCAGCATCGCTGACGGGCATTGCGCCGGCAGCAGCGCAAGGCAAGAAGGTCATCGTGGCGATTCCGGGCATTCCACCGATCTATTCGGTGACGATCGCCTATGTCGCGGAGAAGCAGGGCTTCTTCAAGAAGCACGGCGCCGACGTCGAAATCAAACCGTTCGATAACGGCACTGCCGCCGCGCGCGCGGTGGTCGCCGGTGATATCGACATGGCGTGGTCGCCGACGCCGCCGGTGATCAACCAGGTCTCAAACGCCGACGTTCCGCTTGTCGCGGTTTACGGTATGCCTAATCCTGATTGGGTGATCGGCACCACCGAGGCCGGCAAGACGTGCAAGGATCTGATCGGTCAGGATGTCGGCATCGATTCGATCAACGGCGCGCGCTCAGTGGCGCTGCGCTCCATGCTCACCGGTTGCCCCGGCGTGAAGATCGAGGACATCAAGCAGATTGCGCTCGGCTCGGCCCCCGGCCCGGCCCTGCTCGCCGGCCGTCTGCAATTTGCCGTGCTGCATCTTGACGACCTCGCGGAGATCGAACACCAGGGCAAAAAGCTCAATATCCTGCTGGCGATGAAGAATACCAACCCGACCAGCCATTATCTGATTATGGTCGCGCGTAAGGACAATCTGGCAAAGAACCGTGACGCCATCGTGCGCACGGTCGCTGGCATGATCGAAGCTGCACGTTTCATGCAAGATCCGAAGAATGCCGACGCGGTCGCCGAGGCAGCGGCTGTAACGGGGCACAACAAGGAGGTCAACAAGGCTGCGCTCAAGGCATTCCTCGACATCGATTTCTGGGCCGCGAAGGACGACGGAATGCCCCGCAACAAGATCGAGGCTGTTGCCGCATTGATGAAGAAGATCGGCTCGATCAAACCCGACAAGGAACCGGTGACTTATGATGCACTGGTTGATGGCAGCGTCTGGAAAGACGCCAACGCGATGGTGAAGTAAGACGTAACAACGAACTGTCGTCGTCCCCGTTAGCGGGGACCCGGTATCCCGGACGTTCGCTATCGCTGCGGACGATGACACCGGAGTAAGCAGCGCACGTGCAAACAACCATCCGCCGCTACGCGCCGTTCTGGCTCAGCATCTTTGCCGGCCTTGCGCTCTGGGAGATCGCCGGGCGGTCCACCAGCGCGGCCTTCATGGTCCCATTTTCGGAAACAGTGGTGCGGCTCTGGCAGCTGATTACGCGCGGTGAATTTATCGTGCAATTCCTCGATTCCACACAGCTGTTCCTCTCCGGCTTCGTGTTGGCGCTCATCGTCGGCGGACCGCTCGGCTTGCTGTTGGCGCGCTTGCGCGTGCTGCGGATCGGCCTCGAGCCCTACCTCATGATTCTCTATGCCACGCCGATGGTGGCGCTGATTCCTTTCATCCTATCGTTAATGGGCTTTGGCTTCGGGCCGAAGGTGCTTGTGGTCTTTCTATTCTCCGTGTTTCCGGTGCTCTACAACACGATAGAAGGTGCGCGTAGCATCAAGCCCGAGCTGATCGAGGTGGCGAAATCCTACCGCTCCAGCGAATGGTCGCTGTGGCGCGAGGTGATGCTACCTTACACCCTGCCTTATATGATGACTGGCGTCCGCCAGGCGATCGGGCGCGCATTGGTCGGCATGATCGCGGCGGAGTTCTTCCTGTCCTCGACCGGCCTCGGCCAACTCATTATGGGTGCTTCGCAGGATTTCGATACTGCGGGCGTGTTCGCTTCCATTCTGGTGATCGGCTTGATCGGCGTCGGATTGACGCGACTCGGCTTGATAATCGAGCAGCATTTCGCAAGCTGGAGACAGTAGGTGATGACCGAAACGACCATCGGTGGAACATCTGCTGCGATCTCCGGAGCGTCGGCATCGCCGCGTCCTGTCGCGTTGCTGTCGGGAAGTTTCCTGCCACGGTTCGTCACGGGACTGGCGATCATCTTGGGGTGGGAGTTCGTAGTCCGCGCCCTCGCTCCTGCTTACGTGGCAAAGCCGACGACCGTCGTGTTCGCTATTCCACACGTCATAACCGACCCGGCATTTCTGCAGGCGCTCGGCGCTACGCTTGCGGCGGTTGCCGAAGGATTGGCGATTACGATCGTCGTCGGTACCGTCATTGGGCTGCTGATGGGACGCAGCAACAGCGTCGATCGGATGATCCGCGTCTACATCAATGGCTTTAACGCCATGCCGATGATTATCGTGCTGCCGCTGTTCTCATTGTGGTTCGGCTATTCAGGCACGGCGCGCATTGCTACCATTATCTTCGCTGCAATATTCGCGATCACGATGAACGTCGCCGACGGAGCGCGCTCAGTGCCACGCGAATATCTGGAAGTCGCGCGCTCGTTCCGCTCCGGCCGTCTGCGGATGTTGACCGAAATCGTCTTGCCGGCGTCGATGCCTTATCTCCTCGCAGGCTTCCGGCTGGCTGCCGGACGCGCACTGATCGGCGCAGTGGTGGCCGAGTTTTTCCTCTCAGTCGGCGGGCTCGGTTATTACGTCCGCTACAATTCGCGCTCTTACCATCATAACGAAGCCTTCGTCGGCGTGCTGCTGCTCGCGGCATTCGGGGTCGGTTTCGAATTGCTCGTGATTTGGGCGACGAGGTGTTTCATGCCGTGGTATCGCCGCGACGAAAAGGCGAGCTAGCGCGCTCTTCTGCGACCTATCATAAGGAAATCTCGAATGTCGTCCGACCCCCTGCTCAAGGCCGCAATCACGCATTGGGGCCCACGCTTCGTTGCCAACGGCGTGGTGCTGACCGACTTCGAGGAGGTCACCGGCTCGATCTCTTCATATAATGACTGGTGCAGCGCCTGGTCCGCGCGCGCGGCGCACCACGAGCAGCTCGGGCGGGAGGCCCTGGCAAAGAAGCATTTCCTCACGGCTGGCGAATGCCTGCAGCGTGCCGGTGTCTATTATCACTTCGCGTCGTTCCTGTTCGTGCATGACCAGGCGCAGATGAAGGCTGCACACAAGAAGCAGATCGAGTGCCGGCAGGCTGCGCTGCCCCATCTCCTTCCGCCCGGCGGACGCGTCGAGATGCCGTACCAGGGCAAAACGTTGGCAGGCATCTTGCGCAAGCCGGGGAGCATCGAGCGGCCGCCTGTCGTAATCATGGCGGTCGGACTCGATTCCACCAAGGAGGAAGGTGACGCCTACGAAGCGCCGTTCCTGGCGCGTGGCATGGCAACGCTGATCTTCGAAGGCCCGGGCCAGGGCGAGGCGCAATATGACTTTGCCATTCGCGGTGACTACGAAGTACCAGTGAAGGCCGTAATTGATTTCGTGGAAAAACGCTCCGATCTCGATGCCAAGCGCGTCGGCATGTGGGGCGTGAGCCTGGGCGGCTATTACGCGCCGCGCGCCGCAGCCTTCGACAAGCGCATCAAGGCTTGCATTGCGCTCGGCGGACCCTTCAACTGGGGCGCGGCCTGGGATGGCCTACCGGAATTGACACGCGAAGCCTTCCGCGTACGCAGCCACTGCAAGACGCAGGACGACGCGCACAAAAACGCCAACATGCTTTCGCTTGAAGGTGTGGCGCAAAATATCACCTGTCCACTCTTTATCGTGAACGGCCGGCTTGACCGCATCGTGCCGGCCAAGGACGCCGAGCGCCTGGCGCGCGAGGCGAAAGGACCGGTCGAGCTGATGATGATCGAGGATGGCAATCACATTGCCACAAACCGCGCCTACCGCTGGCGCTCGCAAAGCGCGGACTGGTTGAAAGAGCAATTGGGGTAGTCACCCAATCCGCTCATTCCCGCGCAAGCGGGAATCCAGGAAATAATATTCTAACCTAGGCTCTCGCTTTCGCGGGTGTGAGTGGAAAATTAGGCTTCAGAGCTGCGCAAATCCCCGTGGCATCGAATGCAATCGCTCGATGCCTGTCTCCGTAATCACCACCATCTCGCCGGTCTGCACGCCAGCTTTGCCATCGCGCGTGACAATGTTTGGTTGGATCACCACGGTCTGGCCCGCGCGGAACGGCTCCTGTGGCACGGGGCCGGACGGGCGGCTCTTGCAGCCAAGAATTGGCGGCAGATAGCCACCACCATAGCCGTGCAGAAGATCGTCGATGATGGTGAAGCCGGCTTCCTCGATCACGCCTGACGCCTCGATGACTTGCGCCGGCCTTGCGCCGGCCTTGAGCACAGCGGCGATCGCATCGAACGCGGCGTCAGCCGCCGCATGCAACTCGCGATAAAGCGCATTGGAAGCGCCGAGCGAAAAGCTGCGTAATACCTGCCCCGGGTAATTCCAGAACGCGGCGCTGATCTCGGCCACCACGACATCGCCGGCCTGCACTCGCCGCATGCGAGGAAACTGACGGGGTACGCCAAGGTCTGGTGTATTCATCGCCGTAACGCCGATATAGTGAATTATATTGGTTGCACCGTGCGGGATATATGCGCGCTCGACTAGATCGCCGAGCTCGCGTTCATTCAACCCGGGCTTCAAGCCATCACGCAGCGCGGCCATGCCGACATCGCTGAAATGCGCGCCGATGCGCAACCAGTCTAGTTCGTCGGCAGACTTTACCTGCCGCAATCGAATGTACTCGCGGTTGAGGTTTTTCGATTTCCCAAATTTCGCCAACAGCGCCGCATGCTGCTCGGCACTGATCGGCCCGATCGTCGCGACGCGATCTTGTCGCGCGCCGCGCTGCTCCAGCACCTTGATGGCCGCAGCGATCGAAGATTCGCCGCCCCACGCTACATCGGCCTTACCAGCAAGGATGCGTGCCTGTGGCGCGTGATTAACGTATTGTACAAATAATGCGTCCCGCCGCTTGCCGGGCGTCAGCACACCGACTGCCTCAGCCGTCACTGGCCATTGCGTCAGCCACTGCACGACCGAGCCGAAGCGATTGGCACCGCAGAAGACGAGGTGGTCGGCCTCTGTTTGCGCCAGCAGAGTTTCAATTGCTGCACGACGGCGCGCCATCTCCGCATCAGAGAAACGCGGGTATTCGGCTTCTACAATGCACGCGAGATGTGGAGGAAGCGTCACGTGGCTTTCTTCGGCAGCGCCACGATCATGTCGAGCTCGACGCGCGCACCCGGCGACGACAGCTGATTGATGCACACCGTCGTGCTGGCCGGCCGCCAGTCACCGAAAAATTTACCCATGGTCGCATGCATGGCGTCGGCGTCGCGAAAATCCGTGAGATACTTTGTTACCTTTACGACGTCGCGCCAGCCGGCCCCTACATCATCAAGGATTGATTTGATCGCCTCCATCGCGCGCGTGGTCTGCTCCTCGATCGAGTGCGGATGCACGTGCTCGGCATCCACGTGCGGGTGCTTGTGGTAAAGCGGCGACGGGGTGGCGCCAGAGAGAAACATCAGGTCGCAGGCGCCCACGATCCTCACCGCCGGAGCATAGGGCATGGTGTGCGCCTCCTCCGGCTTTGGATGCACCGGCTCGAGCCGGAAACTCTGCTGCGGCTTAGTCACAACGGTCATCGCGGGTCTCCCATCGGCAGACAGACTCGCGCAATTTGGAACCGAAACGCCTTCCGACGCAACTGGGGCAGCTGCCGCCTCGCGTGTTGATCGCCACGCGGGAAACGCTAACGTGCGCGCGACAGGAGAGCCCGAATGCCCGCCACGATCCTCGATTCCGCGGTGTTCCGCAACATTTTCACGACCGAAGCAATGCGAATTGTGTTCTCGGACGAGAACCGCGTACAGAAATATCTCGACTTCGAGGCGGCGCTGGCCCGCACGCAGGCCAAGCTGGGCATCATCCCGAAGAAAGCGGCTGCTGAAATCGTGCGCCACTGTTCGGCGGACAAGATCGATATGGCGAAACTCAAGGAGGCAACCGAGAGGATCGGCTACCCGGTACTGCCCGTCGTCCAGCAGCTCGTGAAACTATGCAAGGACAAGCTCGGCGAGTGGTCACACTGGGGCGCCACAACCCAGGACATCACCGATACCGCAACCATCATGCAAATCCGCGAGGCGCTTGCCATCGTCGAAAAAGATCTCGACGGCATCTGCGACGCGCTGGCGGCGCTCGCGAAGAAATACCGCGACACGCCCATGGCCGGCCGCAGCAATCTCCAGCAGGCCGTGCCAATTACCTTCGGATACAAGATGGCGACCATGCTCGCCGCATTCGAGCGACACAAACAGCGCCTGAAAGAAATCAAGCCGCGCGTCCTGGTGGGCGAATTCGGCGGAGCAGCCGGCACACTATCCTCACTCGGCAGCGACGGATTGAAAGTGCAAGAGAGGCTGATGAAAGAGCTCAAGCTCGGCCAGCCAGAGATTTCCTGGCACACGGTGCGCGATCGCATCGCCGAGGTCGGCTGCTTCCTTGGCCTAGTCACCGGAAGCTGCGGCAAGATCGCCTTCGACGTTAAGCTACTGATGCAAACCGAGGTAGAAGAAGTATACGAACCGTTCCATGCGGGACGCGGCTCGTCCTCGACTATGCCGCAGAAGCGCAATCCAATTTCCTCCGTTTACATCACTGCACAAACAGCAATGGTACGTCAGCTCGTCGCCGCGCTGCTGGATGCTCAGGTCGAGGACCACGAGCGCGCCACGGGCCCGTGGGAAATCGAATGGATCGCGCTGCCAGAAATCTTCATGCTCTCGGCGGGCGCGCTGGCGCAGACGCGCTTCCTGGTCGAAGGCCTGCAAGTCAACGAGAAAAGAATGCGCGAAAATCTCGATATCACCAAAGGGCTGATCATGTCGGAAGCGGTGATGATGGGGCTCGGCGCGGATCTTGGCCGCAACAAGGCGCACGATCTAGTCTACGATATCTGCCGTGAGGTGGTGAAAACTGGGCGACCGCTGATCGACCTGCTCGCTGAAGACAAAGAGATCAGCAAATACGCCGACCGCAAGAAACTGGAAAAACTGGTCGATCCGGCGAATTATCTTGGCGTCGCCGGCGAGATGGTTGATCGCGTCCTGAAGATGCGGAAGTAGCTTTAATCGGCTTTCGGCATCGTTTTCCGTATTGCCAGAGCCACCAGAAGCGTCGCCGCGCCGATCGACAGGAAAAGCATCGACAATGTTGCGCCGTATTTCTGCATAACCGCCACGATGATCGTCCAGCCGGTCATGAATGCCGCGTTAAGGACACGACGGCAATGCTGCGCGCACGGTAATCGGCACCGCTCCAAGCCTGCATCGCGGCGAAGGCGGGGACAATGAACAGGCCGCCGGCGATTGCAAGCCCGCACAAATCGACCGCCACGCGAATGCCGAGCGCTGATGCAAACACGACGCCCGCACCTTGCGGCAACGTCGCAGGCGTTGCGTCAAGCGTGGCAACGCCAAGATTGCCGACGGGCGCCGCAAATGATCCGGGAGAATGCCGTATTTGATCGGGCCAAAAAGTGCCCCGAGAATGCCGAAGCCGCAGAGCGCGACAAACAGCAGCGGGAGCGAGACCTGCACGTAACGCCATGCCGCAAGGCGGTGACGAATATCTCAAGCGCGGTGTTCCCACCGCGCTGACGGATGTAATCAGGGCCTCAGGATCGGCGGTGGCGGGATGGAACAGAATGACAAAGACGAGCGCTGTCTTTAGAAAATTATCGTTGAATGCCGCGAAGAACTGGCACCAGAATAGTGGCGCAAATCGCCTCGACAGCAGCAGGGGCAGTGACATGTCACCGCATTATTGCAAAGTTTTCGGTCGGTTGCGCTGTCATGAGCGCAAAAATTAGGCGGCCCATCGGCCGCCAAGAAGCGTTTGCTCCTGCCAGCCTCATCAGGGCTGAACGTTTTCCTCGTAGGATTCCATCGCCATCGCCCCGACAGCGAAGCAGAGCGCGATGCCGATGACGATCGTAAACAATGTAATCCACATGGCGTGCCTCCTACTCCGTTAGCGCGATGGCGTGCGCGCGCGGGAAGTCCGGCGGAAGAAACGCGCCAAATCCGCCCCGGTTCCCAATAAAATGATTTTAGGAGTCGGGCCGGATCGAAGCCTGCAAATCGGCCAACAATATGCGTAAATCAAGTTCCCGGAACTCTAGATAAATTCGACGTAACCAGCGCTGAAGC
>JBARNC010000528.1:0-3813 GCA_049802775.1 Pseudolabrys sp. | reverse complement strand
GTGCGATGGGTTTGTCCCGAATGCCCATGGCTCGCAATCGGCGTGTGACGATGGTGCCATAGATGCGATCCCGATCGCGGATAAGGTAAAGCGGAGCCTCATTCCAAGCGAATGCCTCGGTTAGCTGTGATGATGACGAAGGAAAAGGTTCTCGGCTTCAAGCCGTAACCGCGGCTTGAACAAGTCGGCGACGAACATTCCGAGCGCGTGCAGGATCGCAAGCATCGCTCAGTGATGCGATGATTCTGCCTCACGAGACGAATCTACCCCCGGATGACATTTTCGGAAAGGACAGGTATTCGATTTGGCGAAAACTCACCAATTTTTGGCGGCAAACGACAAGACAAACCTGACCCCCCATGCTTTCGGGATACAGTTTCGCCGAGCTCCTCCTGTGAGCTTAGCTACGTTATCAAATGACGTGCCGCGATGTTCGACAATAACATGAGTGCATTCAAAACGAGATATTACCTCAAACTCGATGAAGGAATTCGCCGGTTACCAAAAACGTTTTTATCTTGGCAATCAAATCACTTTTTCCGGCAATTCGCCGGGACCAAGCAACGAATCATCGAAGCCTTGTATGACGGTGGGCGTTTGGACCTGCACGGGTTATACATTCATTTCGATCCCAAAGGCCATTGGGACAGAAAACGATCCCAGTTTGCGGTAGTCGATGTTGTAGATGCTGTCGACCGCATTGACCGCGCCAAACGCATGGCGGTCGTGGACCTGTCCGTGATTATAAAAGCAAAGGCACAACGATCACAACATAAGTGGCAAGTGACGGATGCCGACCGTGAAACCATCGTTGCTGATCTGATTCAGACAGGGCGGCGGCACAAAGGAATCCCGATTCTGCGTCCCGTCAGCCCAACGTAACCGTCCGTTATTTCTTGCGTGCCGCCGCTTGATCGTGTGCGGTTTGCCATAGCGGACTTATGAGGAATACGAATTTTCTTGCCAATAATGGTACTGCGTTAATGGCCCGATTTACTTGTTTTAATTGATCGCCGTGCGTTGGCCCGTTCGGTTCGCGGATTTGTCCCGGTCCATCGGTGAAACGCGTGTGTAAAATTTCCGACTTCAGAATACCCCAAAAGCCAAGCGATTTCTGAAATCGACATGTCGCTTTCGGCCAAATAGCGACGAGCCAAAGCCAACCGCAAGTCATCCAATATCCTACTAAACGTATGCCCCTCGGACTCAAGCCCCCGAGCCAACGTCCTTTCACTCATGCCAAGTTGCGCAGCAACTGCACCGAGTTGCATTTCGCGGTGCGGCAGCAGCGTCGCAATTGCATTCTCGACCCTGACCTTCACTGGGCTGGTCGTCTTCTTTCCCCGACGAGCAAGCGTTTCTTCGCAGAAGCGCACACACAGCCGGTTGAGGTAAGGATCGGCTGTTACGATTGGATACTCTCCACTTTCCCGAGGAAAAATAATTTCATCAACATCCGCCCTGGTTTCGACGGCACAACCGAGCAATTTCTCCATCTCCGGAACCTGCTTTCTTCTGTCGTGCATAATACGGATTTCTATTGGTTTGAAATTGGTGCCAGTCAACGTTCGGCATAGACGCACAAGCGATGCCATCCAAAACTCAATCTGGTGTACGTCGCTGTGACGCGCGACACCGGAGTAGTGCAGGCGCACACGAAGAAGATTTCCCTTGTTTACTTGCAAATCGACACCGTCGTTGGCAACAGCGCTGTATCGAGCCACTCTCAGCAAAGAGCCAAGCAAAGTTTCGGCGGAGGCAATGACGTAATATAGCAAACCAATTTCGCGTAGATCGTAAGAATAGGCTAAATGAAATCCCAAGAGTGGATCGCCGGTCGAGTTTGCGACCAATTCGACGAACTTTATCTGATTTTGTACGCCGAGCTGAATGTCTTCGTTTTTTATTTGGCGAGACGTGAGCCGTGCCTGCTGTAAAAATACATCGACATCAGCACCCTCTTTTAGACCGCGCTCATAAGCGAGCCGTGAAAGCAAACCGCCACAGCGGCGCAATGCGGCAATCTTTTTCAGAGTAGACTGTGGCATTGGACCACTTTCATAGCGCGCTATGCTCCGCCAATCGGGACGCATTGGCAAAAATCATAGCTGCTTATGCACCTGATGTCCGTTTTGGGTCATTAGCGAACATTACGGCATGTCCGCGCGATGTCCGCTTTACCCCCAATAGCGGACATCTTAGTCCAATTCGCTTGTGAGCCTTGAGTGGTGCCATCATAGTGCCCGCCGCTTCGGATCAGAATTACCTCCAGACCTATTATGGTGCGGGGTCCGGAAGAACTAGTTTTCAGGAAGCATTCAGATGAATAACTCAACTGTAAAGCTAACTTTGATCGGTGGGCCGACGATACTCATTGAGACCGGTGGCTTCCGCCTCCTCACCGATCCTACGTTTGATCCTCCTGGCTCCTATCAGTCAGGATCCATAACACTTCAGAAGACTGCCGGCCCCGCGCTGTCGGTCGCGAAGTTGGGCCGCATCGACGCGGTTCTGCTGAGCCATGACCAGCACGCTGACAATCTCGACCCCGCCGGGCGCGCGTTGCTCACCGACATACCAACGGTACTGACCACGCGTACCGGTGCGCAACGGTTGGGCGGAAAAACGCGCGGCCTGGTACCGTGGGAGACGATTGAAATAAACGCTGCCGGCGGCACCAGACTCCATGTCACCGCAACGCCGGCACGCCATGGCCCTGTCGGCATCGAGCCGATTGCCGGCGATGTCGTCGGCTTTCTGCTGGGCAACGAAAAACCGGGCGACTTGATCTACGTAACCGGCGACACCGTTTGGTACGAGGGTGTCGCGGAGGTTGCCCGCCGCTACCAGCCACGTTTGGTTATTCTATTTGCGGGCTCCGCCAAGACGCGCGGGTCGTTTCATCTCACCATGGACAGTAACGACGCGATCGAGACTGCACATGCATTTAAGAACGCGCAGCTTGTGGCGATTCATACCGATGGTTGGGCGCATTTCACAGAGAGTGGAGAAAATCTGGCCAAGGCTTTCGGTGCTCTTGGTTTAGGGAACCGTCTGCACGTTTTGGAAGCCGGAATAACCACTCCCCTAATGCTCTGATATTTGCGCTGATCTTATCCCGAAAGCAAATATTGGTCGGTGACTTGTACCCGCCGGCGAGGGTGACTGGATAGATCGGCCCTTTGCGTCGGCGTTCGAGATAGTTCGAGTAGGGCTCCACCCGCAATCGCTTCATCATGGCGCGTCTCCGTCTTGATGACGTCAGTCTAGAGCGCGCCATCAAAAAGTTGGTTCGGCCGCTGCCGAACTATTGCTGCTTGCCAGGGTTTACCGCCACGGTAAAATGCCGCATGGTCGCCGCTGCCAACATGGTCGAGATCGCGGCGCTCGTCGGCGACACCGCACGCGCCACCATGCTGGCTGCACTCATGGGCGGGCAAGCTCTCACCGGCAGCGAGCTCGCTGGGCTCGCGCGGGTGTCGCGAGCGACCGCCAGCGAACATCTGAGCAAACTCACGCAGGCGCGGCTGCTCACCGTCACGCAAAAGCGGCGCAACCGCTATTATCGGATCGCCTCGCCTCTGGTGGCGAAAATGCTGGAAAGCATCAAGGCGGTGGCCGCGCTGGAGACGCCGCCGCGCTATCAGCCGCGCTCGGCGCAGGATGACGCGCTGCGTTTCGCCCGTTGTGTGTACCGAAAACCTAGACTCGAGCGTAATGGTGATGAAGTCCGCCAAGAATAGGGTGCGATTTGATGCTTCCGGTCGGCTGAACCGGACGAGAGACTGGCGCATCTTTATCCAATGAGCGGTG
>JBARNC010000527.1:0-2348 GCA_049802775.1 Pseudolabrys sp. | reverse complement strand
CGCGCCCGGGCGCGGCCCGGCCCGCAAGCGCGCCACCCGGCGGTCGCGCTGAGCGGCTCCGGGGCCTGAGTCTGGCTGTTGCGTTTCCGCGCAGCTTGCGGCTATCCTGCCCACGAATTCATCAGCGCGGGCGCCCGAGTCGCCTAAGGTTTGTGGCTCGCCAATGCTAAAGTTCAAAATGACAGTGCCGGTATAAAAGGCGGACTCCTCATGGGTTCGCCTTTTTGTTTGGTGCAACGCCGGTTGACTTGCTGGCGGCTCGGATCGAGCCGTGAGCGGCAGCTGCCCACCTCACACGGCCGAATGCGCCGTAGAGTTGAATTCACAGGAGTGGGTTGCGTTGCGAGCCGCTGACTCGCCCCGCTCGAGCGCCGTAAGGCCCTGACCTGGTTTTGAGAATCAGAGACTCCGGTCCCTCAACCGGATCGTTTTTCCTCACCTCGTCCCCGGGCACGCTTGAGGGCGGCTCCACCCCGGATCGGCATAGAAGTCCCATTTTCCCGTCATTTTTCTGTTATGGCCGGAGGCATAAAATCCTACCCCGACAGCCCCAAAAAAAACTTTTCGCGGGCCCGGGAAGGCTCAATACTGCTTGGGTTCTCGCGGTCCGTTGTCCCCGAAGTTCACCGGTTGGACACAAGATTTAGTGTTTGATTCAGATTTGATGACTATCTCTTGTTGACGCGTACGGCGAGTCCACTTAGCTTTGGTGTGTTCGGTGGCGTTGAGTTTCAGGTTCCCTCCGGACCCTCAGAATGGCTTTTCAGTCGCGAGCTTAACCCACGCCAGGACCGTGGCGTTTTGGGACAGGGGTTTGCTGTGCGCCGGGGCAAAAACCCGGGATCGAACAGGTGCCGGGTGAGAGCATCGGGCTTAGATGAGGTGGGTGGGTCGAACAAGTTGAGCAACGACGGCGGATCGGGACAGGTTCGTCAGAACCAAAAGGGCGGTGGTTAACCGTCCGGCAATTTGGGGCAAGAGACACATGCGAATTGAACGGCGCTACACCAAGGATGGACAGTCGGCCTACGCGGGCATCGAGTTCCGGTTCACCGCCAGTGAAATCCGCAACCCGGACGGCTCGGTGGTTTTCAAGCTCGACAATGTCGAGGTGCCGGAATTCTGGTCGCAGGTCGCCTCCGACGTCCTGGCGCAGAAATATTTCCGCAAGGCAGGTATCCCCGCCCGCCTGAGGAAGGTCGAAGAAAATTCAATGCCGTCGTTCCTGTGGCGCTCGGTCGCCGACGAGGATGCCCTCGCGGCGCTGCCCGAGAAGGAGCGCATGATCGGCGAGCAAAGCTCCAAGCAAGTGTTCGATCGTCTGGCCGGCACCTGGACGTATTGGGGTTGGAAGGGCGGCTATTTCGATTCTGAAGAGGACGCGCAGGCCTTTTTCGACGAACTGCGCTACATGCTGGCTGCGCAGATGTGCGCGCCAAACTCGCCGCAATGGTTCAATACCGGCCTGCACTGGGCCTACGGTATCGACGGTCCGAGCCAGGGCCACTATTACATCGATCCCTTCACCGGCAAGCTGACCAAATCCAAGTCGGCCTACGAGCATCCGCAGCCGCACGCCTGCTTCATCCAGTCGATCAGCGACGATCTAGTCAATGAAGGCGGCATCATGGACCTGTGGGTGCGCGAGGCGCGGCTATTTAAATACGGCTCCGGCACCGGCTCGAATTTCTCCAAGTTGCGCGGCGAAGGCGAGAAACTCTCGGGCGGCGGCCGCTCGTCAGGCCTGATGTCGTTCCTCAAGATCGGCGACCGCGCCGCAGGCGCGATCAAGTCCGGGGGCACCACGCGGCGCGCGGCCAAGATGGTGATCGTCGACGTCGATCATCCCGACATCGAGACCTATATCGACTGGAAGGTGATGGAGGAGCAGAAGGTGGCGGCGCTCGTCACCGGCTCCAAGATCAACCAGAAGCATCTCAAGGCGATCCTCAAGGCCTGCGTGAATTGCGAAGGCTCGGGCGATGATTGCTTCTCGCCGGAGAAGAACCCTGCTCTCACGCGCGAGATCAAGCTAGCGCGCAAGGCACTGGTGCCGGACAATTTCATCAAGCGCGTGATCCAGTTCGCCAAGCAGGGCTATAAGGACATCAATTTCCCGACCTACGACACCGACTGGGACAGCGAGGCCTATCTCACCGTCTCCGGGCAGAACTCCAACAATTCGGTGCGTGTCACCGACGGATTCCTCAAGGCGGTCGAGGCCGACGGCAAGTGGGACCTCACCTACCGCAAGAACGACAAGGTCGCGAAGACGCTCGATGCACGCGCGCTCTGGGAGAAGATCGGCTACGCCGCCTGGGCTTCGGCCGATCCCGGCTTGCAATATC
>JBARNC010000526.1:0-1852 GCA_049802775.1 Pseudolabrys sp. | reverse complement strand
CGGTGTGAGAGGTGGGCCAACTGTAGTAGGGAAATGCGACGCTGAGAAAATGAGATAGCAAACGCTTGCCGCCCGATTAGCAATTCAAAAGCGAAAGCGGCGGCAAGTTTCGAAGTATTGTCGAATTTGTTTTTTTGCGCCCCGCATGCGCATGCATTCGCAGCACCTGCATTTGCAAATGCTAACCTAATAAACAGCATTCAAATCAACCGGCGATCGCTTCGGTGTTAACCCACGGCCCATACAGCACACAGAACACGATCAATCGCGAAACTTTTTGTCCCATTTTGAGACGCGGAACTTCAAGGTACGGTTCTACCAGGGAAAACCGAATTAGTGTGCTAGTGTTTTGAGACGTCTCAGCATTTCAATGAAGACGGCAAACAGATCTGACCGGAGAGTAGCGCGTAAGAGGCGACCATGAATAAACCAATCCGCGATAGTGACCCAATCCGCGATGATGACCCGGCGTCCGAAATCGGTCGGTTTGCACCAAAACACATTCGCGAGCAGCCACCGGTAGCCGAGAGACCTTACATCGCGTCGTCACCCCTGGCTCCCTGGAATCAGGAACGGAACGCACCTCAGGAGCGGCGGGCAATGGCTGAACGTGATTCATGGCCGGAACGTGTTCCGGAGCCGCCCGTTCGATTCGAGGAAGGGTCGTCGTCGTTGTTCGTTCGAGTTTCACTGGTCGTTATATTTGCGGCGGTCGTCGCCCTGGGAGTCATTTTTGCCAAGCCGATCGTGCAAGGCGTCCGCGCCTGGCTCGATATCGGGCAGCCGACGGCGAATAATGCGCCAGTCGCTCCAAACACGCAGGTTGCAGCGGCTTCTGCTGTAGCGCCAGCTGCTGTTGTGCAGCCAGCGGCGGTTCCTGCTGCGCCACCACCCGCAAACGCGCAGCAGCAAGCGTCTCTCGCACCGGCCACGCAACAACAACCAGGCAGCGTCAGGACTCCCGTTCGCGGTGTCACCGACACGGAAATCCGGTTCGGGATTTCCGCACCATTCAGCGGTTCGGCCAAGGAACTCGGCCAGAACATGCAGCGGGGCATTGATGCAGCGTTCCGCGAGGCCAACGCTAACGGCGGGGTGCACGGCCGACAGCTCCAGCTCATTGCGGCGGACGACGGCTACGAGCCCGCTCGCGCTGCCGAAACAATGAAGGAGCTTTTTGAGAAGGACCAGATTTTTGGCGTGGTCGGCAACGTGGGAACACCCACGGCGGTGGTCGCATTGCCCTACGCCCTTCAACGCAAGATGCTGTTTTTCGGGGCATTCACCGGCGCTGGCCTGCTCAGAAACGATCCACCCGACCGATATGTTTTCAACTACCGGGCCAGCTACGCAGAAGAGACCGCCGCCACGGTGCATTATCTGGTGAAGGTCAAGCGGCTGAGGCCGGAGCAGATCGCGGTCTTTGCGCAGCAGGACCCATACGGAGACTCGGGCTTCGCCGGCGTCGCCAAGGCTATCCGTTCGCTCGGGGGCAACGACGGCACAATTTTGCGGCTCAACTATCAACGCAACACCGTCAATGTGGACGACGCCGTCGCGCAACTCCAGGCGCACAACTCCACCAAGGGCCGCACCCCGATAAAAGCGGTGATCATGGTGCCGACCTATCGGGCCGCGGCCAAATTCATTGAGAAGACGTACGACCTCTACCCAGGTATGATTTACAGCAGCGTTTCTTTCGTGGGCAGCACCGCGCTGGCCAATGAGTTGATGCTCCTGGGCAGCAAATTTGCAAACGGGGTCATCGTGACGCAGGTCGTGCCTGCGCTCGAGGGCTCCTCGTCACTGGTCCTCAATTACAAAGCTGCGCTCGGCAAATACTTTCCTGGGG
>JBARNC010000525.1:0-5102 GCA_049802775.1 Pseudolabrys sp. | reverse complement strand
GCACGAAGCCTATCTGCTCGAGGCGCTTAAGGCCTACATCACGAGTGAGCGTAGCGATCCGATGATGACCGCGGGTGTTCAAGGGCTGAGCGATGACGATGCTGCAAATATCGCGGCTTATTTTGCTGGCGTGAAATGCGTAAGTTCTTTGGATACGGCAAAGCAAGCCACGTTGCCAGGCAAGGCGACGGCAGCTAAGTGCACAGCCTGCCACGGGACCGATGGAAGCAGCACCAACCCCTCATGGCCGAGTCTTATCGGACAATCCAAAGATTATCTCGTCAACGCCCTGAAAGCTTACAAGGGTGGCACGCGCAAGAACGGCATGATGGGTGGAGTGGTCAAGGAATTGAGCGACACGGACATGGAAAACGTGGCGGCGTATTACGCTAACGCAACTTGCAAGTGAGACACGGTAAGATTGAAATTTACCCAGGAGCACTGCAAAATGGAACAAGAAGAGCGGCTCGAGAAACAACAGATAGAGCGCCGCGATTTTCTCAGTGGCCTCGGCAGCGCTATCGCCTGCGGCGCGGCCACAGTGGCGGCGAGCGCTACCGCGCCTGCGGCTACGGCCAGCGGTGCAGTGCCCGCTATTCCGAACTTCGATTGGAGCAAGCATCAATGGGCATTTGGCGTCGACGCTGAAAAATGCATCGGCTGCTTGCGCTGCGTTGAGGCATGCAAACGGGAAAACAATATTCTGCCTGACGCTCATCACTTCCGCACCTGGGTCGAGCGCTACGTGACGTTGGAGGAAGAAGAGAGGGCCCGAATCGACAGTCAGGCAGATCCCGTAAACATCGAGGCTTCCGGAGCCGAGGGTCATTATAGATTCGCTAATCGCTACAAGGACGCGAAGGTCGAAAAAGCCTTTTTCGTTCCCAAGCTATGCAATCACTGTACGCATCCGGCCTGTGTGCAGGTATGCCCGACCGGCGCAACCTACAAGACCGAGGATGGCGTGGTCCTCATCGATCATACCTATTGCATCGGGTGCCAATACTGCGTGCAGGCCTGTCCATATGGCGCGCGTTATTTCAATGAGGAGAAGGGCGTAACAGACAAGTGCACTTGGTGCTATCACCGCATCACTAAGGGCTTGCAGCCTGCTTGCGTGGAGGTTTGCCCGGTTGGTGCGCGTATCTTCGGCGACCGTAACGACAAACAAAGTCTGATCAGCCAATTCATCCAAAACCATCGTGTGCAAGTGCTCAGACCCGAGACCGGCAATGCTCCGAATGTCTTCTATGTCGGGATAGATAAGGACGTGAGCTAATGGATACCCTAATTCACGCCTCGCCGTTCACTGGTTACGTTTACCCCAATGAAACGATTATCCCGTGGACTGTATTAATCGTGGTTTATCCCTATCTCACGGGATTGGTCGCCGGCGCCTTCACTATTTCAAGTTTGTACCAAGTGTTTGGCTTCAAGCAGTTGAGGCCGGTGGCGCATTTTGCGCTGCTTATATCGTTATGTTGTATGATCACCGTTCCTTTGCCCTTGCTATTGCATCTTGGGCATCCCGAGCGTGCATTCAATGCAATGATAACTCCGCACGCAACATCCGCCTTTGCGATCTTTGGATATGCGGCTGGTTTCTACGTAATTCTACTGGTCCTGGAGACTTGGTTTGTATTCCGACCTCACATCGTGCAGCAGGCGCAGCAACAGACAGGACCATTGCGGTGGCTTTATCGCATCTTGTCGCTCGGATCCAATGACGTGTCCGACAACGCAATGAACTACGACCGAAAATGGCTGTTCACTTTGGCGATCATCGGTATTCCAGGCGCGCATGGTTTGCATGGCTATGTTGGATTTGTATTCGGTTCTTTGAAGTCGCGTGAGTGGTGGTCCTCAGATCTTATGCCGGTTATTTTTCTATTTTCGGCAATCATCTCCGGTACCGCGTTAGTCATCATTCTCTATGTTTTGTCTTGCCAGCTACGCAAAGTATCAGTTGATCTATCGTGCTTGAAGATCATGGCTTATGCGCTGTGGGGCTTCATGATGTTCACGCTGTTAATAGAAGGTGTAGAATTCCTCAGCTTGGTTTATCGGGGCCGGGAAGGCGTTGACGTGATTATGGAGTTTGTCAAAGGGCCACTAATCGTTCCCTTTTTCATTTTACAATTTGGCGTTGGTTCCGTTCTGCCGCTCGCCGTAATCACGTTTATGATTTGGCGCGGCACCAGTGGAACCGCGCTGATTGTCGGAATTACCAGCAGCGCGATCCTTGTTCTGCTCGCGGTGTTGATGATGCGCTATAACGTCGTTATTGGCGGACAAGAAATCTCGAAGACGGCGAAAGGATTGCTTGCTTATCATCCACCTATTTTCAGCCGGGAAGGTTTATTGGCGGCAGGAATCGTATTGCTCGTTCCGATGATCTTGTTGTCTGTACTGGTCCGCTTATTTCCACCTTGGCACGATGCAACCCAGGCAGCGTGAGCGGCCATAGCGGGCCTGTATCAGATGTGGTTCACCATGGCGCTTGAGGTTGTGCAAGAGCGCGTGCGTGGCGGCGATCAGTTACGCGGCTGCAATTCCGCGATGCGAGCGGCGAATTCGTCGACCGCCGGCCAAGACGTATATTCGATGCTGGTATCCGGGTCGGTCGGCCCCCGCGTTAGCAGCATGATGAAGCGGATGATCTGCCGATCCAGCCAACCGTAGTGCCGATAGTCGAGCCGCCCGGCAAAGGCGACGGCCAAAACGGGCGCAAGGCGATGGCGCGCTATGGCCTTGCGCAGATAAGCATTGCCGGTCGCCGTCGTCTTGGCGGGTTTGCGGGCGGTGAGATTGACCGACGCCAGCGCCAGCGGCGGCGGCGAAGCCAGAGATCGGTAAGCCGCAAGAAAACGATCCGCCTCCGGTAAGTGCTTGCCATAACGCACGGCGGCCACAAGTACGATTACCGAAGCCACGGCCAGATCCGCCGGCGCCGGCGAAGTCATCGCGAGGTTCTGCGGCGGGGCGAGCGTTTCGCTCGCTGCCAAACGGCCGAAAATGTGCTCGGCAATGCGTCGCGATTGTCCATCGCGCGTCGCATAATAAAGTGCAACACCACGGGGGCGGTTAATCGTTGGCATCGAGCGCCCCAAAGGACCGCTTGCGACGATAGGACCCGCACAGGCCGTAGACCACGTGTTCAGTATACATCGAAGCCGGCTTTACTGAGAGGACAACTCAATCAATGATATGAATTGGATCGTGGGGCTATCGAATGGGCACGACATCGAACCAAAAATTCGATCAAGGCGGCGAGGTCCGTCGACCAGCGCTGAATAGCGGGGATGCGACGCGCAAGCGGCGATGATTCGTGGTTTCCGGCATCTGGGACGTGACCGCGGAAAAGGCCAGCAACTTCAGCGATCCGGCGATTGCCGTTGGCACAATGGCAATTGACCTGTGCCGATTGTCACTCTGTTCATGCGCAGCTGGCAGCAGCCCCAACGCGGTGAAACCGGCCGCGCCGTCAGACATTGAACAGCGTCCGACAAACGAATGCGCGACACAATGTGCCGCGCGCTCTAATGTTTGACCAGGAAGCTGTGGTGGGGCTTCATTCAATCCAAAACGAGCAGGCCTTGAACCGCGACGTCCGTGTGTTCGCAACTACAGCTTGTTGCCATTCGCCTTGAATTTTTCGCCGGCCGGCTTGAGCTTGCCACCGCCCGCTGGATTCGCGTGGCAATATCCGCAGGGTTTGCCGGTTTGTTGGGCAAAATTTGCTGTGGCATTGGCCGGCCTGGAGACAGTCACGGACAACGCACCTGCAACCAAAAGCGCGATTGATCCGCAAATTATTATGGCCCGTGTCAACTTTACTTTTGCGTACTTCATGCCAGTTTCCTCTCTTTTTCCTCTCGCCTGCCATTACACGGCAATTTGGACACGAGAATTATTTGCGGCGGCGACAGATTCGACACCTTGATCAAAGTCTAGGGACGAGCTTTTTCACCCCCCTTTCGACCCCACCCTCGGCTGGAGCCCCTCAGCCGACAATTAAACAATTATTGTTGTCCGCCAGGCAACCAAAATCCCGTGAAAATTCGGCCCGCACATCATGACCCGTCGCCATCGATCAGTAACCCACCGCATATCCAGACTATGACAGTCTGCACCGAGCAGTGTTGGCATGTCGTTTTTGCCAGCCTGCAGCGCACTGGGTTTGGGAGCAAACGCGGCTATGCCACTCTGCGGCCTGGGTTGAGCCAGCTCGAGGCTGGCAAAGTACGCAGCCACCTTGACCTGAATAATAGCGCCATGAATAATAATGCCGTAAAGTTTCTTAGACGAGCATTTCCTAGCAGCGCTGTTGGAATTGGGCGTTGCCAGCTGCAAGCTTCGTCATGCGTATCTGATCACTCACATAGAAAGGCATCGAAGCCACATCGAGTGGGCACGTCGCCGCCGCACCACCCAATCTCATGTACCATGTATAATGTCCACTGACACCTCAAAGAGAAACCGGATGAGCATCTCTGAAGATTTACTAAGAAAGGAAGACCTTCGTTCGAATCTTTTTGGAGAGACGTGGCGGACCTTGATCCCTGAGGTCTTTCGGGATGTGCCGACCTATTATGATGAAGGCAATGCGGTGGCGTCCCTCGGAAGTTGTTCACGATGGAGCACGAAGTTCGCCGCTGCAGTCCATAAACATCTGCCGCGGGGAGCGAACGTGCTCGACGTTTGTTCGGGCATGCACGACATCCCGCTGAGGCTTTTTGCGATTGACCCAACGCTTGAGATCCATGCCGTGGACGGCAGTGCGGACATGACAGCCGAAGGTCAGCGCCGCGCGCGCGAGCGCAATCTTGCGATCCATGCACGCGTCTGCGACGCCCATGCGCTGCCGTTTGCCGACAATTCGTTCGATGCGGTGACGCTACAATTCGCTTCGCGCCATCTCGAGATCATTAGGGCATTCAAGGAAATCTACCGCGTTCTCAAGCCGGGCGGTATTTTCTGCCATAATGATATGCTTCGCCCGGCATCGCGGGTCGTCGAAGTGCCATATCTAACCTATTTGCGTTTCTCAGTATGGTTTACGGCAAAGCTTTTCAGGAGTTCTCCCGAGAGCATGAAATGTG
>JBARNC010000524.1:0-2698 GCA_049802775.1 Pseudolabrys sp. | reverse complement strand
TGCATTCGCAAGCACATCTGAATAAAGTGGCGCGTCGGCTCAACGAACGGCCACGGGAGACGTTGGGATTCGAAACCCCGGCAGAGAGATTTAACGCTTGTGTTGCGTCGATCGGTTGAGCCGGCTGGGGTAAAGCGGACATAGCGCTGCCCTGCTTGCGAACGGGCCTCTCAATGTCTAAATCTCATCGGGCGCCAGACTTAACGACAGCGCCGTTGAGTTCCGAATTGGGAAAGAATGCAATGTCCGCCTTGTCCTTCTTGCTTAACGTGCTGTGGATCGTTTGCGGCGGGCTGTGGATGTCAGTCGCATGGATTGTCGCCGGCATTCTCATGGCGGTCACCATTGTCGGCCTGCCTTGGACTCGTGCGGCATTCAACATCGCTCTCTACACACTCCTCCCATTCGGCCAGAAGGCCGTGTCACGTGCCGAATACTTCGGCGTTGAGGATCTAGGGACCGGGCCGTTGGGAATGCTTGGCAATATCGTATGGTTCGTACTTGCCGGTTGGTGGCTCGCGCTGGGGCACTTGATCACTGCGATTGTCCTCGCCATCACTATTATTGGCATTCCATTCGCTTGGGCGCACCTAAAGCTTGCGGGAATAGCGCTCTGGCCTATTGGAAAGATCATCGTGCCTGCTGAGGCTGAGCCGCTTCGCCACTAGCGCGAACCCGACATCGATCGCTCGCAAATGTCCGCTATTGGCACAAAGCAGTTCCAACCGTAGCCCCGAATGTCCGCTTTCGGGGTAACAGCGGACATGACAATTAGAGGCCGCCACTTCCGGTTCTGGAACTTAGTAGACGGTTTAGGTGCGAGTTTCGTGCCGCTAATGTGGCGCTTCGTGCAAAAAGAGCAATCGTTGAATCCGCCGGCCCTTGATCCAATAGGATGTTTAATAAGCGCCGCTGACAAAAAGACTCCAGCTTCGGAGGGCAGCGGTCTATTCAGCAGACAGCTGCCGTGTGAGGCAACGCTCCAATTGAGCTGTCCGTTCGCTGGCAAAGTGACGCTGGATCAAACAAAGACTGTTCTGGAAGCGTTAGCAGACATTTGGGTCGCGTCGATCGCAGCTGCCATCGCGCATGGCAAGCCATAGAATGCCACGGGACTCGTTCACGTCTCGTTCGAAGTATGGCTCCTAATTCTGATTTCGGTAGCGTGCCATTTCTCGCTCGCGCTCGGTTGCAAAGCATCGATATACCCCGAAATCGATTTACCCGAAGCTCGTCAACCGCTGCGTGCTTCTGATCGGGACCTGGTCCACGGAGGGCATTATGGCCAGCGGCCCGTGTGCCGCACTTAAAGGCCGAACACATGGCTGCACCGACCAAGACTGCAAAACGTGAAGAAAGTTCGCCAACTCCGAGCCGTCCACACATGGCACAAAGCGGACATCCCGGGTGCAGCAGAGAGATAAAAAAGCTGAAAACCGCCCTTTCAGGGCCGGGCCGTATCTAAGGGACCCGGTGGCGCCCCCAATCAGCCGATGGCCACCGTGGGAAAAGGGATGATGATCGCGGTATCATCCATCATCGGATTGGCCGGATCGCCTCGACCGTTTCGTTCATCGGGGTCATGCGTCGTCGCGTCCGCCATGACCTCGACCATCCCCGTCCACACGATCAACGGCAAGTAGAAAAATAGCGGCATTGCGCACCTCGCGATCCGAATCGACTATGCGTGATTCGCTGGCGAACGCGCGGTAGCATGCCACTCGAACCTTAAAACTCAGCGGGCCCAGTCTGAAAATGAGAGGCCGCCAAATTGTGCTTTGGCGGCCTCGAAACGCTGAACGCTACTAACGCCACGCTACAAACGCCCTCCCGCTAATGCTGCACTTCGTCGGCTAACGTTATGGCGACGGCTGTAAGGCCGACAGCTATGGCGATGGTTACCGCCCAAATCTCAAGCCACATGGCGTTACCTCCCTGGGCCCCATAACGCACCGCTTTCGAATTGGTTCCCCAGAAGGGCCCTAGGAAGGCCGCCGGTGAGTCGGCTGGGGTGGGGCGACCGCGCAATCTTCCGATTAATCGTTCCTCCCATTTGACTTGGCCCGGCTCCCGGCGAGCCGGGCTTTTTTAAATTCTACCCGAGTTATGTCCGCTATTGGCCCTTCGCGGACATCGAAGAGCTACCGGCCAATGTCCGCTTTTGGGGGCAAAGCGGATATCGCGCGGATTTGTCGCCATGTCCGCTTATGACCCAAAGATGGGGTAATCGGCCGGCGTTGTTGTGGATAGCTGAAGATTTTGGGTGCTGCGCTTCAGGCTGATGATGAAACGAGGTCCGTATGTACGGCCTCAAGCATCAGAAGGAGAAGCGCAGCATGGATCATTTTGCTGGACTGGATGTTTCGGTCAAGGAGACCAGCGTTTGCATTGTGGATGACACCGGCAAGATCGTTCGGGAAGTGAAGGTTGCGAGCGAACCTGAAGCATTGTTGGCGGTGCTGAAGAATCCCGCCTACCGCTTCAAGCGAATTGGATTAGAAGCCGGGCCGCTGTCACAATGGCTTTTTAGCGCTCTCGCTGAAGCAGAGTTAGCTGTGGTCTGTGTTGAAACGCGGCACATGCGGGCGGTTTTGAAGGCGCAGATTAATAAGACGGACCGCAACGACGCGCGCGGCATGGCGCAGATGATGCGGGTGGGACTTTACCGCCCGGTGCATGTGAAGACGTTACGCAGTCA
>JBARNC010000523.1:0-11668 GCA_049802775.1 Pseudolabrys sp. | reverse complement strand
GCAATGGCAAGCGAATAAGCAAAGCCGGCGTCTTCCAGGCGGCCGCTGAGATCGGCAGCCAGTTCACGCTCCCCGCCGTAAAGATGCGCACAACCGCTGATGTCGAGCAGCAAGCCGTCGGGCGTATCGCAGGCGACCAGCGGCGTGTAGCGCAGACACCAGTCAGCAATAGACTCGAGCAAGGCAGCATCAGCCTCGGCGTCTTCGGCCACCGCATCGATGCGGGTATGCATTGCGCGCGCCTGTGCCAATGCAAGGCCGGGCGAGAGGCCGAGCCGTTCGGCTGCGTCATCGACGGCGGTGAGAACCTCGACATTGCCGCGCTTGCCGGTGACGATCAGCGGCGCGGAGCACTCACGCGACCTGGTGATGCGATCGGTCGAAAGCCGACGCAGCCACAGGCTGAGCATGCGTTGCGAGGATGAGTTGCTCATCGCTGTCACTCCATTCGAGAATCCATGAGCCGACCGAGCCGCGGCGATTACGGACAAGTTGTGCGGCAAAGCGGGGTCTTATTTCCTTGTCATTCCAGGTCCGCTCGCTTTGCTCGCGCCCCGGAATGACGAAAGAGGAGACCGCCCCGACAATCCAACGGGTGGCTGCGGTGGAAGCATCGCTCGGCGGTGCGGCGCGCAACAGCAGCGCCAACGCGCCACTCTCCGCCGCGGCGAGCGAGAGCCGCCGCACCGCGACGCTGTCGATCCCGCCGGTGCGCATTTCGCCGATCACCGCGTCGACGGTGCGGCAATGCAGTGCTTCTTCCATCGCCCACAGCAGGTCGCGGCGATGTGTGGCGGAAACCATCACCAACCGCTCGGGCGTGAGTCCAAAAGCATCGAGGCCGGCGCCATGCGGCGCGCCGCTTTCGACGAGCCCCATATCCTCGGTGATCCAGAACAAACGGGGTGAGGGGGCGGAGCGCCTCGCTACCCCCAAAGCAAACCCGGCCGCTGCGGGGAGATGGGCTTCGCCAGCTGCCGCAATTTCGTGCAGCGCGCCGCGGATGAACCCACCGCCAAGCACCGCATCGATGGCGGGAACACGAAGGGGCTGGGTATCGGGACCGTGCTTAATCCCTGGCGTCCTTTGCAAGGCCAGAAGGCGTTGGCGAAGCTGCGCGATCATTTATAAACCTTTGAAAGCACGAAGTTATTCGGTCCAGACGGCTGGACCGCGCGCTTGTTTGTTCATGTTTTGTTCTAGTGTGGTCAAGCAAAAGGGAGACGTCAAGCCGCAAGGAATGGGTGATGCAGGACGGAGCGACCCCAAGCCTAGATATGCGCGACGTAAACGATGCATACAGCCACCGCCAGCACAGTGGCCACCCAGACAAGTCGAGGATCCGCGGGTTTATTCATGACGATACCTGCACATACCCTCACCGCAGCCTTAATTTCCGTAACGCGGGCTCGAATACGATCAATTCCCGAAGTTTGCGCCCGCGCGAGGTCAGCAGAATCCGTGACTGTTTCATGCTGCTGCCGTTTTCGAAGTGGACGAGCCCGTTGGCAATAGCGTCTTCCCAGACCGACAGATGCGGGCAACTCCGCCGCCAGGCCTCCGCGTCCGCATAACTGCGCGGCGCTTCTGCCACCCAGGCAAGGAACTGCTGCATCAATGCATGCGCGGCGTCTTGCATGGCGACTAGATATACCTGCTGCAAAGAAATTCAAATCGGCCGCTCGAAAGTGCGGACTTCGATTTCCGATTCAAGCGTGCGGTGTACAGGACACTTGCCGGCAATCTCCATAAGCCGCTTGCCTTGCTCGGCATCGAGCGGGCCTTCAATCGTGATGTTGCGGTCGATGCGGTCGATCATGCCTTCCTTGGTCTTGCGGTTGAGACAATCCTCGGCATGGATCTTATTGTGCGTCAGCCGCACCGTGACGCGATTGAGCGGCAGCTTCTTGTGCTCGGCATAGAGCCGCGCATCGGTCGCACGCGACGGAAGCTTTTGCAAGATTGGCCTACCAGGATCGAAGAAAGAGCGTCAGCCTTTGCGTTTGCGCGCAGGCTTCTTCGCTTTGCCGCCGACCAGCACCTGTGGTCCGATGTCGGACACTCGCGTGGTGCCAGTGAGCGCCATAACGACGCTGAGCTCCTTCTGGAGGATGTCGATTGCCTTGGCAACGCCGGCCTTCCCGCCGGCGCCTAGGCCGTAGATGTAAGCGCGGCCGATCAGGCAGGCGCGCGCGCCTAACGCAAGCGCGCGCATCATGTCGGCGCCGGTGCGGATGCCTCCGTCGAACAGCACCTCGGTGTTGGAACCGACCGCCTGCGCTACGGCCGGCAGTGCCGAGATCGACGACGGCGCGCCATCAAGCTGCCGGCCGCCGTGGTTCGACACCACGATGGCATCGGCGCCAAGCTTGACCGCGGTCTTTGCATCTTCGACATCCAGGATGCCTTTGATGATCAGCTTGCCCGGCCAGGTTTTCTTGATCCACTCAACGTCGTTCCAGTTCAAGGCTGGATCAAATTGGCTGTTGGTCCACTGGGCGAGCGAAGTTACGCCCTCCATGCCTTTCACGTGGCCAGCGAGATTGCCGAAGGTCTTGCTCCTGCCTCTCAGGATGCTGAAAGCCCAAGCCGGCTTGCTTGCAATATCGATGACGTTATTCAAGCGAATTTCCGGCGGCACCGTCATGCCGTTCTTGATGTCGCGGTGGCGCTGGCCAAGCACCTGCAGATCGACGGTGAGTACCAGCGCATTGCAACCGGCATTGGCGGCGCGCGCCAGAATATCCTTGGAGAAGCCTCGGTCGCGGATCACATAGAGCTGGAACCAGAACGGCTTACCGGTCGCTTCCGCCACCTGTTCGATCGAGCAGATCGACATTGTTGAGAGGATGAAGGGAACGCCTGCGTCGTTCGCCGCTTGTGCCGACAGGATCTCGCCGTCGCCGTGCTGCAGGCCGCAAAGACCGATCGGAGCCAGCGCGAACGGGGCGGTCACTTTCTGGCCGATAATAGTGGTGGCAAGGCTTCGCTCCGAGACGTCAACCATTACACGTTGGCGCAATTTGATGTGCTCCAGGTCGGCGCGATTGGCACGCAGAGTCTCCTCGCTGTAGGAGCCGCTGTCGGCATAGTCGAAAAAAGCTCTTGGAACCTTGCGGCGGGCCAGCACGCGCAGGTCTTCGATGCAAGTGACGGTCTTCATGGGGACGGTTCTGAAAACGCGGTGGTAAAGCATCGGGTAGCACAGTGCCGGCGCACCGCGAAATGGCCGTTCGCCGCCCGGGTCTACCCGATCTAACAGCGGCGAAAAGTTAACTGCACTTGGTAATGATCCCTCACAATTTTTTGAAGCAATTTCACGGCGTTGGCATTATTATCAAGCTCTTGGGCAGGCTTGGCCTCCCACCAAAAGCAGGCTAGTCAGGCAGTTAATCTGTGGCTTAGGCGTCGGGGGTTTGTTTCATGGATCGTCGTTATTTCGGGACCGACGGCATTCGCGGTCGGGCCAACCGAGTGATTACCCCGGAACTTGCGCTCAGAGTGGGCCAAGCTGCGGGCCTAATCTTCAAAAACGGCGATCATCGCAATCGCGTTCTGATCGGCAAAGATACCCGTCTGTCGGGATACATGATCGAGACCGCGCTGGTCGCTGGTTTTACGTCGGTCGGTATGGACGTGCTGCTGACCGGTCCAATTCCGACGCCGGCGGTCGGCATGCTGGCGCGTTCGATGCGCGCCGATCTCGGTGTGATGATTTCGGCCTCGCACAATCCTTTTGACGACAATGGAATCAAGCTTTTTGGGCCAGACGGTTACAAGCTCAGCGACGAGACGGAAGCTAAGATTGAAGATCTGCTCGACTCGGATCTCAGCAACAAACTCGCCAAGAGCAACGATCTCGGCCGCGCCAAGCGCATCGACGGTGTGCAGGATCGCTACATAGAATTCGCCAAGCTCACTTTGCCCAAGGCGGTGTCGTTCGAAGGTTTACGTGTGGTGATCGATTGCGCCAATGGTGCCGCCTACAGGGTGGCGCCTGGCGCACTGTGGGAAATGGGTGCTGACGTCATATCTATTGGCGTCGATCCGGACGGCTTCAATATCAACAAGGATTGCGGTTCCACTGATCTCGCCGCCCTCTCTCGCAAGGTGCGCGAGATGCGCGCCGATATTGGTATCGCGCTCGACGGCGACGCCGACCGCGTATTGATCGTGGACGAGCGCGGCCGCGTGGTCGACGGCGATCAGCTGCTCGCGGTCATTGCCCAGAGCTGGAAGGAAGATGGCAGGCTTCAGCGCCCTGGCGTGGTCGCCACCGTAATGTCCAATCTCGGACTTGAGCGTCACCTTGGCAGCTTGGGCCTCGAACTAGTGCGCACGCCCGTCGGTGACCGCTATGTGCTCGAGCACATGCGCGCCCACGGTTACAATATCGGCGGCGAGCCATCCGGCCACATTATTCTCTCCGATTACACAACCACCGGCGACGGCTTCATCGCTGCATTGCAAGTGCTTGCTGTGGTCAAGCGCGGCGACAAACCGGTGTCAGAACTCTGCCACCGATTTGAGCCGTTGCCGCAGGTGCTCAAAAATGTCCGTTACCAGAAGGGCAAGCCGCTGGAAAACGCGCAAGTGCGTTCAGCTATCGCGAGCGCCGAGCACAAACTCGGCCGTGGTGGTCGTCTGATCGTCCGACCTTCAGGAACCGAGCCGGTCATCCGTGTGATGGGCGAGGGCGACGACAGGACGTTGGTCGAATCGGTAGTGAATGATGTGGTCGAGGCGTTGAGCGAGGTCGCCGCCTGATCCCCTCGCCGCGCCCGTCGCTGGCCTCGGCGTGGATTGGGCAGTCACGCCCAGCATTTTTCTGCGCGCCGAATGGGAATATATCGGCTTTGCGACGATCAATGGCATCAATGCGACTACCAATACCGGTCTAGTTGCCGCGGGTGTGCGCTTCTAGGCGCTCTTTTTTACCGCCCACCGTCGCCTGCTGCTGACTTTACTGCCCAATTCGCAAAAGTTGACCGCGGCCGGCAAGTCGCCTATCTCCGCCAGTGGGACACCCCTCCCCAACGAGGGGCGCCTATCTGGAAGGATAGAAGATGATGGCGACAAAGCCCAGCGGACGGCCGGCAATCCCGCACTTCTCATCCGGCCCCTGCGCCAAGCGCCCTGGCTGGAGTCTGCAAAATCTCACCGATGCAGTTCTCGGGCGTTCGCACCGATCGAAGATCGGCAAAGCGAAGCTCAAGCGCGCCATCGACCTCACTCGCGAAGTTCTCGAGGTGCCCGCCGATTACCGGATCGGCATCGTTCCGGCCTCTGATACCGGCGCGGTTGAGATGGCGCTGTGGTCGCTGTTGGGCGCGCGCCCGGTGACGATGCTCGCATGGGAGTCTTTCGGCGAGGGTTGGGTTACCGACGTCGAAAAACAGCTCAAGCTCACGGATCTCACCGTCATCAAGGCGCCCTATGGGGAGCTGCCGGATCTTGGCAAAATCGATTTCTCCAGTGATATGATATTCACCTGGAACGGCACGACGTCCGGCGTGCGTGTGCCGAACGGTGATTGGATTGCCGCGAACCGGAAAGGCCTCACCATCTGCGATGCGACCTCGGCGGCTTTCGCGCAGAAACTCGACTGGCCGAAACTCGATGTCGTCACTTTCTCCTGGCAGAAAGCGCTTGGCGGCGAGGGCGCGCATGGCATGCTCATTCTTTCCCCACGCGCGGTGGAACGCCTCGAAACATATAAGCCGGTCTGGCCGTTGCCAAAGATCTTCCGTTTGACAAAAGGCGGAAAGCTCAACGAAGGAATTTTTGCCGGCGAAACTATCAACACTCCGTCGATGTTGTGCCTTGAGGACTACCTCGACGCGCTGCAATGGGCGAAATCGGTCGGCGGTCTGTCCGCGACCGTCGCGCGCTCGGACGCCAATGCCAAGGCATTGTCTGACTGGGTCGCTGCTACACCCTGGGTCGACCATCTCGCCAAGAAGGCGGTCGAACGCTCCAATACTTCGGTCTGCCTGAAGGTCGTTGATCCAGCAGTGACGAGGCTTTCCGGCGACGACCAAGCCGCGTTTGCCAAGACTTTGACCAGCCTGCTCGAAAAAGAAGGCGTCGCCTACGACATTGCTTATTACCGCGATGCGCCGCCTGGTCTGCGCATCTGGTGTGGGGCGACGGTGGAACGCCGCGACATCGAAGCATTGACGCCATGGCTCGACTGGGCCTTCGCCGAGGCCAAGGCCGCGCTGCCCAGGGCGGCCTGACGCGGCCGCTGTCTTTCGGTCACGGAAAGTCGTGAACCCATCCGATCTCTTTAGAAAGTTATCGCCATGCCCAAGGTTCTTATTTCCGACGCATTGTCTCCGGCCGCTGTGCAGATCTTCAAGGATCGCGGCATTGAGGTGGATTTCCAGCCTGCGCTCGGCAAGGACAAAGAAAAGCTCGCTGCCGCCGTCGGCAGCTATGACGGTCTTGCCATCCGCTCAGCCACTAAGGTGACTGGGAAGGTGCTGGAATGGGCCAAAAACCTAAAGGTAATCGGCCGTGCCGGCATTGGCGTAGACAATGTAGACATCCCAGCGGCGACCGCACGCGGCATTATCGTGATGAATACGCCATTCGGTAATTCGATCACCACCGCCGAGCACGCGATCTCACTCATGCTCGCGCTGGCTCGACAAATTCCGGAAGCTGACGCTTCTACTCGCGCCGGCAAATGGGAAAAGAACAAATTCATGGGCGTGGAAATTTTCGGCAAAACACTCGGCGTGATCGGCTGCGGAAACATAGGTTCGATCGTTGCCGACCGTGCACTTGGATTGAAAATGAAAGTGATCGCTTACGACCCGTACCTGTCCGCTGGTCGTGCCGCCGACCTAGGCGTCGAGAAAGTCGAGCTGGAGGAATTGTTCAAGCGTGCCGATTTTATCACGCTCCACACGCCACTCACCGACAAGACCCGCAATATCATCAATGCCGATGCCATCAAGGCCATGAAAAAAGGCGTGCGCATCGTCAATTGCGCGCGCGGCGGCCTGGTGGATGAGGCCGCTCTCTATGAGGCGCTTAAAAGCGGTCAGGTTGCGGGCGCTGCCTTCGACGTGTTCGTGACCGAGCCGGCGACCGAAAATCCGCTATTCAGCCTGCCGAATGTGGTGTGCACGCCGCATGTCGGCGCCTCTACATCGGAAGCCCAGGAAAACGTGGCATTGCAGATTGCCGAGCAGATGTCGGACTATCTTTTGCGCGGCGCTATCACCAACGCCATCAACTTTCCTTCAATCAGCGCTGAAGAGGCACCGAAGCTCAAGCCGTTCATCGCACTGGCGGAGAGGCTCGGCTCCTTCGCCGGGCAACTGACCGAAACTGGCGTCAGCAAGGTTCAGCTCACCTACGAGGGCGCCGTGGCGCAGATGAACACCAAGGCGCTCACCTCGGCGGCGCTCGCCGGCCTTCTGCGCCCCATGCTCGGTGACGTCAACGTTGTTTCCGCACCGGTGGTCGCCAAGGAGCGTGGCATTGTGGTCGAGGAAGTGACGCGCGAAATGCCGGAAGACTATGAAAGCCTGATCACCGTCACGGTAACCACCGAGCGGCAATCTCGACATGTCTCCGGGACCGTGTTTGCCGATGGCCGGCCGCGTATCGTCAACATCAAGGGAATTCGGATGGACGCCGAATTCGGCCCCTCAATGATCTACATTACCAATCTTGATAAGCCGGGCTTCATCGGTAAGTTTTCCTCGACGCTTGGAGAGGCCGGTATCAACATTGCGACCTTCCATGTCGGCCGCGAGGCACCCGGAGGCAATGCTGTGGCGCTGATCGAGATCGACGGCGAGTTGCCCGAGCCGGTCTTGGCCAAGGTGCGCGCACTGCCGCAGGTGCAGCAGGCCAAGCCGCTGCATTTCTGAAAATAACGCGTAAGATCAGGCCGTTGTCGCCATCGTCCGGCGCTTTAGCGCGGTGGACTTTGGCTTGCCTCGAAGAGGAGCATCCATTATCCGAAGGTGGACCTGGCCGGTGGCTCCCGGCTCCAAGCGTCCGGGCGCTGGCTCAGGGAAGGGATCCTGATGGCGAATGTCGTAGTTGTCGGATCTCAGTGGGGTGACGAAGGCAAAGGCAAGATCGTCGACTGGCTGTCGGAGCAGGCCGACATCGTCGTGCGCTTCCAGGGCGGCCATAACGCTGGCCACACCCTGGTGATCGACGGCTCAACCTACAAGCTGTCGCTGCTGCCTTCTGGCGTCGTGCGAGAAGGCAAGCTGTCGGTCATCGGCAACGGCGTGGTGGTCGACCCGCAAGCGCTGATCGATGAGATCGCCCAACTGAAGAAACAAAATATCGTGGTGACGCCCGAAACCTTACGTATCGCCGAAAATGCGCCGCTGATCTTGCCGCTGCATCGCGAGCTCGAAGCTCTGCGTGAGGCAGACGACGCGGCGACTCGCATCGGCACGACCAAACGCGGCATTGGCCCGGCCTATGAGGACAAGGTCGGTCGCCGCGCAATCCGCTTCATGGATCTCGCGAACCTTCCGGCGCTCGCCGGAAAGATCGACCGGTTGCTGGCACACCATAATGCGTTACGCCGCGGCCACGGGCTGGCCGAAATCGAGGCGAGAGCGGTCTATGAGCATCTCTCCGCGATTGCGCCGAAGGTGCTGCCCTATATGGATTCGGTCTGGTCGCTGCTCGACAGCAAGCGGCGCGAGGGGAAGCGCATCTTGTTCGAAGGGGCGCAAGGCGCGCTGCTCGACATCGATCATGGCACTTACCCTTATGTCACTTCGTCCAATACGGTTGCGGCACAGGCTGCGACCGGCTCCGGACTCGGTCCGAACGCAATCGATTATGTGCTCGGCATTTGCAAGGCCTACACGACCCGCGTCGGCCTTGGACCGTTTCCGACCGATCAGATGGACAATATCATTGGGAAGACTCTTGGCGAGCGCGGCCGCGAATTCGGCACCGTCACCGGGCGTGCCCGCCGCTGCGGCTGGTTCGATGCGGTGCTTGTGCGGCAAACAGTCTTGACCTGCGGCATCGAGGGGCTGGCGCTGACGAAACTGGATATTCTCGATGGCTTCGACGAAGTCAAAGTCTGCGTCCGCTATTGTCTTGATGGCCGCGAGGTCGACTACCTTCCCGCCGGCGAGCACGTGCAGGCGCGGGCGGAGCCGGTCTATGAGACCATCGCCGGGTGGAAGGAGCCGACAGCGCGGGCTCGCTCCTGGGCACAATTGCCAGCACAGGCAATTAAATATGTTCGTCGCATCGAGGAACTGGTTGGCTGTCCAGTGGCGCTGTTGTCGACCAGCCCGGAACGCGAAGATACAATACTCATGAAGAATCCATTTGAGCTATGATTGCCGAAAAAGCACGTGAACACGAACGTGGGGATCCGTTTTCGGAAGGGATCATGCTCCAGCACAAAAAACCGCCCAATGGCTGATTATTATCCTTTAATCGCCCGTGCGGTTGGCGGCCTTGACAAGAACACGGGCGAGAATCGCCGTGCGCTATACGACCGCGCGCGCGCCGCACTGGTTAGCCAGTTGCGTGGCGTCGAGCCCGCACTGGACGAGACCGACATCACGCACGAGCGGCTGGCGCTGGAAGAGGCAATCCGCAAGGTGGAGGCGGAAGCAGCCAAGCGGTCACGGGTGGATATTTCAGAGGCGGAAGGGGGCGAGCCGTCACTCCGCGACCGTGGTTTGCGCGATTTCCGGGAAACAGTGGCTGAAGCCGAGAGCCTAGGGGGCGCCGCGGCTGAGGCCAAGCGCGCAGCCCATGCCACCTACGAAGCAATGCCGGTTGAGCCTGCGTCGCATTACTTCGAGCCTCCTGGTGCCGCTGAACCGCCCCGCGTCACCGAGCCCCAGATGACCGAGGAAGCGCTAGCAGACAGGCATTCGCCGGCGGCTCCACCACCTTCGGCGTATGATGATGACGACATCTACACGCGCCCCACGCGGTCTTATGGAGCTTTTATCAAGCTTCTCGCGCTACTGGTCGTGTTGGCCGGCATTGCCGTGGCGGCTTATTGGCAGCGTCACGCCATCACTTCGATGGTAGCGAGCTTCCGCTCGCAACCATCATCGACGCCCAAAGACACGGTCCAACCCGCTGTCCGCCCAAAGATTGCTGACCGCATCGGACAATCGGGCGAGGCGGTACCGAACGCAGCCAACGCGCCGGCCGCTGCGGTGGCGCAAAAAGTCGTACTTTACGATGAGGATCCGAACGATCCGCAGGGCAAGCGCTATGTCGGGTCCGCACTCTGGCGCACGGAGACCGTGTCACCCGGACCGGGGCTCGCGCCTGAGCTCGCGGTCCGCGCCGATATCGAAATACCGGAACGTAAACTGCGGATGACGTGGTCGCTCCGCCGCAATACCGACAAAGCGCTGCCGGCGAGTCACACCATTGAGATTATGTTCACGCTGCCGGCGGATTTTCCCGAAGGCGGGATCGGCAATGTGCCCGGCGTACTCATGAAACAGAACGAGCAGGCACGCGGCGTTCCGCTTGCCGGCTTGGCCGTGAAGGTGACCAACGGGTATTTCCTGATCGGCCTCTCGGCGGTCGACGTCGACTTGCAGCGCAATATCCAGTTGCTCAAGGAGCGCGACTGGTTCGACATCCCCGTGGTCTACGCCAGTGGCAAGCGTGCCATCCTGGCGATGGAGAAGGGCACGCCCGGCGCTCGTGCTTTCGAGGAAGCCTTCCGGGCGTGGGGGCAGTAGTGGAGACTTCGCGCAGCCATTCTCTAACAAAACGGCCGGGCAGGGGCCCGGCCGTAATCGTTTGCGCTATTGAACGGCGTTCAGTGCGCAGCGATTGCCGGCGCTTCCGCCGGTTGTTCCATCGCAGCCATCCGGTTTTTCACCGCTTTCTGCACTTTCTCAAAGGCGCGCACTTCGATCTGGCGCACGCGTTCGCGCGAGACGCCAAACTCGGAAGCAAGCTCCTCGAGCGTGATCGGGTCATCGGCCAGCCGGCGCGCCTCGAAGATGCGCCGCTCGCGCGCATTGAGCACGTCGAGTGCAGAGATCAACGCCTTATGACGATTGTCGCTCTCCTCGCTCTCGGCCAGGATGCGCTCCTGGCTTGGTGCATCGTCGACGAGCCAATCCTGCCACTCGCCGCTCTCACCATCATCGCGGATGGGAGCATTGAGCGAAGCATCGCCACCGAGGCGGCGATTCATGTCGACCACATCCTGTTCCGTCACGCCGAGACGCTTGGCAATGACCAGCACCTGGTCGGGCCGCAGATCGCCTTCCTCAAGCGCGGAAATTTTGCTTTTCGCTTTGCGCAGGTTGAAGAAAAGCTTCTTCTGGTTGGCGGTGGTGCCCATCTTCACCAGTGACCAGGAACGCAAGATGTACTCTTGTATCGCGGCCTTGATCCACCACATCGCGTAGGTGGCGAGGCGGAAGCCCTTTTCCGGCTCAAACCGCTTAACCGCCTGCATCAGGCCGACATTGCCTTCCGAGACCACCTCGGAGATCGGCAGGCCGTAGCCGCGATAGCCCATGGCGATCTTGGCAACGAGACGGAGATGGCTGGTGACGAGCTTATGCGCGGCCTCACGATCGCCGTGCTCACGCCAGCTGCGCGCCAGCATGTATTCTTCCTGCGGTTCCAGCATCGGAAACCGCCGAATTTCGTCGAGATAGTGTGAAAG
>JBARNC010000522.1:0-2235 GCA_049802775.1 Pseudolabrys sp. | reverse complement strand
TCAACTTTGGTTTTCTTCGGCATGGTGTGTCGTTGACGAATTCGGGAATGTCCGCTTTGTGCCAATAGCGGGCATCCCGAAGCGCTTGACTGGATGTGTTCGGATCCGCTCGCGTTAAAGTTTTACTCCGAAACAACCGGCATGCCCGAACACTTACTTGCCATGTCACGCGAACAATTCCACCCCAAGGAAGCACTATCAAAAGATGAGAGATCGGCGATCGGCGCACTGCGCGGTTCTTTGAAGTTTAGGACTGAGCGCGTCGCATCTATTTAGAGGAGGAAACGGGGCGGTGGCCCCCCGAAATTTCAATGACCACGCAATTAAGTTAGGATGGCATCGACGCCGTGTGCGCACGGTGCCGGAGGATCGGGAATGGATTGGTACCTGAACGTCGCCGGGCTAGTGATCTTCATTGGCATGCTCGCGCTGTTTACGGCGGTTCTCGCGATTTTTACAAAGCGCCTCTGGGAAGATGCGCGAATATTGCAACGCGCATACATTGCCGTGGAGCCGCTTGGCATCCACCTGATGGAAAACGGCAGCGATCTAATTGGATATGTCGGGATAAAAAATGCGGGTCATTTACCGGCTCGGAAGCTAAGTTGGTTTATCAACATAAGATTTGGCCATAGTGGAGAAGAACGCGACGATTTTTTCCCATTGGAGTTTGGCAAAGGGAATATTGTCATTGCTCCAGGTGCTGTTGCGACGCGCAGCTCTAGATTAAGCGTTAAAGTTCATGAACTGAATGAATTTTCAGGAGTCGGTCGAGACCGTGGAAGACCTACATATCTGTATGTGTGGGGCGCGGTCGAATACAACGACGGATTTAACATAATTCGGACTACTAAATTTTGCCATCGATATAATTGGATTAATCGGAAGGAGCGCGATAAACTTTATGAAATTGATGCCGCCGACGCTCGCTATCACGAATATGGCAATGATGCCGATTGACGCGCTGGCCGTTGGTGCTGTGCTGATTGAGCCATGAAACATGACAAAGTTTTGTATGCACTAATCGCGCTGTTTCTGATGATTGGTGGAGCACTGGTCACTAAACCAATGTGGTTTCCGCAAACAGAAGAGGCGAAACCCGTAGCTATGGAACAAAAGGCACCTGTAGCTATGGACGATAAGGCACCCGTGGACGACAAGGCAACCTCTACGGCGGGGACCTCCGATGCTGATGGCCAAACCCCTCGCCGTCCGCCCGCCGACGAGTCCAGCGGCGGGCGTGACTTAACACCAATCTGTGAAAAGGAATTGCGGCGCACAGCTGATTTATTAAGATTTTTTGCAAATAGAATCCAAATGGGAGAGGAAATAAAATCTGTCGTTGCTGACATGAGACAGCAAGAGAAACGAATATCGGACGTTTGCCATGATTGACAGTGGGCATAAAAGACGTTCACGGGCTGCGCTCAACAAATGAGCCGACGCCCGAAGCCGACCGCTAATCCGAGTCCGAGCGATGGCCCTGAGCTGGTATCCGTGGAGATAGCAACGCGGTTTCATCGACTACGGATTTGATGAGCGAGTGTTCCGATAAGTATTTATGGTACTGGGTTGCGACGGCTTTTGCTTCCTTTAGCGTCGCAAGCCTCCATTGAATCTCAAGATGTTCATTTCCAGCGATACTTTCTACAATTCTATGTTCTTCTACCAGCAACTTGAATTCACTTGGTTGCGTATCTTCATTGCCATTAAGCTGCGTTGCGAAATCGATGCGCCCCGTGGGGACCCAATCTCGCTTTACCACGCCTTGGTAAGGTAACTGTTTCTCGCTTTTCCAACTATTCCAGATTTCTGGCTTCGTCACGCGCACATAAATCAAGACCGCCGCGACGATTAACGCAATAAACAGCAGCCACACCAGCACATTATCCATCTCTTTTCCTCCGTTTCTGGCTCATTGAGCACCTTCACAGGGAGGGATTGGCCTCTACGAAATCGCATTTTGCACTCCGTTGGCAAGGGGACCGCCAGCGGCAGTGTAGCTGGTGCGCCGCATGGGTATCCTTAGTTCTGGACGATCGCGGTAATTTTATCTGTTTTGCACTGCACAGTTGGTCGCTTGACGGAATCTACCTTGGGGCGGAACGTCCCTCAAAAGCAGATATCGTCCCGCCCAGGATTGCCAAAAAAGTGATACGGCACTGTCTAATAAACGGATACGGTAGTCTTTCGGGTGGGACCGCCCATGACAGTACGAAGTGCTCACCATGACTT
>JBARNC010000521.1:0-6229 GCA_049802775.1 Pseudolabrys sp. | reverse complement strand
GAGAGGGGGATCGCTGAAAGCGCTTGGGCGAGCGTTTAATAGGCCGTCATCTTCCGTCTATTGCCAAATAGCTCCGCATGCGCAGAGATTTAACGCTTGTGTTGCGTCGACCGGTTGAGCCGGCTGTTCATAAGCGGACATTGCCGCAAGTTTTCGTCATGTCCGCTTTACCCCAAAAGCGGACATTCGGTCGCGCTCGGCGTTATGTCCGCTTTGTGCCAATAGCGGACATCAAACGCCGTCAGACCATACGATTTTACGCGGCCGCTGGTTCAAGAGTATGCGGTGTGGGTCTCACATTGGGATTGCCTTCAGTAAAAGAGAATTCGATCTCAGGCCGTCGACCGCTCACAATATCGGCAAGAGCTCGGCCGGAGCCGCAGGAGTGCGTCCATCCAAGCGTCCCGTGCCCCGTGTTCAAGTAGAGGTTTTGATATGCCGAACGTCCGATATAAGGAACATTGGACGGCGTTGCCGGCCGCAGTCCGGTCCAGTATTGCGCTTCGCTTGGTTCGCAGACGCCCGGGAACAGTTCGATCAGGCGGCGTACGATCGCCTGACAGCGAACCAAATTGAGTTCGAGATCGAAACCGTTAAGCTCAGCGGTGCCGGCAACGCGCAGCCTATCTCCCAGTCGCGAAAACACCAGCTTGTACTCGTCATCCGTCAAGCTCACCGTATAGGCCCGTTCGGGAGCGCGGATCGGCAAGGTCGCCGAGTAGCCCTTCGCGGGATAGATATGTAGAGCGATGCCGAGCGGCTTGAGCAGGGTCGCGCTGTGGCAACCCAAGCACGCCACATAGGAATCGGCGCGAATGGTTACATAGTCTCCATCCGCGGTCCGCGCTCGCAGCCCGCTAATGTGGCCGTCGCTCTGATCGAGCCCGACAATAGTCGTGTTGAATTTAAACTCGACGCTGCGAGCGGCGGCGGCCTCAGCAAGTTTCCGCGTGAACACGCAGGCATCCCCCGACTCGTCCGCATAGGTCATGCTGCCGCCGACGATTTTCGTACGCGCGAACCGCAACGCGGGCTCGATGTGGACGACCTCGTCGGCATCGATGATCTCGACGTCGCAGCCATGATCGCGCATGACCTGAGCCGGATCGCGAGCTGCCGCAAATTCGGCGTCGCTCGTGTAGAAGTGCAGAATGCCCTTCTGCAAATTGTCATAGCGAAGGCCGAGCGCCTGCCGCAGCTCGCCAAGGCTGCGGCGCGAATAAAGCCCGAGCGCGACAATCTGGCGAATGTTGCTTCGGGTGCGTGTCGGCGTGCACTCCAGAAGAAATCGAAGGCACCAGCGCCACTGCGCAGGATCTGCGCGTAGCCGAATCAAGAGCGGCGCGTCTTCATTGAATAGCCAGCGGAGAACTTTCAGTGGGGCGGAAGGATTGGCCCATGGCTCGGCGTGCGACACCGAGATTTGACCGCCATTGGCATGCGAGGTTTCGGCGGCCGCCTTTGCCTGCCGATCGAGGACGGTTACATCATGACCCTGCTGGCGCAGATACCAAGCCGTGGTGACGCCGACAACGCCGGCTCCCATGACGACGACATGCATCGAGGATCTCCTTGTTAAGAGTTAAATCCCCGATCTGTCCTTTTTGCCTGAGAGATTCACGGGTGTTGCACCCGCTTGCCCCTTCGGCGGCCGTTGCCGGCTCTCTCCAGATCTATGCGAATGACCAGTTTTGGACCTGAGCGTTTGACGGGTTCTGCGCCTTCGGTAGGGATCGCTCCCTTCTTTTGGTCATCGTTGACGCTTTTCGGCTGAACGTCACCTCCAATTTGCGAATCACCTCGAGAACTTTCCATACAATGTATGTCCAGCTCTTGGAAGCACAAGAAAGGGTCACGCCCCAGTGGAATACGTGCGTCGATATGGTGCGACCGACTTCGCGCCCAGGGGGCTGCCAAATCCAAGACACTCATAACCCCTGCGAATGCATTGAGATGTCCACTTTGGGTCATTAGCGACCTAGCTGGTCACGGCCGACGGAGGCAAAAAATGGATTTGTGTGAGCTAGCTCACAAGCTTTCTAGACGACCAGTGCAACTATTTGGTCGCAGGCCATCATCGTTGCAGGCTCCCATGCGAAGAGCACTCAATGTTGTCCTGGTCCTAGGTGGTATCCTGGTCAGTATAATGGCCTCACCGGGTAAGTCAGTGTCGACGAAAGACGACTTCCATAACGTAGTTGTGGTTGACGGTCATCACGTCGCGCTACCCACCGCCTATCGTCTAGAACGGCAGTAGCTCAGGCCATTTGTTTTAAGGCCACTTCTTCAACCCTCCTTCTATAGAGAGCGCCGCGTCATGACCTACCAGCAGGAAAGAGACGCCGAGCAACGCGATTACATCAACGACGCAATTACTGATTTCATTTCTCGCTATTCGGGCAATCTCTCGAACACCCATCGCAAAACCGTCATTCTGTTCCCTGGCGCAATGGGCTCACAGTTCTTGCGGGCCAGCACGCCACAGTCGGACGGGCCGCCTTACTCCTACAATATCGTGTGGCTCGACTGCTCCATCATATTCGGCGCCGGCGTGCACCTGCAGATGCAGGGCGATATCGACTTTGATGAGCAATTTATCATCCCGGACGGTCCGGTCTACTTTCCGCCCCTGACGCCGTATCAAGGATTCATCAACTGGTGCGACCAGCAGCAGATCGACTATTTGATCTTCGGCTGGGACTGGCGGCGCGATCCATCGCTTACTGCCGACTTTTTTCTCAACGTTTTTATGCCGCTGTTTAAGCAACGGGTTGCAGGCTTACAGCCCAGCCCGCTGCAACATCTGTCGTTGGCCGGGCACAGCTTCGGCGGCATGCTAATCAAATTAATTTTGAACAGAACCAATAATCCTTACGTACAGCTGTTCAAAAGCGCCGTCACGGTGGCGAGTCCCTTTTATGGCTGTGGCGGACAGTTGCCACACTATTTCATCGGTGATCCAGACCTCAATCCGCTTTACGGCAACCGCACAGTGACGCGTATAATTTCATCACTGGCGGCCGGATACACCCTACTGTTCCTCGACCAGAACACTGACCAACGGGACGGCGCCAAGCTCATGCAGGACCCGCACTATCCGCTGTTAAGATACCCAATCCTTGATACGATTAATGGGACGCCGGCTGATCCTTATAACCCTCAGACCTATGGCGCAAAGGTTCGCTACCCGCAGCTCTATGGCTTCGATTGGGGGATGCTCGGTAGTGGCAAGGCGATATACGACCAGGTTGCCGCTTTGCTCGATCCCGCAATCAACGCAAAATTCTTCAACATCCGCGGGGTCACGACCAAGAACGGCGCCGACGTCAACAAGACCGTCACGCATCAGACCTGGGGCTGGATCGATCCCGATTTTGATCCGGAGGACGAAACAAACTGTCCGATCACCGACTATCTCGGCCCGGGCGACGGCACGCTGCCAGCTTGGTCAACGCGGTTTGTGCACGCGCCGGCCGCTAATGTGCGCACGCTGCGCGGCGACCAGATCGACCATATGTTTATGATGAACAATACTCAGGTGCTCAACGAGCTATCCACGGTGATCTAACATGGCCAAAAAATCCAAAGAGCCTTCTGAGAGCGGTTCCGTGCCGCATGCGAGCCGCGAAGACTTGCAAGCTTTTCTCAGAGACGTGGCAAAAGTACAAAAAAGCTTCACGCATGACGATGTCGTCGTGCGCCAGCAGGCGCTCCGCGCGTATCTTAACAAGCACTATGACCGCAAAACGCTGCAGGGCTTCATGTTGCGCGCCTACGGTGATGCGTTCAAGAGCCCAAGCCAGAAACTCGGCACCGCCAAGGCGCCTTCTGGCGACCGCCCGCGCACTGGCACCAAGAAACCTGCAGGCGGCGAGAGAACGCGCCGTCCTGGGTACAAAAAGTCCCGCCGTCGCCCGCGATGAAATGCTATGAGCCTCGACGCGGAAGTTAGGTTGTGAAACTATTTCGATAAAATCCTAGTCGCTCGCTGTATTACCGTACGAGCAACAGCAGCGACGATTATCGCCGCTACGTCGCGGTACAATTGGTCGAGCAAAAAAAGCTAATCGAGGAGCTTGGCCTGAAACAGGATTTATCGGTCTCGCGCAATCAAACCCGGATCAAAGGCATAAAGCACGTGCGCCGTCTGGGGGCTGAGCCTCTCCGCCGCGCGCATGACGGCGGAAGTTACACACCGATGCAACACGTAGATTTGCGCGATTGGACGAGGTCTAATACCGCCGCCTTGTTGACTGGAGTTCCCTGATAACAAATGTCCGCTTTGGGTTATAACCCGGGGTTTCAAAGATATTTTTCGCAGACTGCGGCGGCACTCAAGCTGCCTTTACCTCGATCTTCTTCGCAGGTTTTTGAGCCTCGGCCTTCTTGGGAAGCGTCAGCGTAAGCACGCCCTTCTTGAAGCTTGCTTCGATCTTGTCGGCCTCAACACCTTCCGGCACTTCGAAGCTGCGTTCGGACGAGCCAAAGCTACGTTCTTGCAGGTAATAGTCTTTCTCCTTTTTCTCTATTTCTTCCCGCTTCTCACCCTTTATGGTCAGCACACCGTCGGCCACTTTGACCTCGATGTTCTTTTCGTCCATGCCGGGTAGCTCGGCAGTGATTTCATAAGCCTTCTCACTCTCGACAACGTCGACCGCCGGCATGGTGGGCCACTTCACTTGGCTCCGGAATGAAGGTGCCGTTGGAAATAGTGACCGACGGAATGGCTGCCACAAGCCCCGACCAAAATCGTCAAACATGCGATCGATTTCATCGCGGAGGCCTTCAAAGGGCTGCCATGTTTGGAGTGTTGACGAGGGTTTTTCGATCTTTTCCTGCTTTACAGGTACTTTGGTTACATTTTCAGCCATGATGGAGCACCCCTTTAGTTTCGAACGCTTCCTCGTAAGCGTTTGGGAGTAGAGGGCATTGATGCAGATCAACCATTGCCTCGGGCCCGCTCAATATGGATGCACCCACGCTTGCTCATCAAAAAATTGTTGATCGAACGGCGCACTTACCTACCGGCTGGTTGCGCCGAATCAGCGGATCTCGTCATCTTTCAAGATGAGCGCGACAGTGATCGAATTTCCAGGCGCGCGTGAAAGCGGTAGTAAACCTACGCACAATGCCAAAAGTGCGCAGGTTTCCGATGAAAACGTGGCACCGCTAACTGATTTTGAGATTGCCGCGATCGAAAGCCTAAGGGTCATCTTTCAGGCGGGGGGCACTGAAGCCTTCAACTTCGCTGCAAAACGCCAACTTTTCATACTCGCTTCGCTAATAAAGCGCGTCTTAGGCGAAGATCGACTGAACGAATTGCTGGCGGCTGCAGAATGGGTTTGATCCTCGACCACCAACCACTCCATGTCCGCTTTGGGTCATAAGCGGACATCAGGACGAGTAGGCGCAATGTCCGCTTTACCCCCAAAAGCGGACATTTCAGCGCGCTCGGCACGTTCGCTATTGTCCGAAAGCGGACATTCGGTATAGATGTATTTGCGGGTACGGCTTGTTCCCGTGATATCATCCACCTTCAAGATCTTTGGGCCGAACGGACGCGGTCGGAGAGTGCAAGTGCTGAGCGCGATACGAACATGGAATGCGTGGTTTGCGCTATCGTCACAAGCCGCCTTACTAGGGTTGGAGGGCCAGGGTGTAATGGCACTTCGATTCATTCGATTTGCAGCAGGCGGTCCAGTGTCCCGGTCCGAGAAGGATCGCATGGTTACTGAAAAAGTGCAGGCACTCGCTGAGGCTCAAACTGCCGCAGCAAATGCTACGATGCGAGGTGCCAACAGTCGTCAGGTCGCAAAGAAGGTGTTAGGCGTCTATAAAAAGCGGGTTCGCAGAAACCGGCGGCGACTATCCAAGTAACCGACGACGTCCGCTGTTACCCCAATAGCGGACAAACGCGGGTGCGGTCGGATTGTCCGCTGTGTGCCATGTGTGGACGGCTCCGAGTTGGCAAGAACTTTCTTCACGTTTTGCAACCTTGGTCGGTGCAGCCATGTGTTCGGCCTGTTAGTGCGGCACACGGGGCCGCTGGCCATAATGCCCTCCGCGGACCAGGTCCCGATCAGCAGCACGCATTCGACGATGCGCTGGCACAAGTGGGTTGTCCTGATCGCCGGATCGACCGGCTCTACATTACGTGCTGTTCGCCCTCCCAACCTTCACATCACGCCGGAGGTCCGACGCGATCTCGTTTACGCCGCAAGCGCGACGG
>JBARNC010000520.1:0-2631 GCA_049802775.1 Pseudolabrys sp. | reverse complement strand
CAAGACACGTTTGTCGAGAAGGGCGGCTGGGCGACGTTCCCGGGAACGGAATCGCCTAACCGCAATGTCGCGGAAGCCTGCGCCAAGATGCTCACCAATTTGAAGTAGCCTCGCAGATAAAACATTCCGCGCGCACACGGGAGCAACTAGAGGCCGCCTCAATTGGCGGCTTCTTTCATTTCAAACCAGGCGTGCAATGTCCGCTATTGGCACAAAGCGGACATGGGCTTGTGCGCTGCAAATGTCCGCTATTGGGGGGTAAAGCGGACATGCCAATCGCACCGCAAAATGTCCGCTGATGACCCAAAGCGGACATTCCCGCGGGCTTGATCCAGATCAATGCTAATCCGCCTATGGGCGCTGAAATTTAACGCTCGCAGGCGGCGACTTCTCAATTAGATCAAGTAAGCAGATTTTTTAGGAGAGATGTCATGCCAATCTACATCTCGCGTGGTCGTTTCACTTCAGATGCCGTCAAGGGTATGGTGGCTAAGCCGGAAAATCGTGAGGAAGCCGTCTCCAAACTCTGCGAGAGTGTCGGCGGCAGGCTCATCGGGTGGTACTTGACCTTCGGCCACCATGACTGGCTGACTATTGCCGAGTTCCCTGATGATAAGGCCGCCGCCTCCGCGATACTCGCCGCTGCCGCGGGAGGCAGCTTGACTGATATCGAGACGACCCCGGCGATGACGGCGAAGGATGCTCACGCCACTTTCGTGTCCGCCGGAAAGGCAGCAAAGGCCTTCCGGAGTGCCGGGCGCGCATAGGGGCTTTAGCTAAAGGCAAGCATCGGCGTTCGTCACAGCAAGCCAATTCTGGATGACCAGTAGGTGTCGCGTGCGTACTCCGAGCGGCAATCACCGCTGTGTCTCCAACAGATCGCTGATGAGATAATCGAATAAGCAGCCGATGTCCGCTTTTGGCACAAAGCGGACGTTAAGTTAGCGCGTGGCTTCGATTTGTCGCTTGCGTTGAAGCGCTGCCGCTAGAGCAAGCCGTAACATTCTGGCGAGACGTACATGCGCGAGCGGCCATGAATTTATAAAAGGCCCGCACAAGTCCGAGTTCCATCCGCCTGTACCGCGCTACCAATCGCAATTGAAATTCTGCCACAGTTAAAGGCTTAGTAAAAAAGTAAGAACCGCTGCTTATGTCCTGCTGAGGTTTTCAAAAATCCCCCAAAAACGCCGACGCAGTTTGAGGAACGCCCCAACATGTCTTTTCGTCCCACACGTCCAATGATCAATTGCGGCCAATGCGGTGAGCACCTGTTTGTGCCGCAATGGACGGAATACGTTGATGAGTACCGCGTGCGGCACCTTTGGGAATGCGAGGCATGCGATTATGTCTTTGAGACTGCCGCTACTTATGCGGCGGGTTGATTTCGTCATCAACCTCAAAACCGCCGATACGCTTGGTCTTGCTGTGCCGCCGACATCGGTCGCTCGCGCCGACGAGGTGATCGAATGAACGGCGGAAATGTCCGCTGTTGGCACTTAACGGACAATCAGACCGTGCCCGCCTTTGTCCGCTATTGGAGTAACAGCGGACATCGTTCCCGCATCGCAAAATGTCCGCTAATGACCCGAAGCGGACATTGGTCTTGTTGAACGCTCGGCGTGCCCTATCAAATTTTGTCGAAGCCGCCACCTGCCGCAATACATCCTCCACTCACGCGAAAAGTCTTAATTGCACCGTGTTGCTCGATGGGGGAGACACCTGCCCCATTCGTTTTTATGCCGCCACCAATGTCGATTTCGCGGGCCGAACCACCGGGCTTGATGCTGAGCGCAATGGCGGAAAGCGTTACGACAACTCCTTTGACCAGCGATGGGCCGGTGCCGCCAAATGTCTCGATCCCACGGCGTACAACAAGGCGGCCGATTGGTTGGCTAATTTGAATCCCTACTGCGCCGTCTGCGTGGGTCACAACGCGGTCGAACTCGGCAAGCTCCACAGTGCCAGTATAAACATTGAAACCGCGTGCCCCCTGACCAAAGGTTTCAATCGGCGCGTTGACCTTTAGTTTTTTCACAGTACCGAAGTTTACGAATCCGATTCCGCTCGGGCCATGTGAGGTGATCTTCTTTTCTGACGAAAACCAAAGAGATACAGCAATTCTCGATGGCGGGTTTGATGGAGTTTCCGTGTTTCAAACGGAGGCAGCGCAAATACCTATCGAAAAGCCGAAGCGTACGGTCTGTGTCTGGGGGACTTCCGAGCCTGGGTAAGCATCGGTAACCCACCGTCAACCGAAACCCTTGGCGAGGCTTATTCGCAAGGCTGGCGGGTGCGCGTCCGCTGCGCCTGGGGACCGCGTGAGGGCATGAAGAGGGTCCGCGAGTGGCGATACAGGACTATCTTGGACATAAATCTATCACCAACACGGTCCGCTATTCCTCGCTACACTTCGTGGTCGGGATTCATTCGAAGAATGCTCATGGCCGTATCCGTCTCGTACCGGCCCGAACTGCACTACATGCGCGGACCGGGGCCCAAGTGGTGCGAGAAGCACGCTCGCCCCTGAACGAATCGGCTGAGTCAATCTACTTTACTTGAACGGTGCGAGGTTTTGTTTCTTCGACCTTTGGCAGTACCAATGAAAGCACTCCGTCTTTCATCTCGGCGCTG
>JBARNC010000519.1:0-6023 GCA_049802775.1 Pseudolabrys sp. | reverse complement strand
ATCTGAACGTTCCGTCCGTCCGTCCAACCCAACTGCTCAAGCCCTTCCAAAAATGCCGTGTAGCGTGCCTGAGCGCTGGGCGTGTCTCTTGCTCTTGGTTCCAGGATAGCGACACGACGTAGGGGTCCACGTTGCTGTGCACGCGCTGCAAATGGCCACGTCGCTGCCGCGCTGCCTACCATCCTGATGAAGTCGCGGCGTCTCATTGCCTCCCCCGAGGCTCAAGACCGGGCATCGTCGTATCGGCTTAAATTAGCACATTAGAACGGGCGGCGTCGCGACTTCGGACGCAGAAGTTGCGCAGGCGATTTACCAGCCTGATGTCCGCTTTGGGTCATAAGCGGACATTTCGCAGCGCAATCGGCATGTCCGCTTTACCCCCGAAAGCGGACATGCGGCAAATGGCAAGGTTGCCCATCGGTTGTGCAATCTTGTCCACTGTTGCCGTGCGGCCATAGGAGCGATGGCGAGCGAACCCTATTGTCGATCTATGCTTGACCGACCTTCCGACGAAGACGTTAGCCGTCAAATCCTCGGCGTTTTAGTGCGCCATCGGATTCCTGCGACCGGCACGCTGCAGCGCAATTATTTTTTTGAAGTGCGCGACGGTGATTTCCAACGCGGGATCAACAAGGCGGTCGCCAACAACTGGATCACCATCGATTTGCGAAACCGCTACCGCTATCAACTCACGACAACGGGATACGCTGTCGGGCGAGTGATCGATCCGGTCCTCGGAGCGTAGAACGGGGGCGATGTCCGCTTTGTGCCAAAGCGTGATCAGTTCCGTCGCGTATTTTCTTACGCGATCGGCATCACCTCCAGCCCACCGGTAGTCGATCCGCACGTTCACGCCTTCGGTCCAGCCCGAGGCCGCGAGCGCCTGTTGGAACGCCAAGACGCGGCCCTCCGCTTCTGGATCGTCTTTGGCGAGAATACCGAGCACACCAACGCGCCGTATGCGCTCGCCCTGTTGTGCGCGAGCCGCAAGCGAAACTGCAACCGCCCCACCCAGTAAACTGATGAAATCGCGGCGCCTCATTGTCGGCCCTTTGTTCATATTAGCACATCGGAAGGGGCGAATGTCCGCTTTGTGCCAATAGGCGAAATCGCCCACACAGGAGCATGGCGGATAGGCGCGCGAAGGCCGCCGATGGACAAACCCGCTTCGACGCATCTACTTCGCTACGCAATAAGGCCGCTCGGCGCCCGGATGACAGATTCCCGGCCGGCAGGCATTTGTGCATTGCCCCTTGTCATGGCCCCGGTTGGCGCATTCGTTCAAACAGGTCTGGCGATCGGTCGTCGTCGCGACGGCTGCCGCGGCCTCGGCGTCACCTTTCTCGGCGGCGGCTTGGGCTTGCGACAGGCTCATGGGTCCCTTCGCAGCAAAAGCAAAACTTGGCGACAACGCTACCAGCAGAATGCACAGCACAAAGCGCATGATGGCATCTCCCTTCTTCGTAAATGGTCCGTGGTATGGCTAGGCCCGCCGCCCAATGTCCGCTTTGGGTCAAAAGCAGATATGGCGACAGGGCAGCGCGATGTCCGCTTTACCCCCAGAAAGCAGACATTCCGCGCGGCTAGCGGCATGTCCGCTAAGTGCCAAGAGCGGACATCGACGCCGGTAGCGGCGCATTAGCGAGTCATTATTTGTGACCTTAGTAAATTAGGCTGTCTCGGCTGCGCGTTCCTTTGCCAACGTCGTAGTCCCTCTTGATCATATACCTGCGTATATGGTCCCCGATCTCTTTCGATATGTGAATTTTACGGACGTAGAGTAGAGCAAATTGCGCTTAGACATTTCCATGCCCACCCGATGCTGGCGAGTTTGGTTTTTCGTTAGTCGGGTCACACTCCATGGCTGTTACTTCGCGCAAGAAAACGTTGGAAGAACTCAAAAGCGAGGCGATCGCCGAACTTGAACGTCGTGGTTATGACGTTCGCGGCAAGACCCCGGCGCAAATCAAGTAAATACTCAGGCGGCATCCCACGAAGTCAAAATCAATGCAACATCATCAGGGTCAAAGCTTGACCAGTGAAAGTTCCACAGCCTGCTGACGCGCAACGACGCCTTGGTGCGAGCGTTGAATGGCCGGCGGGGCTAAAAACTAGGAGGAAATAAAGCAGCCATGTCCCGCAAAGACGAATTACTCAAACTCGCGGAGCTGTTCCATTCGCAGGCCAGCAGAACGGGAACCCCCGCCGTAAAAAAGACGCTGCGTAGAATTGGTCAATACTACCGAAACGAAGCCGCCCATGCGCCGGATCGCGACGCTGAACGACAACGGAGACTCAAGCAGTTCAATCGCTACCCCGAGCAGGCTGCGTAAGTCGGTAGAGTTTTAAAGCCCCGAAGAATTTGTTTGGGTTGCGGTGGCGCGCATCACGGCCTCCGGCGAACTTTGCCTATTAAGTTCCATCAATGGCGCGAGTTGCAGCCAGCCCAGCAGCCGGACCGGAACCCTTTCCTTCCAACTCAGTTCATAGGGCATCTGATTGGGACTGGGTGAGTTCCGTTGGAGGCGATCATGGACACTGTGCTTTTTACAGACCAAGGTATTCTGGTGTTCGTCATAACCGGTAGCGCCATCGCGCTTACGCTTTCGGTTTTGGGACTTGCAACAACGCACCAGACGCGCTCTGACATCAAGCACCAATTAAAAGGGCTGCCGTGAGGGGCTCAGCGCAGCCCTATAAACCGCCAGCTTGGGGAGTTAGTTAGGGGGACGGGGCCTGGCGGCGCCGAGTTAATTCGCGACTGCCGGCGTCGTTCCGGTAATTTATTTTGTTAAAACGTCGCGCAGAAATGTTCCGTCAATACCTGAGTGGCGGCGGGCGCTCCTCCGACCCACCGCCACTTGCCACAACGCGCCGCCTCAGCGAAATCGTAAACCGAGCGGCCGAGCGTGAGAACCGAACTCACTCTGACGCGCTAAGAAAACCCTCCTGACGGCCAGCGGCGGGGTTTGGTCCGGCCTCATCGGACAGCGGTAGTCAATCTCCACTGTTCCCAAAAGCAGACATTCGCAGGCGCGGTCGGATTGTACGCTAAGTGCCAATAGCGGACATCCAAATGAAAAGGCTGCAAGCGTCGCAAGCAAGGACGCGACGCACTGCGAAATGGAATGCTAGCCTCCCATTTTTCGCATGTCGGCGACGCGCCCCGCGATATCACACGGCTTTTTGATGGAACGCTGTTCCAGTTCCGATGTTTGTTCCCAGTTCCGATGTTTGTAAATTTGCGGTTCTTTGCGCGTCAAAACTTGAATCGAGCAGCACACATGACCCAGTCCGTAACATTTTCTGCAGCACAGCTAGACCGCACGTGGTCGCGATGGTCGCCTTACATCCTCAGCATCGTGCGCATCGTCGTCGCGCTTCTCTTCTTCGAACACGGCCTGTCGAAGATGTTCGGCTTCCCGCAGCCAGTACCGCCCCCCGCACTGTTCTCGTTATCCTGGTTCTCTGGCGCAATCGAATTCGTCGGTGGCGGACTTCTAGTCATCGGCCTGTTCTCGCGCGCATCGGCTTTTATCATGTCGGGTGAGATGGCTTTTGCCTATTTCATCAGCCACGCGCCGCACAGCTTCTTTCCTATTCTCAACCGCGGCGACGCGGCGATCCTCTATTGCTTCATTTTCTTGTACATCGCCTTCGCCGGCGGCGGGCCCTGGAGCCTCGATGCGAAATTATGGAGGACACCGCCAATGCGCGGTCCTGCGTTGTTGGGCTATCGCTAAAAAAGCAAGGTGTTAAGTCCGCTTTGGGTCATTAACGAACATAACGCCGTCCGAACGATGTCCGCCTTACCCGCGAAAGCAGACATTCGGTTGCAATGTCCACTTTGTGGTGCAGCAGCAGCGCTAACAGAATCGAAAAGAACACGCCGGTGAGTTGGTGTCCCAAAACCCAAGCGAACGACGCCACATATAATTGCGGTCCCAGTAATCACCCCCGGGAGCGAAACCCCAATTTCCATAATAGCCTGGTGGTGGTGTTTGTTCCGGTCACACCCGCTCCACCTTCGCCGCAAAGCATCCCGGCGCGGCGAAATGGATGTGCAGATATTGCGGGCGCGGATCGGCGAACTGCCGTTCGATAGCCTCTTCCAGCCAGATGCCCTCGATCACTTCCCAACCGGTCATCATTGCCTTGTGGTCAAACCCGCGCACCGCTAGCGTGCGCCTGCGCAACTGGTCGGGCACGGCATCGACGGCGTCGAAGGTTTTCTCACCCTGGCGCACATAGATCGCAAAGCGCATCCGGTATGGCGACGCGACCGCGTGATGCTCGTAGTTGACCAGAATGACTTCGTCGCCCGGCGTGGCATCGGTAAGACTGACGCGGCAAGGACATGGACCGTCCGCGATTTTCCTTAACGCGCCCTGTGCCGCTAGCTCTGCCTCCGAAAGCGCGAAAAGGTGCGAAAATTGTTCCGCCTCAAGGCCGCGAATGCGAAAGCTCATGGGTGACCTCCATTGCTGCGGAGCATGATCCCGAGAGGTTGGCACCGGTTTTCGGAAAGATCATGCTCAAGCCATATGGAGGACAATGGTAATGTGGGGGGCGCATGGACACCCGATTTCCCCACCCGATTTCTGCCGATGGTGCAGCCCCGGCATAGGCATAACAGGCTGTCCGGTTTTGGCACAAAGCGGACATCTGTTTTTGCACTGCGAATGTCCGCTTTCGGGTGTAAAGCGGACATCACTGTCGCATCGCAAAATGTCCGCTTTTGACCCAAAGCGGACATTCAGCCGTCGAATGTCGGCGGACTACCGTTCGAGAACTTTTTCGTTTGCAGTGCATCCAAGTCGGCGGACTATCGATTTTGCGGCTTTAAGCTAGCTTTTCGACTATGGCTCGGATCGGCGGAAAGACGGCATTTGTCTTCGCTGGCGGGGGAAGCCTCGGCGCAGTCCAGGTCGGTATGTTGCGCGTGCTGTTAGCTAACGGCGTGCAGCCGGATTTTGTGGTTGGTGCATCCGTCGGCGCGATCAATGCGAGCTATTTCGCCGGCGTCCCGACCGCTGAAGGCGTTGCGAAACTGGAGCGGATTTGGACAGGATTGCGTCGCTCGGACATATTCCCATTCACTTTGGCAAGCGCAATTGGTCTATTCAGAAATCCAGGAAACCTAGTCGATCCGGCGGGGCTGCGCCGCATCATCGAGATGTACCTGCCGTTCGTACGGCTCGAGGAAACGCAACTCCCCTTAAATATCATGGCAACTAGCTTGCAGGGACTGGGCGTACGCCTTTCGAGCGGTTCAGCAGTCGAGGCAATTCTAGCCAGTACAGCGATCCCCGGTATTTTTCCGCCCGTTGAAATCAATGGCGAGCCATTACTCGACGGAGCTGTAGCGGCCAACACGCCAATACGGCTCGCAGCAGAACTCGGCGCGGCGCGGATCATTATACTTCCGACTGGTTATGCGTGTGCGCTGAAGGAGCCACCGAAAAGCGCCGTCGGAAAAGCATTGCATGCGATTACATTGATGATCGCCTGGCAGCTTATGCACGAACTGGAGCGCATCCCTAACGGCATCGAGGTGCATCTTGTGCCCACGCTCTGTCCACTCGCGATATCACCTTTTGACTTCTCCTCGTCGTCCGAACTCATCGAACGGGCGGCCCGGTCATCGCAAAAGTGGATTGAAGATGGCGGCCTTACGCGGCCGGCGCGGCCGGAAGAACTCTCGCCGCATCGCCATTGAGGTGCTTCTTGCACCGCGGAATGAAGAAGGCGATCGTGGCGCTGGCCCGTCGGTTGGCCGTGATCATGCACCGCATCTGGGTAGACGGCACTGAGTTCCAATGGACCAGGAACGTTGCAGTGGCATAAACCGCGCGAGATCAACCGTGACAGGAGAACACTGAGGTCCACCGAGCGGTGGAATGATGTCCCTCGCGGGACGATGGATGAGGTGAGATCGTATGTCCGCTTGGACCTGCCGTTTGTCTAACGGCAAGGCCGCCCCAAAGATTGTTCCGCCTCGTCTTCGAATCCCATGATGGAAG
>JBARNC010000518.1:0-18537 GCA_049802775.1 Pseudolabrys sp. | reverse complement strand
GTCGGCCAGCTCCTTCCGGCCGATCGGCCACACACAGGCGATCTTGAAGAGCCGCAGGCCGAGGTCGGTGCATTTGATCTCGTCGATGCCGAGTTCGTCGAACGCCTGGCGCACATCGAGATAGGCTTTGCCTGTGGTAACGATGCCGATCTTCGGCGCCCGCCCGCCCCTCGTGATGATCTTGTTGAGCTTGTTGGCACGCACAAAGGCGAGCATGGCGTCGCGTTTGAAGTCGTGCAGGCGTGCTTCCTGGCCAAGGAAGGAGTCGGACAGACGAATGTTCAGGCCGCCCTGGGGCATGCGGAAATCGTCCGGCGTCACAATATTGATGCGGTCGAGACTGGCATCAACCACCCCGGTCGATTCCACTGTTTCGTGCATGCATTTGAGTGCGGTCCAGGCACCGCTGAAACGCGACATCGCCCAGCCGTAAAGCGCATAGTCGGCAAACTCCTGCACACCGGCCGGATTGAGAATCGGAATCATCACATCGACGAAATGGAATTCCGACTGGTGCGCGGTTGTTGAGGATTCCGCGGTGTGGTCATCGCCCATCAATGCGATTACGCCGCCGTGCCTGGACGAACCGGCGAGGTTGGCGTGACGGAATGCGTCGCCGGTGCGATCGACACCGGGGCCCTTGCCGTACCACATGCCGAATACACCATCGAACTTGCCCTCCCCCCGCAGCTCGGCCTGCTGGGTGCCCCACAATGCAGTGGCAGCGAGCTCCTCGTTGAGGCCGGGCTGGAACTTGATATCGGCCGCAGCAAGCTGGCGGGAGGCGCGAATGAACTGCTGGTCGAGACCTCCGAGCGGCGAGCCGCGGTAGCCGGTGACGTAGCCGGCAGTGTTCAGCCCGGCGCGACGATCGCGCTCTTTTTGCATCAGGCAGGCGCGAATCAGCGCCTGAAACCCGGTCACGAATATGTGCGACTGGTTGAGGTCGTATTTGTCGTCGAGGCTGACGGGTCGAAGCGTCATGATTGGCTTTCGAAAGCGGCGGCCGGGCCCCACTCATATAGGTTCGCCCTGCGCGACGCAAAAGCACCGAACCTTCCGTGAAGGCTATACCGCTAGGACTTTGGGTCAATTTCGTTATTGGCGCCCGTTCTATTAGGAAATTTCCGCGAACGCCATCTGCGCGCATTTTGGCGCAACGCAACAGGCAGGCCAGACCCACACCGATGTGGGTGGCCAAATTCTGTGCGGCCTGTCAGAAGGGTGGCCCGCCGGAACTGCTTGATAATGTTGCAATCGCCGTTTTCCTCGATCGAAACCAAAGCCTCCTGGGCCGTCGTCGCGGTAGCGCTGGTCACCATGCTGATGGCATTTGGCGCCGCGTGGATCACAGCGGTTGCGCTCAAGGACATCGCGGCCGAAGTGGACGGGGTGCGCTCCATTCCAGCGGCGTAACGAATTGCAATGAGTGCGTTAAGCTTTCAGTTAGCTTAAAAGCGCCATCACGCCTTCGGCACCATTTTGAAAATCGCGTCACCGTAGGTCTTGCGCGCGTCCGCGAGTAGCGGCTGTACCGCCGCGACGACCGCTTCATGTTCGTTCGGTGTCAGCGCATTGACCTCGCAACCTTCGGCTTCGATCACTTTGTATGACTCGTCATGTTCCTCGACCGCAAGCTTGCGCTGAAAGGCGACCGCCTCATTCATCGCCGTCTGCATCGCACTCCTTAGACTTTCGGGCCAGCCTTCGAATGACGGACGATGCAGAAAGATCGGCCGCGAAATGTAGAAGTGGTAGCTGAGCGTGTGAAATTTGTGAAATTTGTGCACGCTGTAGGTCACCGTGTTCGCAAGCGGATTTTCCTGCGCATCCAGCGTGCCGGCCTTGATCATGGCGATGGCCTCGGTGAGATCCATGCGCATCGCAACTGCACCGAGCAAATCGAATGTACGCCTGTGTATTTCGCTCGGCAGAACGCGAATTTTCATGCCTTTCATGTCAGCCGGGAGATGGATCGACCGCAGGCGATTGGAAATATGGCGGAAGCCATTCTCGAACCAGCCAAGGATGCGATAATTGATACACTCCTCGATCTTGCGCGCGAGAAAATCACCGAGCGCCCCGTCCATCGCAGCTCGCGCCTGCGCGTTGCTGGAAAACAGGAATGGCAGGTCGACGAATCCCAATTCCGGCACGCGATCGGTCAAATAGCTCGACGACTGGTACCCGAGCGTCATCTCGCCATTCTCGACCAACGTGAGAATATCTTCGGCCTTGTAGCCGTGATCCATGATGTTGAAGACATATTCGACGGCGACATCCCTGCCGAACTGCGCTTCGAGCTTGTCGCCGATCAACTTCAGCGATTTGCTGAAACCGGTGCTTGGGGGGCCGTAGCCGCCCATGCGGATCTGGATTGGTTTGCTCATTTTCTCTTGCTCGTTGCGACATTCTCTATACTGACGCAGCGCGATCTGGCCAAGCGGCGGCGGTATGATAGAGTACTGGTCGAATACACGGAGGACTGCGTTGATGAACAAGCTCGCCAGCGTTTCCAAAATTTCACGGGATGGAATTTCGCCAGCGGAATGGCAGGCGCGCGTCGATCTCGCTGCCGTCTATCGCCTGATCGCGCATTACGGTTGGGACGACGTGATCTACAACCACTCCTCCATGCGGGTGCCGAGCGAGCCGCGCATGTTCCTCATGAAGCAGCACGATCTGCTTTACACGGAAGTGACCGCCTCCAATCTCGCCAAGGTATCGATGGACGAGGACCTGGACGAGAAGTCCGGCGTCAATCGCCCGGGTTTCACGCTGCATGGCGGCGTGCTGGCCGCGCGAGCGGACGTGAACTGCTCAATCCATGTCCACACTGAAGTTGGTATGGCCTTCGCGGGCCTCAAGAGCGGCTTGCGCATGCTGTCACAGCCGGCGATCCGATTCTATAAGCGCATCGGCTATCACGCTTATGAAGGCATCACCGAGGATTTCGGCGAGCGCGAACGGATCAACAAGGATCTCGGCCAGAACCGCGCGATGATCATGCACAATCATGGTCTGTTGACGGTCGGCAAGACCGCGCGGGAAGCTTTCGTACTGATGTCGCATCTGCTCGAAGCCGCCCACATTCAGCTCATAATGGAAGCCACCGGCAACCCATTGATCGAAATTCCGCCGGAGGTCTGCGCCAAAACCGCAGAGCAATACGAGCACCATGATGCCGGCCGCGGTAGCCACGACTGGGCGGCCTATCTGCGCATCCTCGACAACATCGATACCAGCTACCGCAACTAAATAAGCTGTGGCCATCACCAACCGCATGCAGGAATGCCTTGCGCGCGGCGAGGTCGCGCTGTGCATGGCGACCCGGCTCGCGCGCACCGCCGACATCGGCATGATCGCGGATTCGTGCGGGTTCGATGCCTTTTTCATCGACATGGAGCACAGCACGATTTCGCTCGACGATGCAGCCCAGATTTGTGTTGCGGCGCTGCCGGTGGGCGTAACCCCGCTGGTGCGCATTGCTGGTCATCAATTCGAGGATGCGACACGTCTGCTCGATATGGGCGCGCTCGGCATTATCTGTCCGAATGTCAGTACGCGCCTCGAAGCTGAGTCTTTCGTGCGCGCCTGTCGCTTTCCGCCGCTGGGCGAGCGATCAGTAGGTGGCGCCGGCCCGTTGCAAGGCTATCGCGCGACACCACTCGCCGAAGTCAACAAGCAAGGCAACGCCTCAACAATACTCATCGCTATGTTGGAAACGCCGGATGGCATAACAAATGCCGATGCCATCGCCGCAGTGCCTGGAATCGACGTGTTGCTGATCGGCTCCAACGATCTTTGTACCGCCATGGGCATTCCCGGTGACCTGAAAAGTCCGAAGCTGCGGTCGGCTTATGAATCAACGGCGAAAGTCTGTAAGGCTCGCGGCAAGCATCTTGGCATCGGCGGTATCCGCGCGGATGTCGAGCACGTTGCGGAGTTGGTGAAAGTCGGAGCGCGCTTCGTGATCGCGGGATCCGACGTGCAGTACCTGATGAAATCAGCGCGGGAAGAAGTGGCTGCGTTGCGCAAGGCTGCGGGTTAACGCGGCACGGCTTCGGGCTGCAAGGGGGACGGCTATGAACTGGAAACTTGGATTTTTCAGAATTTGGATCGTTGCCTCCATTTGTTGGGTAAGCTTTGTCGGCTGGCTTTTTTACAATGCCACAGTGGTATCGCGACGCATTACGGCAACACAACAGGCTTGCGTAGACGATCGAAGGGCTGATCCTTCGCTTGGCAATGTTTTCGATTGCTTCGATAAGGGAATTCGCTTTGATGATCTAACTACTTTCGGATCAGTTGTCGCAAAATATTTCGCAATCGCCGTCGGTCCGATGTTCGGCGCATTGGTACTTTGGTTTGTAGCCGCCTGGATCGTGGCGGGCTTTAACCGTCGTCCTACAGTCAGCAGGCGTTACCGAACGTCTACCCCCACTTCCAGAAGTCGCGGCCTTCCTCGCGCATGAAGCGCGCCAGCACCATTTTGTGTACCTCGGACGCGCCGTCGACCAGCCGCGCCGAGCGGGCGTAACGATAGACCCATTCCAAAATCGTGTCCTTTGAATATCCCCGTGCGCCATTGAGCTGAATCGCGACGTCGGCCGCATTGTGCAACGCATCTGCAACCTGCACCTTCGCCATCGAAACCTCTTTGCGTGCGCGCGAGCCCTGATCAAGCTTCCATGCCGCAAGCATGGTCAGCAGCCGGCCAATCTGTATCTGATGGGCCACTTCGCCTAGCTTTATCTGCACACTCTCCCGGTCCGCGAGCTTGATGCCGAAACCTTCCCGTTCCGTCACATAGGCCTGCGCAATCTCCATACAGCGCTTGGCAAAGCCGAGCCACCGCATGCAGTGAGTTAGGCGCGCCGGACCTAGCCGGATTTGCGTGATCTTGAGCCCGTCACCCTCGCCAAGCAGCACGTTCTCGCGCGGGATTTCCAGCCCGTCGAATTCGAGCTCGCAATGGCCGCCATGCTCATGCGGCCCCATGATCGGAATACGACGCAGCAGGCGCCACCCTGGCTGGTCCTTGTGAAAAAGAAATGCGCTCAGACCGCGTCGCTTATCGTCGCTGGTGCGCGCGATCAGGATATAATGCGCTGCGCCCTCAGCGCCGGTGGCGAACCATTTGTGCCCCCTGATGATGTAGCGATCACCTTTTTTTTCGGCGCTTGTGCGAATCATTGATGGGTCAGAACCGCCGCCTGGCGCGGGCTCGGTCATGACAAATGACGAGCGCACTTTGCCTTCTACGATAGGCTTCAGCCATTTGTCTTTCTGCTCGCGGGTGCCGACCAGTTTGAGCAGATTCATATTGCCGTCGTCGGGTGCCATGCAGTGGATTGCGAGGGGCCCAAAGATCGACCGCGCGGCCTCTTCGTAAATCGCCGCCCAGGCGACAATCGGAAGCTCCATCCCGCCAAACTCCTTGGGGGACTGCGGCGCCCACAGGCCGGCCTTCTTTGCCTTCTCGCGTACTTTGGCGAGCCGCACCTCCGGAATGTTCTCGTGCTCGGAGAAATTTTCCGGATCGGCTTCCAGCGGCAGAACGTGCTCTTCCACGAAGGCACGCACGCGCAGGCGGAGATCTTCGATCTCGGGTGAAAGCGTAAAGTCCATGCGTCGTTCCTCTAGCCTTTGATCTGCACCACTTGTCCACCATCAACCACGATGGTCGCACCGGTAATATAACTTCCAGCATTGGATGTAAGCAGCAGCAGCGCGCCGTCGAGATCGCCGGGATTACCGAAGCGGCCCATCGGGATCTCGCGCTTGATGGCAGCGCCGGCTTCGCCCGCAAGATAATCATTGTTTATTTCAGTGACGAACCAGCCAGGCGCGATGGCGTTCACGCGCACGCCTTTGAAGGCGAGCTCGACCGCGAGCGCCTTGGTGACCTGGACAACGCCGGCCTTGGCCGCGGCATACGCGACGGCTCCCTTGGAGACGGCAAACCCCAGCACCGATGCAATATTGACGATCGCGCCCTGCTTATTTGCCGCCAGCATGCGGCGAGCCGCTTCCTGCGCCCAGAAGAAAACCGCGTCGAGGTTAGTCGAGACCACTTTGTGCCATTCCTCCGGTGGCATTTCGACGGCGCGGCCACCATGTGCAATGCCCGCATTATTGACGAGGATCGTCACGGTGCCGAAAGCTTTCTCCGCAGCGTCGAAAGCGCGCGCCATGGCCGCGCGGTCGGTGACGTCGGCCTCGACCGCAACTGCCTTCCCGCCCTTACTTTCGATCTCGCCTTTCAGCGCTTTGAGACGGTCTGCCCGTCGGGCTACCAATGCAACTGCCGCACCATTGTCGGCGAGCGCCTTAGCGAACTGCGTGCCGAGGCCGCTTGAAGCGCCGGTCACCAGCGCCACGCGGCCTGTCACGCTAAACATCTTGGCTGCTTTCATGCACTAACCTTATACACACGCGAACCAACCACATGAATAGACTATGAATCTCAGGCCGCCTATTTTGCTCCCGGACGAATATCGACGCGGATGGATTGCGTGAAAAGGCTTTGGCAGGCCGCGATCAATAGCTGGAACGGCCTGATTGCGGTGACGCGGTCGGAATTGGCATTCCGGCAGGAACTGGCGCTTCTCGCGGTCGGCGTTCCCCTCGCTTTTTTCCTCACCGGCGATGGGGGCAAGCGCTTTGCGCTGATCGGCGTAATTGTCTTCATCCTCATCATCGAGCTGCTCAACACCGCCATCGAGAAGCTGAGCGACCGCGTCACCCAAGACAATGATGCGGCCATCAAGCGCGTCAAGGACATGAGCTCAGCCGCGATTGGGCTGTCGCTGCTGGCGGCGGGGGCGGTGTGGCTCTGGGTCTTGATCGAAAGACTATGGCCTTAAAATCAATTGCCGTAGAGCGCGTGCGGCAGCGCAGTTGCGAGGCTTGGCGCGAACCATAACACTACAAGCGCGAACAGCTGGATCAGCACGAACGGAATAATCCCGACATAAATATGCCGGGTGGTGATCTGGGGCGGCGCGACGCTGCGCAAAAAGAACAACGTCGGCCCAAGTGGCGGGTGCATATACGAGGTTTGCAAATTCACTGCCATCATGATGCCGAGCCAGACCGGATCGACGCCAGGCATGGCCAGCAGCGTGGGCGCGACGATCGGAACTACCACGAAGATGATCTCGAAGGCATCCATCACGAAGCCGAGCAGGAACATCGCCAGCATCACCGCCAGCACCGCGCCCGCCGCCCCACCCGGAAGATTCGAGAGAGCGCGATGCACCATGTCGTCGCCGCCAAGCGCGCGGAACACCAGGCTGAACATGGTGGCGCCGATCAGGATCAGGAAAATCATGCTGACAATCTGCGCGGTCTTGTCGCAGACCGGTCTCAGCAGTGTGGTAAGGGGCGCCTTGCGTGCGGCAAGCGCGACGGAGCCAATCGCACCGATCGACGCTGCTTCGGTCGGCGTCGCAATGCCGCCGAGGATCGAGCCAAGCACGGCGACGATCAATGCCAGCGGCGCGACCAGCACCTCGGCGAGGCGACGGATTAGCGCTAGTCCACATGTTGCTTTTGGGTCCGGCGGCAGCGCGGGCGACGCTCCTGGCCACACGATTGCAACCACGATCAGAAACAGAAGGTAAAGCGCGACCAGCGTGAACCCAGGCACCAGCGCGCCAGCAAACAAGTCACTGACCGTAAGCGAACGCGGCGCGAATATGCCTTTCGAGAGCTGTGCAGCCTGGTAGGAGTTGCCGAGCTGATCGCCAAGCAGCACCAGCACGGTCGCCGGCGGAAAAATCTGTGCGAGCGTTGCAGTGGCGGCGACTGTGCCTGCGGCAAGACGCGGGTCGTAACCGAAGCGCAGCATCGCGGGTAGCATGATCAGACCCATCGTTACCGTGGTCGCGCCGACCACTCCCTTGGCGGCCGCGAGCAGCGTACCGACGATCACAGCCGAGATGCCGAGGCCACCGCGCAGCGTGCCAAACAGGCGACCCATAGTCTCGAGCAAATCTTCGGCGATGCGCGAGCGTTCCAGCATCACGCCCATAAAGATGAACAGCGGGATCGCTAGGAGGACTTCATTCGTCATGACCCCAAAGATGCGTTGGGGGAGTGCACCCAAGATTGCAAAGCTCATGACGCCGAGTGCATTACCAATGACCGCGAAGATCAGTGAAACTCCGGCAAGCGTCAGGGCCACCGGGTATCCGGCCATCAGCGCAACAACGACTGCAACGATCATCAGGATCGCGAGAGTCTCGGCGAGCAGCATCAGCGCGACCTCGACAGCGCTGCCGCAGCGCGAATCGCCTGAGCGATGCCTTGCAATGCCATCAGGAGTGCAAAGAGGGGAATGAGCGTCTTGAGTACGAAAACGAGCGGCAGACCACTCGCCTCCTGCGAATGTTCAAGAATCGCCCATGAGCGCGCGGCGTAAGGTACCGACAGCCAGAGGACCACGAGCATGAAGGGCAGCAGCAATAGCAACGCACCGATGAGATCGACCCGCGCCCGCGTGCGTGCGGAGGCGTCCGCGTAAAAGACGTCCACCCGAACATGTCCACCGGCATGCAATGTCCAGGCTGCTGCCAGCATGAAGAGCGTCGCGTGGGCATAAATCACGGTCTCGGTGAGCCAGATCGAGCCGAGCCCGAACAGGTAGCGTGCGACCACCAGCGCGAATTGCAAAAGCACAACCGCGAGCACCAGCCACGCCACGGCGCGGCCAATCGCCACGTTCAGACGATCGATGCGATCTGCAAGCACGGTCATATGCGTAAAACTCATGGCGTCAATGATGGCACAAAGGCGGGACCTTTGCTTATAGTGGGGTTATGTCCGGGCACGACCACGACCATCACCACGACCACGACCATTCCGAGCTGTCGGAAACCCAGCTGCGGGTGCGCGCACTGGAAACCGTGCTGACCGAGAAAGGCTATGTCGACCCGGCAGCGCTCGATCTTTTGATTGAGACCTATGAAAAGAAAGTCGGGCCGCGGAACGGCGCCCGCGTCGTCGCCAAGGCCTGGGTCGATCCCGCCTTTCGCGCGCGGCTCATGAAGGACGCAACGTCCGCGATTGCCGAGATCGGCTATGCCGGCCGCCAGGGCGAGCACATTATCGCGCTCGAGAATACCCTGAAACTGCACAATATGGTCGTGTGCACGCTGTGCTCCTGCTACCCGTGGCCTGTGCTCGGCCTGCCGCCGGTCTGGTACAAGTCGGCACCGTACCGCTCGCGTGCGGTTGCCGATCCGCGTGGCGTCCTCGCCGATTTCGGTGTGACGCTGCCGAAAGACACCGAGATCCGCATCTGGGATTCGACCGCCGAGATTCGCTATCTCGTGTTGCCGATGCGCCCGGCCGGCACCGAGGGCTGGAGCGAGGAAAAGCTTGCCGAGCTTGTGACGCGCGATTCCATGATCGGCACTGGTGTGCCGAAGTCACCGAAGGACATCGTAACGTGAACGGCGGACAAGACCTCGGCGGCACTCATGGTCACGGCCCGGTCAAGCCGGAGCTGAACGAGCCTGTGTTCCACGCCGAATGGGAGATGCGCGCTTTCGCGCTCACGCTCGCCATGGGCATGCCGGGCGGCTGGAATATCGACATGGGACGCTTCGCGTGCGAGAACCGGCCGCCCGCCGAATATCTGTCAATGACCTACTACCAGATCTGGTTCGCCGCGCTGGAGACAATGCTCAAGGAGCGCGAACTGGTGGCTGACGATGAAATCTCGGCCGGCCATTCGCTGCGGGCGCCGAAGCCGGTCAAGCGTATCCTGTCGCCTGGCGACGTGGCGAAGACGCTCCACCGCGGCGGACCAACTGAAAGACAGACAAATACGTCAGCTGCATTCAAAGCGGGCGGCAAAGTGCGCGCCAAGAACATCAATCCCCTCACCCACACGCGATTGCCGCGCTATGTGCGAGGCCACATTGGTACCATCGAACGCGTGATCGGTTGCCACGTTTTCCCCGACAGCAACGCGACCGGCGCCGGTGAAAATCCGCAGTGGCTCTATACGGTGCGGTTTGACGGACCCGAATTGTGGGGCCCGGATACCGATCCGACGCTTAAGGTGTCGATCGACGCTTTCGAGCCGTATCTGGAGCCAGCCTAGCAATGTCCAACATCGATCGCGACGCCGCACAACGCGCCACTCAGGCGGTGCCCAGCGTGCCGCGCGACGAAGATGGTCCGGTGTTTCGTGAGCCTTGGGAAGCCCAAGCCTTCGCCATGACGCTGGCGTTGCACGAGCGCGGCGTCTTTACGTGGCCGGAATGGGCGGCCGCACTCGCCACCGAGATCAACCGCGCGCAGGCGGCCGGCGACCCCGACACGGGCGAGACCTACTATTCGCACTGGCTCAATACGCTTGAGAAGCAAGTGGCGGAAAAAGGCGTGACGACGCAAGACACGTTGCACCGTTACCGCGATGCCTGGGACCGCGCCTGCGACCGTACGCCACATGGACAGCCGATTGAGTTGCGCGCCGAAGACTTCAGTTAGACGCCCATCAATCGCTCACTCACCATGTACCCGGTGAGCAAAGCGGCACCGAACATCACTATGACGAGAGCGGCGGCGGTTTCCAATCCGCGCAGGAGGAGCATTCCCGCGCCGGGTTTCGCCTTCGCCAGCCTGCCTGCGAGTCCACGCGCGCCAACTGCAAGCGTGGCGATGACCGCAACAGTGATCGCAGTACCGAGACCCATCACGAAAGTCGATGCAACGCCAATCCAGAACAGTCCCTGCGCCAGCGCGAACACCAGCACGATGATCGCGCCCGAACATGGCCGCAGGCCAACCGCGACGATTGCCGAAAGCCCGCGTCTGAGCCAATGCTGGCCTGTTAGCTCCTCCGGCTCCGGCGCGTGTGCGTGGCCCCAGGCCGACGCCTCGTCTTCGTGTTCGTGATCGTGGGAATGCCCATGGCGATGATGGTCATGATGGCGAGCATGGTCGTGGGTGTGATGCGCATGCGTTTCTCTCTGCAATAAACGCAGGAAGGCGCGCCCCTTCACCCAGAGCAGGCGCAGACCAATCAACAGGATCAGCGCGTAGCTAACGATCTCGATGACGCGGACGGTTTCGCCCATCGCTTTGGCTGTGGCGCCGAGCATCGCGGCAGCGACGCCAACGATGACGATGGCGGTACACGCCTGAAGGATCGCCGAAGCGAACGACAGCACGATGCCGCGCCGCCACGTTTCGTCATTGGCGACGAGATAAGAGGAAATCACCGCCTTTCCGTGGCCAGGGCCGGCAGCGTGGAAAATGCCGTAGAGGAATGAAACGCCGAGCAGCGTATAGGCAGCGGTACCGTCGGCCTTGGCCGCGCGGATCAAGCCAGAGAGCATGCGGTAGAACTCGGCCTGCTTGGCGAGGATCCAGCCGGCAAACCCGCCGACTTCGGGTGGCGGTGCGCTTTGCGTGACGCCGAACGGTTGCGCCAGCGCGATGTTGATCGTGACAAGAAGGAGCAGAATGCACGTGACCAGCAAGGCACTTTGCGCCAGGCGAGGTCGCACGGTTGCCATCAAGGACAATGCACCAGGAGCTTGTTGGCGAACTGGGCGCCCCACGCCATGGTCGTGTTTTTTTGGTCGGCGGGGATCTCGCTCAGCTTCTTGCCTTCGGCGAAGGTCATTTCTCGTGGTAGCTGCACGTCGAGCTTGCATTTCGGTGCGCCGACAAGCTGCGCCGGCTTCTCCTTGGCGAACGAGAAGTCCACGAAAATGGTCGGATCGTAGATTTCAACCTTAAGCTCTTTCGCTTTCACCGGCGCCTTGAACGGCAATGTGAAATTGAGCGTGAGTACCTCATCCGCGTAGTCGAGCCAATAGTCCGGCGTGGGGTCGGTGAGCTCTGCCTTCTTGCCGTCGGCTGTGGCGTAAGTGAAATAATCGTACTCCTTGAGCGAGTCGACATTGACCTTGGCGAGCGGCGCTAATTCCTCGCGCGTGAACTTGCCCTTTTCTTTGCTCTCCAGTCCTTGCGTGGCAAAGGTCGAGAACATGTCGTCGAAAGCCCACGCATGACGGATGCCGGTAATGCTGCCGTCCGGCGCATAAACCAGTTCGGTGTGCATCGTCACCCAGACATGCGGATGCGCATGCGCTGGCACGGCGATGATGAGCGTGGCGAGTGCGGCGAAGAGAGTACGAGCGATCATGCGTGCGAACCATAACATGAACTGCGGCGCAAAAGTGACGCGTTAATGTGTTGCACTCGGGATCGACACAAATAAAAACCTTGTAAAGACGCCAGATCAGCGGCGCTCCACGACGCTTTCCTACGTGCCATATCGCGTCCGGGGAGCAATTTCTCAGAAACCAGCAGCGCCGCCGTCGGCACGCGGATCGTGACCACCTTCCAAGCTGCCGTCGGGATGGAGCACGACAGCGCCGGCGTGGCCCATCGTGTCGGAATAGGCTTCGTCGAGAACCGCGATGTCGTGGCCGGCGGAGAGCAACCGGTCGATCAGATTGCCGTCGAAACGGGATTCCATCCGCAGATTAGTGTGTGTCGACCCCCATGTGTGCCCAAGCAGCCACCGCGGCGCGTCGAGCACCTTGTCGAGTGGCTGCGCGAATTTGACGTAACGTGTGAACACCGCCGCCTGGCTCTGCGGCTGGCCGTCGCCGCCCATAGTGCCGTAAGCGATGATGCGGCCATCTTTCAGCGCGGCCAGCGCTGGATTGAGCGTGTGGAACGGGCGGCGCCCGGGCGCCAGCGCGTTCAGTGCCTTGGGTTCGAGCGAGAAGCTAGCGCCACGATTTTGCATCAGGATGCCGGTCGCCGGCAGCACACAGCCGGAGCCGAATTCCCAGTAGAGGGACTGAATGTAGGAGACGACGAGGCCGCTCGCATCGGCGGCGCCCATCCAGATGGTGTCGCCTTCGCCGTACGGCGCAGGCCAGCGAGCGGCCTTGCGTGCGTCGATCTTGGCGGCTTCGGCGTCGAGAAAAGCGGGCGCCAGATATTGATTGAGATCGGCGGCGATCTTATCGGGATCGGTGACAACACGGTCACGCACGCGAAAGGCCCGCTTGGTCGCTTCGACAATGCCGTGGACGTGCTCGAAGCTTTCCGCTTGTGGCACGCGCAGGCGCTCGAACAGCGCGAGAATAATAAGGGAAGCCAACCCCTGCGTTGGGGGCGGTGAATTGTACAAATTGCCCGCCTGCGTTACGACGCTCAGCGGCTCATCGACAATCGCCCTATAGTTTTCCAGATCGGCCCGCGTCACCGGGCTGCCGATCCGCTCCAAATCGCCCGCAATCTCGCGGCCGATGTCGCCGCGATAGAAATCATCGAGCCCGGCGCGAGCGAGATGCTCAAGCGTTGCAGCAATTGCAGTTTGTTTCAGCAGCGCGCCGACGTCCGGCACCTTGTCGTCGAGCAGAAAAGCTTTTTTGAAGCCGACTGCCTTGTCCATTTCCGGCAGTTTTTCAGCCGTCAGCCGCGCCTGGCTGCGCGTCACTGCGTAACCGTCGCGCGCGTGCTTGATGGCGGACGCCAGCAGAACGTCAAGCGGCAACTTGCCGCCCTGTGCCTTCGCCGCATCGGCGGCCAGCGTCCATGCGGCGACCGCACCCGGTACAGTGAGCGCGGCGAGCGGGCCGCGCGCCGGAATTTCGTCGTGACCGGCATCGCGATAGAAGCGTAGCGTCGCTTTTGATCCAGCCCGCCCTGCTCCCATCAACGCACGCACGCGGCCTGACGGCTCGCGGATAAGCCAGAACCCATCGCCACCGATATGATTCATGTGCGGATAGACCGCGGCAATGCTTGCCGCCATGGCGAGCATCGCTTCGATGGCGTTGCCGCCCTCGGCGAGGATCGCGCGGCCGTCCTCGATGGTAGCCATATGCGGAGCGGCGACCACGCCGCGGTGATGTCCGGCAGAGTGAATTGTCATGCGGACTCAACGTCCGCGAGTCCGCGCTTCTTCAACAGCGAGTCAACCGTCGGCAGCCGGCCGCGGAAGGACTTATAGGCCTCCGCCGGCTCGCGCAGGTTTCCAGCACTGTAGACATAATCGCGTAGCCGCTTGGCGGTTGCGGGGTCGAAGGCGTTGCCGGTTTCCTCGAAGGCCGCGAAGGCGTCGGCGTCGAGCACTTCCGACCACATGTAAGAGTAATAGCCCGCGGCGTAGCCACCGCCCGAGAAGAGATGCTGGAAATGCGGTAGGCGGTGGCGCATCACGATCTCCGCCGGCATGGCGATGCGTCCAAGATCTTTGCGCTCGAACTCCGTGACGTCGAGTGCCGCGACATCTGGCAGCGAATGCAGGTCGAGATCGATCAGCGCGCAGGCGGTATACTCCACCGTCGCAAAACCTTGATTGTAGGTGCGCGTCGCCAGCAGACGGTCCAGCAGTGCCTTTGGCATCGGCTCGCCGGTGCGACAATGGCGCGCGTATTGCCCCAATATTTCCGGCACTTCCAGCCAATGTTCATAAAGCTGCGAGGGTAGCTCGACGAAATCGCTCGGCACTGCGGTGCCGGCGAGCAACGGATACGTCACGTTGGACAACATCCCGTGCAGCGCGTGACCGAATTCATGGAACAGCGTGCGCGCATCGTCAAAGGAGAGCAGCGCCGGCTCGCCCGCCGCCGGCTTGGAGAAATTGCAGACGTTGAGGACGATTGGGCGGATGTCGCCAGAAAGTTTTTCCTGGTCGCGCAGCGACGTCATCCAGGCGCCACTGTGCTTGGAACTCCGCGCGAAATAGTCGCCGATGAACAGCGCAACATGGCGGCCTTGCGCATCGGTCACCTCCCACGCGCGCGCATCCGGATGATAGAGCGGCACGGCGGCCGGGGTGAATGTGAGACCGAACAGACGGTGCGCGGTTTCGAAAGCCGCCTCGATCATCTTATCGAGCTGGAAATACGGCTTGATCTCGGCTTCATCGAGATTGTACCGCGCCTTGCGCAGTTTCTCGGCGTAGTAGCGCCAATCGTGGGGCGCCAGAGCGAAATTGCCGCCCTCTTTCGCAATCAATGTCTGCAAAGCATCTCGTTCGACGGCGGCCTTTGCGCGTGCCCTGCTCCAAACCTCGTCGAGCAGCCCGCGCGCCGCCGCCGGGGTCTTGGCCATCTGATCATCAAGCCGGTATTCGGCGAAGCTCGAAAAGCCGAGCAGCTTGGCGCGCTCTGCGCGCAGGCCCACCATTTCGGCGATCAGCGCCCGGTTGTCCGTCGCCCCGCCGTTTTCACCGCGTCTGATCCAGGCCTGGAATGCCTTTTCGCGCAGATCGCGCCGGGACGAGAATTGCAGGAACGTCTCTACCGAAGAGCGCGCTAGGGTGATGACATATTTGCCCGGGTGACCGCGTTCGTCGGCGGCCGCGCGCGCCGCCGCACGGGCGAAATCGGGCAAGCCGGCGAGATCGCTCTCTTCCAACACCATCGCGAAGGATTTCTCGTCCGCCAGCACATTCTGCCCGAACTGCGTGCCGAGACTTGCCAGCCGCTCATTAATAGCCGCGAGACGCTCCTGCGCGGGCTTTTCCAGCGCGGCACCAGCGCGCACGAAACGGGTATGATAGCGCTCCAGAACACGGGCCTGCTCGGCGCCAAGACCCAACGTTTTGCGTTGCTTGTACAGATCGGCAATTCGGCGGTAGAGCACGCGATTTAGATACAAGGCATTGTTGTGACGGGCGAGCAGCGGCGAAATATCGCGTTCAATCGCCTCGATCTCGTCCGAGGTGTCTGCGCCTGCCAGCACATGGAATACGTCGGCGATGCGCTCAAGCTCGCGACCACTCTTCTCCAGCGCTGCAACAGTGTTGTCGAAGCTTGGCGCCGTGGGATCGGCAGCAATGGCATCGATCTCGGCGCGATGCGCGACCAGCGCCCGGTCGAAGGCGGAACGGAAATGCCCCGGCTCGATCTGTACGAATGGCGGCAGCTCGAAAGCGCCTGTCCAGGCGGCGAGCAGCGGATTTTGGATGGCAAAAGCGGCAGGAAGACGGGTCATCCAATCCATCTAATCGTGAACCTGGCCGTTGGCGAGGGCCTGTCTCATCCCCGCAAGGCCCGCAGCGCGTTGAAGATAACCGCCACATCGATCACCTCTTGCAGCAACGCTCCCTCGACGGGCGTCAACAAACCGAACGAGGCCGCGATCATGGCCAAGGTCGACAGGCCGATGCCGACCACCACACTCTCCAGGGCGATAAAGCGCGAGCGGCGAGCGATCTTGATGGCCGGAAGAATCCGGTCGAGATGATCGACCAGCAGCACGACATCGGCAGCCTCAGCGGAAGCAGCGGCTCCCCTGGCGCCCATCGCTACGCCAACATCGGCAGCAGCCAGCGCGGGAGCGTCGTTGACGCCGTCACCAATCATCATCACGGGACCGTTCTTACGCTCTGACAGCACCACCAAGATTTTCTGGTCGGGCGTGAGTTCTGAGCGCACCAAATCGAATGAGAGGCCGGCAGCAATGAAGCGAGCAACCTCGTGGTGGTCGCCGGTCGCCAGCACGATGCGTTGAATGCCCATAAGCCGAAGGTCGCCCAACATGGCTTCTGTGCCGGCGCGCAACTCGTCGGCAAGGATCAGGACGCCGGCCAGTCTTCCGTTAACTGCCACTGCCACCGTGAGCGCGCCGGGCGGGCGGTCGTGCGACAATAGCGACAAGCCGGCATCGCCGACCTTGCCGACAATAAAACTCGGCCCACCCACCAGGACGGAGTATCCTTCCACCCGGCCGGCAATTCCCTCCCCTGGGGTCTCGACCACATCGGATGGGACCGCCAGCAATAGGCCTTTGCTCCGCGCCTCGGCGACGACGGTCTGGGCGATCACGTGCTTGGAGGCTTGGTCGAGCGATGCCGCGACCCGCAGCAGTTCATCAAGCCCCATGCCATCGGCCACGCGAGTGGAAATGAGTCTCGCCTGACCGATCGTCAATGTGCCTGTCTTGTCGATAACGAGTGACCGCACCTGCGCCAGCGTCTCGATCGCCTTGCCACCCTTGATCAGGATGCCGAGCTTGGCCGCACGCGAGAGTCCGGAAACGATGGCGACCGGCACCGCCAGAATGAGTGGACAGGGTGTCGCCACGACCAGCACGGCTACCGCGCGAATCGGATCACCGGTCAGGCCCCAGGCAGCGCCGGCAAGGGCGACCGTAACCGCCAGAAACAGGATGGCGTAGCGGTCGGCCAGCCGTGACATTGGCGCACGTGAGCGCTGGGCGGCCTCAACCAGCCGAACGATGCCGGCATAGGTGCTCTCCGCCGCCCGCCGTGTTGCAGCCATATCGAAAACTTCACCAGCGTTGGTGGAACCACTCAAGACTGGATCGCCGAGCTTGAGCTGAACCGGGAGGGACTCACCCGTGAGCGCCGACTGGTCGAGCACCGCCACTCCTTCGGCGACCGTTCCGTCCACGGGCACCACATCGCCGCGCCGGATCAGCAGGCGGTCGCCGGGCACAACCAGATCGAGGCCAACCTCTTCGAGTTGTCCATCCCGGTGCCGCACTGCGGTGCGTGGCACCCGCGACAGCAGGGCGGTCATCTCGCGGCGGGCCGCCCTTTCGGCGAAGCTCTCGAGGTACTGGCCCCCGGCATACATCAGCGCAACGATGGATGCGGCGAGGGTCTCACCGAAGGCCAATGCCGCAATCATTGACAGCGCGGCGACGATGTCGAGCCCGACGTCGCCCTGCCGCAGACTTGTCACAATCTCGATGAGCAGCGCGAGCAGCACGGGCACCGTGACTGCCGCCCATATGACCGCCGCCCAGTCGCCGACACCCGCGAGCTTCGCCGCAAAGCCCGCTGCCAAGCCGGCCGCTACGAGGCCGGCGAGGAAGGGGCGAACAACTGTGAGCATCTTCGAAGGTACCATGGGTTAACTTTTGGCACCTGAACCGAAGCCGCAATGAGCAAGATCAAAGGCGGCCGCACGCCAGCCGCGGTCGCCGCTATGGACTTGATCTGGCAGCCGGATTCGAGGAGATTGCGCCTCGCAAGGGAGGCCCTCATGGCCCAAGACCGCCGCATCGTATGGCTCAATGTCGTCACCGTGATCAGCGCCGCCATCCTGATTGGCGCCGAGGTGTTCGGCGCTGCGTTCGCCGGCTCGTGGGCGCTCGCCACCTTGTTCGACCTCGGCAGCATCGGGCAGCGAATCCTCGACGCGCTGTTCGTGCTCAGCGGCATCGCCATCATGGTGCAATTCGTGCGCAACGCTCACCGCATCGAGCCGTTCACTGCGCGCGACTGAACAGCCGCGCCCCATCGCTGAAAGAAAAAGTTAAGAAGTTTTTTGACGTGGCGAACTAATTCGCTTGCACAACGCGAAAAAAATGTTACTTCAATTGTGCCCAATTTCGCACGTGCCTGTGGCCGTGTGTCGGTCGGTAGGTAGCCGGACAAGAGGCCGGCCAGCCGCCTGGAGAGAGAAGCCAAAACCTCTCCAAGAAATCTGACCGGCAGCCGGAGGCGAAACCGGCGCACTCTGCTCTCAGCAGGGGACGCGGCTTAAAGCAACGACGATCGGGCTTCCTTGG
>JBARNC010000517.1:0-8640 GCA_049802775.1 Pseudolabrys sp. | reverse complement strand
CGTTTCCGCAGGCGCAGCGTCCATCGTGTCGGCGCCTTCCTCGGCCTCGATCCCCTCGGCTTCGTCAGCAACAATATCTTCTTCATCCACGTCCGGGAGTGGCACTGGCTGCGCCGCGGCAAGGCTGCGCGCGGCTTCCGGCGTGTGCACCTGCTCACCGCGATCGACCACATAGGACTGCTGGCCGGTCACTGCTGGGTCGGCGGACACTGTGATGGTGATGCGGAAGCGCTCCTCGAGCGCGCGCAGATGCGCACGTTTGTGATTGAGTACGTAGAGCGCGACTTCGGCGCGCGTACGCACGATCAGGTTGTGCGTGGCGCCCTTGATCAGCATTTCCTCGATGGCGCGCAACAATTGCAACGCGACCGACGACACAGAACGGACATGGCCGGAGCCGCCGCATACCGGACATTTTTCGGTTGAGCTCTCCAGGACAGAGGTGCGAATGCGCTGGCGCGACATTTCCAGCAGGCCGAAATGCGAAATACGACCGACCTGGATGCGAGCGCGGTCATACCTGAGCGCTTCTTTTAGTCGCCGCTCCACCGTGCGATTGTTGCGGCCCTCATCCATGTCGATGAAGTCGATGACAATTAGGCCGGCGAGGTCGCGTAGGCGTAGTTGTCGAGCGATTTCCTCCGCCGCCTCACAATTGGTTTTGAGCGCCGTGTCCTCAATGTGGTGCTCGCGCGTGGCGCGCCCGGAGTTGACATCGATCGCCACCAGAGCTTCGGCCTGGTTGATTACAATGTAGCCGCCGGAGCGAAGTTGTACGACCGGGGAGAACATGGCATCGAGCTGACTTTCAATGCCATAACGGGTGAACAGCGGCTGCGTGTCTTTGTATTGTTTTACGTAGTTGGCGTGGCTTGGCATCAGCATGCGCATGAACTCACGCGCTTCCTTGAAGCCTTCCTCACCCGAGACGACGATCTCTTCGATGTCCTCGCCGTAGAGGTCGCGGATCGAACGCTTGGTCAGCGAGCCCTCCTCATAAACCAGTTTGGGCGCGGTGGACTTGAGCGTGAGGTCGCGCACCGTTTCCCACAGACGCAGCAGATATTCGAAATCGCGTTTGACCTCGATCTTGGTGCGGCTAGCGCCCGCCGTCCGCAAGATCACGCCCATACCTTCAGGCACCTCTAGATCCTGCGCAATTTCCTTGAGCCGCGTGCGATCCTCGGCCGAAGTGATTTTGCGGGAAATGCCGCCGCCGCGTGAGGTGTTGGGCATCAGCACCGAGTAGCGGCCGGCGAGCGACAAATACGTCGTCAATGCTGCGCCCTTGGTGCCGCGCTCTTCCTTGACGACCTGAACCAGCATGACTTGCCGGCGCTTGATCACTTCCTGAATCTTGTACTGACGCCGGAATCGCTGGACCCGCTCCTGCACTTCTTCAAGCGCATCTGCGCCGCCAACGGATTCAACCGTTTCTTCTTCGGCGTGCTCCTCGCCGTTGCCATTGGCGGCACCGGCAGGTGTGGCAGCGGCCAAAGTGCCTTCGGCGGCGGTGGAAGGCTGCTCACCTTCGGCAATCTGTTCGAGCATTGCGGGGCTTACCTTGGCCGGCGGCAGCATCTCTTCGCTGGCTGGAATTTCAGCAGCTTCGTGTGCGTCTGCTTCAGCCGCAAGTTCAGGTGACCCCGGGTCAGCTTCTAGCATTTGCGCCGTGGTTTCCTCGATCGGCTCCGCTGTCGGCTCGCCAAGCCCTGGTTCACCAGCCGGGCTCTCGGCATCTTCGCTGGCGAGTTCTTCGGCAGCGAGGGGCTCGCTCTGCACGGCCTCGCGATCGCGATGGCGCTCCGCGCCGCGATGCCGATAGCGGCCGCGCCGCCCCGCGCGATTGTCGGCATCCGCATCGGCCTCGCGCTGGTCGCGCTCCTCCTGCGCGATCAGGGCCTGCCGGTCGGCGACCGGGATCTGGTAGTAGTCGGGATGGATTTCGGAGAACGCCAGAAAGCCGTGGCGATTGCCGCCGTAATCGACGAAAGCCGCCTGCAAGGACGGTTCAACGCGCGTGACCTTGGCGAGGTAGATGTTACCGCGGAGTTGTTTGCGGTTCGCGCTCTCGAAATCGAATTCCTCGACGCGATTGCCGCGCAGCACAACGACCCGAGTCTCCTCGGGGTGGGTCGCGTCGATCAACATTTTGTCGGCCATTGGAAAATCTCACTAGGCCAGCCATTCCCGCGCGTTGGCGCGATGAAGACAGCGCAATGCGGTATGGCGGGAAGCCGGCCTGATTGGTGTGGAAGGGAAGGGCCGCGTGGCCGAGTTCCATGCCAACGCGCACCGTCATGGTAGCGGCGCGTGGGCGATAGACCTCAAAACACCTTTGCTGCATCAGTGGCAGCATGAAACGTGCGACCCGTAGCGCTGCGGTCGCGCCTCACGGGCGCGAACCGAGGTTTCTCGATGCTCATAGCTAGGTCGCGAGCGGCCCCTGTGGCCGTGCGCTGATCCGGGTGTCCTTCACAAGGGTTTCGGCTCGTTTCGCTTGGCCGTCCGCCGACCTCCTCGAGGGGGGCGGTACAGGACCTAAGCGGCCGGGGCCCGAACGCGGCACAACCGGAACTCTAACCATCAGCATACTCTACATACGGCCCTCAGCCATGACTGGCAAGGGAAGCTTTGCAGTCAGGCCGTACTGGCGCATTGAAAAGGCATCCCCCGCAAGATCCGTTAACCAAAGCGGGGCTTAATGAGTTAAAAAGAGGCACAAAAGGGTCCGGATTCGTGACAGCCCGCGCTTTTGCCATAGCCACTACGCTCGCTTGCACGATGCTGTGCGACTGGGTTGGCGTCGCCGCCGAGAGTAGCGTGACCACGCACGCTGTGGCTGCGGCAGCGGATTCGCCTGCAATGGCGACCGATATGCGCATCGGTGGAGACGACAAGCAGACCCGGTTCGTCGTCGACCTGAACCGGACGGTCGATCTCGCCGCCTTCACCCTCGCCGATCCTTACCGCGTGGTGGTTGATCTGCCGCAGATAACCTTCAAGCTTCCCGCCAAAGCCGCCGAGCAAACGCGCGGTCTGGTGAAGGCGTTTCGCTACGGGCTGATCATGCAGAGCGGGTCACGCATCGTGCTCGATACAAAGGGGCCGGTGCGCCTCGACAAGGCCTTCGTGCTCGATGCAGCGGAGGGGCAGCCGGCGCGGCTGGTGCTCGATCTTGTCGCCACGGACCGCGCCAGCTTTATGCGCAACATAGCGCTCGAAAAACATCCGGCGCACAACGTTCCTATCCGGCCGAGCGAGGTGCCGCCGAAGGTCGATGGGGATGTGCGCCCGCTGATCGTGCTTGATCCCGGTCATGGCGGCATCGACAACGGCACCAAAGGTTCCGGCGGAGAACTTGAAAAGGATGTCGTCCTTGCTTTTGCGCAGACATTGCGCGAGAAGCTCGAGAGCGGAGGCAAATTCCGGGTCGCAATGACACGTTCGGATGACACGTTCATCCCGCTTGCGGAACGGGTGCGTTTTGCACGCACACAGGGAGCCGCTCTCTTCATCTCTGTGCATGCCGATGCCTTGCCGCGCAGCGAGGGGCAGGCTGAGGGCGCCACCGTCTATACGTTGTCGGAAAACGCTTCCGACGTGGAGGCGGCGCGGCTGGCCGAGGCAGAAAACAAAGCCGACGCGATTGCGGGTGTCGATCTCACCACCGAGCCTGACGACGTCGCTAATATCCTCGTCGATCTCGCGCAGCGCGAGACCAAAACATTTTCCATGCAATTCGCACGCACAGTCGTTGGTGAACTCAAGACTACCGCGCGACTGCACAAACACCCGCTAAAGTCGGCAGGCTTCAAGGTGCTGTTAGCACCGGATGTGCCATCGGTTCTGGTGGAGCTAGGCTACATGTCGACCAAGGACGATCTTAAGCAGCTTACCTCGGCAACCTGGCGCGCCCGCACCGCCCAGGCTCTGGCGCAGGCAGTCGATACCTTCTTGGCGCCCCGCATTGCCGGGACTGGCCGGGGACGAAACTGAATGGGCTACCGGCCTCAGTTTCAACATAAAACCGAGCGACCAGAGGGTTGTGCCGGTGCCCCAGCTAATGACGGCGGCGGCCTGGCCGTATTAATATGCCTGCCGGTCTTGCGGCTCGCTGTTTTGGTGGATGAAGCCTGCGACCAGGCGCAAGACAGGACCATTCGATCATGAAGCTCGTACTACGCTTCCTCGGCTTCCTGTTCGCGGCAGGCACCATCCTGTTCGTGGTGGGCGTGGCTGCGGCCGCTGGCCTGCTCTGGCATTTTTCCAAGGACCTGCCGGACTATTCGCAGTTGCAGGACTATGAGCCGCCGGTAACGACTCGGGTGCATGCGGCAGACGGTTCGCTGATGGCGGAATATGCGCGCGAACGACGACTGTACATTCCAATCCAGGCAGTGCCAAAGCTCGTGATTAATGCCTTCCTCGCCGCGGAGGACAAGAACTTCTACGAGCACGGCGGGCTGGATTTTATAGGCATAGCCCGCGCTGGGATCATTTATCTTCAGAACTATGGATCCAGCCGGCGTCCACAGGGCGCTTCAACCATTACGCAACAAGTCGCCAAGAACTTTTTGCTAACAAACGAACTTTCGATGGCGCGTAAGCTCAAGGAAGCGTTGCTAGCGCTCAAGATCGAGCGCACTTATAGCAAAGACAAGATCCTCGAGCTTTACTTGAACGAAATCTATCTAGGGCTTGGCGCGTATGGCATCGCCGCTGCCTCGCTCGTCTATTTTGATAAGGCGGTCAACGAACTCACCGTTCCCGAAGCGGCCTACCTCGCGTCGCTGCCGAAGGCACCAAATAACTACCATCCGTTCCGCCAACGCGAGCGCGCGATCGAGCGACGCAATTGGGTCATCGATCGCATGGCGGAGTCGGGCTTCGTTAAAACTGCGGACGCCGAAAAGGCCAAGCGTTCGCCGCTCGGCGTGACATCAAAGGCGACTAGCGCGCATATCTTCGCCACTGAATATTTCGCCGAGGAAGTTCGGCGCGAACTTTATGAGCGATATGGCGAGAAGAAGTTGTACGAGGGCGGTCTCTCCGTCCGCACTTCACTGGATCCCAAGTTGCAGGTGCTGGCGCGCAAGACGTTTACGGAAGGTCTGGTGCGTTTCGATGAAGCGCAAGGTTGGCGTGGTCCTGTAACGAAAATCAATATTGCGGGCGACTGGGGCGTCAAACTCGCCGAAGTGAAAGCTTTGGCCGATGTAGCACCGTGGCGATTGGCAGTGGTGTTGGAAGTCAGCGATCAATCGGCGCGTATTGGCTTGCAGCCGGGGCGCGAACCGGGTGGCTTTGTCGGAAAAGATCGCACGGTCGGCATATTGCCGCTCGAAGGTTTGAAATGGGCCAAGACTGGCGGCAAGCCGGTCGGGAAAGTCAGTCAAGTCGTTAGCCCCGGCGACGTAGTTTATGTGGAGCCCGCCAAATCCGAAGGCCAATTCGTCTTGCACCAGGTTCCGGAAGTTTCTGGCGCGATGGTGGTGGAAGACCCATGGACCGGACGCGTGCTCGCCATGGTTGGTGGGTTCTCTTTCGACCAGAGCCAGTTCAACCGCGCGACCCAAGCATTGCGCCAACCCGGCTCATCTTTCAAACCTTTCGTCTACGCGGCCGCACTCGATAACGGCTACACTCCGTCGACTGTCGTGCTCGACGCTCCGCTCGAGATAGACCAGGGGCCTGGCATAGGAGTGTGGCGGCCGGAAAATTACGAAGGCAAGTTCTATGGTCCAGCCACCCTGCGCTTCGGCATCGAACACTCGCGCAACGTGATGACGGTACGGCTCGCGCAGGACATCGGCATGCCGCTGATTGCCGATTATGCCAAGCGCTTTGGCGTCTATGACGATTTGCCACCATATCTGTCGTTCGCGCTTGGTGCCGGTGAGACCACGGTGCTGCGCATGACGACCGCCTACGCAATGTTCGATAATGGCGGCCGCCGTATCAAGCCGACCTTGATTGACCGCATCCAGGACCGTTACGGCCACACCGTTTACAAGCACGACGAGCGCGAATGCGTCGGATGTGATGGCAAGAAATGGGAGAACCAGTCTGAGCCATCGCTCATCGACCGGCGCCAGCAAGTTCTTGATCCGATGACCGCCTATCAGATCACGTCGATAATGGAAGGCGTGGTCCTGCGCGGCACTGCGGCAGGGGCGGGCTTCCAAAAGGAAATCGGTAAACCCGTCGCCGGCAAGACCGGCACCACCAACGATGAAAAGGATGCCTGGTTCATCGGCTTTACGCCGGACATCGTGGTCGGTGTCTATATGGGCTACGACAAGCCGCGCCATCTTGGCCGCGGCGCGACCGGCGGTCATCTCTCTGCGCCCATCGTAAAAGAGTTTCTCAAAGTCGCGCTCGCCGACAAGCCGTCGGTACCGTTCCGCGTGCCGCCAGGGATCAAGCTCGTCCGTGTCGATCTGAAGAGCGGAATGCGCGCCGGCCCTGGCACCGAGCGCGTGATCCTGGAGGCTTTCAAGCCCGGCACGGCGCCACCCGACAACTACTCGGTTGTCGGCGGCGACGGGGCAGATGGCGGCGGACGGTCCTGGGGCGTTGGTGTCAGCCCTGACACCGACCGCGCGGTGCGTTCGGGCACAGGTGGGTTGTACTAATAGTCCAACCCGCGGCGGTTGCACCGATCCGGTTGCATCGCTAAATCCACGTCACAAAAATCGAAACGGTGCCGCTCCTGTAATGGAATTTAATATGCGTGCGGAAACTCAGAATCTGGTCGAGGAAATCAAGCAGTCAGTGCGGCTGCTGAGGAGGCATCTTTGACGTCGATACCGCGACGCGGCGCCTCGCCGAGCTGAACAAGCAGTCGGAAGATCCCAATCTCTGGAACGATCAGACACGAGCGCAACGTGTGATGCGCGAACGTGATGCGCTCGACGACCAGCTTAAGGCCATCGGTCGCATCGAGCAGGAGCTTGAAGATCAACTCACCTTGATAGAGCTCGGTGAGGCGGAGAAAGACGACAAGACCATCAGCGAAGCCGAAGCCGCGCTTAAGCGGCTGAAGGCCGAGGTGGCACGGCGGGAGCTGGAAGCGCTGTTATCCGGCGAGGCTGACGCCAATGACTGCTATCTCGAAGTCCATGCTGGCGCCGGCGGCACCGAGAGCCAGGACTGGGCCAATATGCTCATGCGCATGTACGTGCGCTGGGCCGAGGCGCACGGCTATAAGGTCGAGTGGATTGAGGAGAGCGAAGGCGAAGGCGCCGGCATCAAGTCGGCGACCGTGATGATCAAGGGCCACAACGCCTATGGCTGGCTGAAGAGCGAGAACGGGGTGCACCGGCTGGTGCGCATCTCGCCCTTCGATTCCAATGCGCGCCGGCACACCTCGTTCGCCAGCGTGGTCGTGTTTCCCGTGGTAGACGACCGCATCAAGATCGAGATCAATGAGAACGACGTCCGTACGGATGTCATGCGTTCGGGGGGTGCCGGTGGTCAGCACGTGAACAAGACTGAATCCGCCGTTCGCCTTACGCACATTCCGACCAATATCGTGGTGAAGTGCCAGCAGGATCGGTCGCAGCATCGCAACCGCGCGATGGCGTGGGACATGCTGCGCGCCAAGCTGTTCGAAATCGAGATGAAGAAGCGAGAGGATAAAGCGGCAGCCGAACAGGCCGCCAAAACTGATATCGGATGGGGCCACCAGATTCGTTCCTACGTGCTGCAGCCCTATCAGATGGTAAAGGATCTACGGACTGGCGTATCCACATCAAACACAGCTGGTGTGCTCGACGGCGATCTCGACGAATTCATGCAAGCAGCGCTGGCGCAGAAAGCTTTCGGCGGTGGACCTGAGCAGGTCGAGGACGTAGAGTAGAATAGTAGTGTGCGCGTTTTTATGTTGGCGGCGCTCCTAAACATCGCCGAGCCTTAACCCCGCGCGCAGGAATTTCTGTGGATCAACTGCCTCGCCGTTGACCCGTGTCTCATAGTGCAGATGCGGGGCGGTGGAACGTCCAGTCGATCCGATCCTGCCAACGACCTCACCAATTCGAACAATTTGGCCGTTTTTCACGTTGATCTCGGACAAGTGGCCATAGCGGGTCGCAAGGCTGTTTCCGTGACTGATTTCCACCATGTTACCGTAGCCGCCCTCGCGGCCGGCAATGGTCACGCGGCCGGTGGCTGTTGCGCGTACGGGCTCGCCCACTTCCCCGCGTAGATCGATGCCGGTATGGACCGCCGGACGGCCTAAAAAGGGATCCATGCGCATGCCGAACGGCGAACTCATATCTACTTCGCCGACTACGGGTTTTCGGACTGGCACGGCCACCAGTTTGTGGCTGTAGCGGTCGATCTGGACGCGGGCGATATTGATGCGGTAAAGTTGGCGTTCGAAGGCGCTGGCGCCCGACTGTGGCGGCTTGACCGGAACAAATGGCCCTCCAACTGCCCCTGCGTGGCCATTGTCGATTCCGAGGTCGGCCAGAACGCTACGTATCCGGCGTGCTCTTGTGTCGATGCGTTTCTCTAGACCGGTGAGCGTCGCGGCCTGCCTTTGCTCGACCTTGTCGAGTGAAAGTGAAATGCGCGCGAGCATGCCATTTAGGCCGCCGGCAGTGGTGCGTTCCGCGATACGTGTCACGCTCGCTG
>JBARNC010000516.1:0-4476 GCA_049802775.1 Pseudolabrys sp. | reverse complement strand
CGGGTATCCTTTGCGAGGTCATTCGTGCCCATCACAAAGCCAGAAAGGCGTGTTTCAGAATCACGTGCGGCCGCGGCGATCTGCAGAATGTTGAAGATCGCAAGCGGGGTTTCGATCATTGCCCACACTCGCGTCTTGTGATCGGTACCCATATCAAGCAGGCGGCGGCCGATCAGCTCCAGTGTGTCCGCGCTCGACACCTTCGGTACCAGGATGGCATCGGGCGCAGCCTGTGCGGCTGCTGAAAGATCGTCGGCATGCCAGGGGGTATCGACGCCGTTGATGCGGACGAACACTTCGCGCGCGCCAAAGCCGCCTGCTTTGACGGTGTCGGCTACTTGCTGGCGCGCGGTTTCCTTGGCCTCGGGCGCAACCGAATCCTCGAGGTCAAGAATCACGCCGTCGGCAGGCAGCGTCTTCGCCTTCTCCAACGCGCGCGCATTGGAGCCCGGCATATAGAGGAGGCTGCGACGCGGCCGGATAGTCATTGGAGGTTGTCTCCCTGTCCTCGAGCCCCACCCTATCGCCGGTGTAACCTGCATGCCACTCCCACATCTCAACGGGTTGCCAATAGTGACGCGACCGTGATTGTGTGAGCCGCGTTACGATTTTCACGAACAGCAAATCATGCCATTCCCTCAACAACTGATCGACGGCTACCGCGCGTTTCTCATCGGCCGGCTGCGCCACGAACAGGACCGCTATCTCGGCCTCGCCGAAAGCGGACAATCACCGCGGATTATGGTCATCGGCTGCTGCGACTCACGCGTTTCGCCGGAAGTCATTTTCGATGCGCGCCCTGGCGAGCTGTTCATCGTACGCAATATCGGCAACCTAGTGCCGCCTTATACGCCGGATGGCGCGCAGCGCGCGGTTTCCGCCGCACTTGAATTCGCTGTGCAGGCACTGAAGGTGAAGCACATCGTCGTGCTTGGCCACGCACAATGCAGCGGTATCCGCGCCTTCGCCGAGGAGACCGAGCCGCTTTCGCCCGGCGATTTCATCGGACATTGGATGGCGTTGATCGCGCCAGCAGCAGCGGCAGTCGGTCCGCGCGGCGACCGGCCGCTGGGCCATTATCTCACGCAGCTCGAGCAAGCGTCGGTCGTCAAGACGCTCGACAACCTGATGACATTCCCATGGATAAGGACCTTGGTTGAGCGCGGCGCGCTCACGCTACATGCCGCCTATTTCGGCGTGGCAACGGGCCAACTCTCGGTGCGCGATCCGACGACCGGAAAGTTCGTGCAAGTCGCGGCCGATGACTATACGCGGCTGTTTGCACAACCGCGCTTCTGATCGAGACCGCTCGCGCTACTTACCGCGTCCTAACCGTGATTCGTCGGATTTTCCTGCTAAATCTTGGCGTGATCTCCCGCCTTGCCAGAAGATCGAAACCAAAGCGAGGGCCGAGCTCGCGCATCGCCTGGCTCCCGCCGAGAATGCGCCGCCGAAGACCGTGCGCATGCTCGCCCACGATAAATCGATCGAAATCGCAGGTCCGATTTTGAGTTTATCCAACCGGTTGTCCTACGACGACCTTGTTGGCGATTGCCAGTGACAATAGCCAGGAGCGGCTGCTCGCTATTTCAAAGCGCTCCAGCTTGAGCGAGAAAATAAGCGACGTGCTGGCGGTCTATGCCGCTCGACGCTTCGCGTGAATCAACTTGCGATTGATCAGGCACTCGGCAATTTGAATGGCGTTGAGCGCCGCACCTTTGCGCAGATTGTCCGACACCACCCACATCTGCAGGCCGTTGTCGACGGTCGGGTCGGTGCGGATGCGACTAATATAGGTCGCATCCTCGCCAACGCATTCGTAGGGCGTCACGTAGCCGCCGTCCTCGTGCTTGTCGATCACCAGGCAGCCGGGCGCGCTGCGCAAAATGGCGCGCGCTTCCTCGACGCTGATCATGTTCTCGAACTCGACATTCACCGCTTCCGAATGGCCGACGAACACAGGCACGCGCACGCAGGTGGCGGTGAGCTTGATGTGGGGATCAAGAATCTTCTTGGTCTCCATCATCATCTTCCATTCTTCCTTGGTGTAGCCGTCCTCCATGAACACGTCGATGTGCGGGATCACGTTGAACGCGATCCGCTTGGAAAATTTCTTGGTTTGCACTTCATCGAGTGTGAACACCGCCTTGCTCTGCGAGAACAGTTCGTCCATCGCGTCCTTGCCGGCGCCCGAAACCGATTGATAGGTCGCAACCACAACGCGCTTGATCTTCGCCTTGTCGTGCAGCGGTTTGAGTGCGACCACGAGCTGCGCGGTCGAGCAGTTCGGGTTGGCGATAATGTTTTTCTTGGTGAAGCCCGCGACCGCGTCTGCATTCACCTCGGGCACGATCAGCGGGACATCCGGATCCATGCGCCAGGCCGAGGAATTGTCGATAACCACCGCTCCCTGTGCAGCGATTTTCGGCGACCACTCCTTTGACACCGCACCACCCGCCGACATCAGGCAGATGTCGACGTCAGAGAAATCAAAATGGTCTAGCGCCTTCACCTTCAGGGTCTTGTTGCCGAATGAACACTCCACGCCCTGGCTCCGGCGCGATGCAACGGCAACTACTTCGTCGGCGGGGAAATTACGTTCGGCCAGTATATCGAGCATCTCACGCCCGACATTGCCGGTAGCACCCACCACGGCAACCTTGTAACCCATTGTTAACGCTCCAGAATAAATTACCAATCGGCTGCTGGCACGGGGCAACCGAATGGCAGCGCTTCTAGGCGAGAACAGCCTTCAACACAACGGCACCCTGCCGACGACAATCGCATGCACCCGGCTCTACGCTCATGGCGTGAAGAACTGCCCACCAGCTTTGTGCGTTTGCTCGCATATCTGGGTGCTGTTGCGCTGCTTTCCATAGGGGCTGCGCATGTTTCCCAATTGCCAAAAGTGATGACCCCCATCCCGCCGGTGCTTCAGCCGGAATGGATTGAAGTGGAGCGGCTGTTCCCGGCCTTTGCGCTATCGATCCCAGAAGCCATGCCGGCGAGCTACGTCATCCGCCGGCACGCAGAAGGCGGCGGACGCAAGGATATCCTTACGTTGGGCGAACCAGACAGCGTTTCGCCCTATCTACAGGTCGAGATTTACCGGCCAGGCAGCGAGATCAGCCGCTTTGCTGATCCGAAAGCCAAAATCATCGCTGGAGCGGAAGCACTCGCGCCAGTCGAAGCGCAGCGCGCCGACGAACCCCTCGCGAGCAAATTCGGGCCGCTAGCAATCGTTTCCTTCGCCACTTCGAAAGGTACACCGCGCCATTGTCTCGGCTTTGTACGCACTTACGGCGATCCACGATTGCAATTGTCCGGCTGGTTCTGCCAGGGCGGCACCGAATTCATCGCGCAAAGCACGCTGGCTTGTGCGCTCGACCGGTTGACATTACTTGCCGCCGGCAGTGAGCCAAAAATCGGTGCGGTGTTTGCGAAAGCCGAACGCAATCGCAGCTATTGCGGACAGCGTGATCCAATCCCCGCAGCAACGCCAAAATACCGCCTGCTCTGGAAGGCAATCGCGAACCGCCCGGAGCCCCGGCGCATTGGACGCTGAGCGACAGAGCCGCTTCGCATCATCTCCTTAAAGTCCGATGTTATGAGATTGCGCGCTTGATGCGAGGGTCAATTCGAGCGTCTACGCCCCCATGACAATTGACCGGCCAATGAATTCATCGGATCATATTCCAATAAAAATATCTGAAGCGCCGGTGATGACCGGCACGCTTTAGTAAGTCTCTGGGAGAGGAACGATGATCACACGACGTCATTTGTTGCAAACAGCAGGTGCGGGCGCCGCCCTTGCGGTGCCTGGACTAAGACTTGCAGAAGCTGCCGGCGCAGATCTTACACCGGGCGTGCCGGAGGGCGTCAGCAGCTACGCCACCATGGCAACGCTGCCGGGCAAGAAGCCACTCATCCAGCTCTCTGACAGACCGCCAAACTACGAAACGCCACTGGAATACCTGCGCACGCCGATCACACCGAACGACGAGTTCTTTATTCGTTATCACCTGGCCGACATTCCACAGGTCAAGGCCGAAGGCTACAAGATCGCAGTCGGCGGCGATGGCACCAACGGCACCGCCGAGATCACGCTCGACGATCTCAAGAAGATGCCCGCGATCGAAGTGGTCGCCGTCAATCAGTGCTCCGGCAACAGGCGTGGCTTGTCGCAGCCTCACGTGCAGGGCGTGGAATGGGGATACGGCGCCATGGGCTGCGCGCACTGGAAGGGCGCCAAGCTCAAGGATATTCTCGACAAGACCGGTCTTAAGAAGGAAGCGATCGAAGTCGCCTTCGATGGCGCCGATGGACCGTCGGTCCAGGGGACGCCCGATTTCATCAAGAGCATTCCTGTTTGGAAGGCCATCGAAGAGTCGACGATCATAGCCTACGAAATGAACGGCCAGCCTCTGCCACATTTCAACGGCTTCCCTGCGCGGCTCGTCGTGCCGGGCTGGACTG
>JBARNC010000515.1:0-12685 GCA_049802775.1 Pseudolabrys sp. | reverse complement strand
GCGCAAGATCGTGCCAGGCCTTACCGTGCGCGGCGCATTGGTGCAGATGGGTCCGCACAAGATAGACCGGTCGCGCTGGGACTGGACTGAGATCGGCAAAAATCCGTTCTTCTGCCCAGATGCGAAGCAGGCCAATTTCTTCGAGGAGTATCTCGACGGCGTACGCAAAGCCGGCTCGTCATGTGGCGCAGTGATTGAGGTTGTGGCCGAGGGCGTACCAGCGGGCCTCGGGGCGCCGGTCTACGCCAAACTCGACGGCGATCTAGCTTCTGCGTTGATGGGCATCAACGCGGTCAAGGGCGTAGAGATTGGCGACGGCTTTGCCACGGCGGCAATGAGTGGCATCGACAATGCCGACGAGATGCGCATGGGTAATGACGGCAAGCCGTTGTTCCTGTCTAACCACGCTGGCGGAATTCTCGGTGGCATCTCGACCGGGCAGTCAATCGTTGCCCGCTTCGCAGTCAAGCCGACATCCTCAATTCTGACGCCGCGCAAGACGGTAGACCGTTATGGCAACGACACTGATGTTGTTACCAGGGGCCGCCATGATGCCTGCGTCGGAATACGTGCGGTCCCGATTGGTGAGGCCATGGTGGCATGCGTGCTGGCTGACCACTATCTGATGCACCGCGGCCAGGTCGGCGAGGGGACGGCATGGCCATTCAAGCAGGGCGGTACCTGATTGCGCGGCTTAATGGTTCGAGAGGTGTCGCTTCGCGAACTCCTCACGAATAGTATTGTAATCCTGCATCCTGAGGAGCCCGCCGCAGGGGGGCGTCTCGAAGGTTGAGGGCGGTGTGAGATCGTGGTGCACACTAGTCACCAGAGCGTCGAAGCTACGATCAAGGCCTTCGCCAATGGCGAGATCGTTGTCGTTACTGACGATGACGACCGCGAAAACGAAGGCGACCTCTTCGTCGCGGCCTCGCACTGCACGCCCGACAAGATGGCGTTCATCATTCGCAATACATCGGGGATCGTCTGCGCGCCGCTCGGCGCCGATCAAGCGCGTAGGCTGCATCTTGAGCCGATGGTGGCGGACAACGAGGCGCCGCTCGGCACCGCCTTCACTGTTTCGGTGGATGTTCGCCATGGCTTGACCACCGGCATTTCTGCGGACGAGCGCTGCAATACTGTGCGCGCGCTTGCCAATGACAACAGTGGTGCCGCTGATTTTGTACGCCCCGGCCACGTGTTTCCGCTGGTCGCGCGCGAGGGCGGCGTGCTGATGCGCTCCGGCCATACCGAGGCCTGTGTCGACCTCTGCCGGCTGGCCTCATTGCCGCCGGTCGGCGTGCTCGCCGAATTGATGAACGACAATGGTTCGGTGATGCGTGGGTCGGAAGTTGCCGCTTTTGCGCAGAAACACAAACTGGCTCGAGTTTCGATCGCTGAGCTCATCGCTTACCGGCAGCGCCGCGACAAGCTTGTGGAGCGTGTCGCCGAATTTTCGCTTCCGTCAGAGATCGGTAAGTTGCACGGCTACGCTTACGTCACGCCGTTTGATCGCGTGCATCATATGGCCTTTGTCTATGGCGAAATTGGCGATGGCAAGGACGTGTTGGCGAGGCTGCATCGCGCCGACGTTATTGGCGACGTGTTCGGTGGCGCCAAATCGATCCGTGCATCGCTTGCCCGCTTCAAGGCGGCTGGCCGTGGCGTTATCGTCTATTTGCGGGATGGCACTGCGGGTGTGCCGGTGGCTGAGATTCCGCATGACGACACGGGAACTGATGCGGTCCGCTCGCGACAGTGGCGCGAAATCGGCCTCGGTGCGCAGATTCTCAAGGACCTCGGCATTTCCTCGATTCGCCTCCTCACCTCCAGCAAACGCACGTACGTTGGACTTGGCGGCTTCGATATCGAAATCGTGGACACCGAACCGCTGGAAGGTTGACACGCATGACCATGGTTTTTCGGAAGAGATCGTACGTAGTTAAGATTAGATCTTTGGCCTTTTTTTCGCCCGGGCCGCGTGCCAGCATTCGAGTATGGGGCGACTCTTCAGCACCCCGACGATCGCCATAGCCGTCGCAGCTTTGGGATTCGCGATTGCGGCATCGGCCGCGCCAACCGTGCGGCAGCTTGCCGATACGCGTCTCGGCGCGATTCCTGTTGATGTCGAGCTGGTGATCGCGGTCGATGTTTCCTATTCGATGGACCCTGACGAACAGGCGCTCCAACGGGAAGGTTACATTCTCGCTCTCACCTCAAAAGAATTCCTACAAGCATTGCGTCAGGGCGTAAACGGCAAAATCGCCATCACATATTTTGAATGGGCTGGCCAGTCCGACCAGAAGGTCATTATGCCGTGGCGATTGATCGACGGTCCGGAGGCCGCCGACGCGGTTGCCGCCGAGATCGCGCGCGCGCCGTACCGGCGTGCCTCGCGCACCTCGATTTCTGGAGCGCTGCGCTTCGCCAAGCCGCTGTTTGATAAGAGTGACTATAAAGGCTTACGCCGGGTGATCGACGTGTCCGGCGATGGTGCCAACAACGCTGGCCCGCTGGTCGTGCCGATGCGCGATGAGGTGCTGGCCGCGGGGATCACGATTAACGGTTTGCCGATCATGCTCAAAAGGCCTTTCGTTGGGACCATGGACATCGAAAACCTCGATATTTACTACGAGGACTGCGTGATTGGTGGTCCGGGTGCCTTCGTCGTGCCGATCCGCGAGCGTGAAAAATTCATCGAAGCGACGCGCACCAAATTGGTGCTGGAGATTGCTGGGCGCCAGCCGGAGGCACAGGTGGTGCCGGCCTCGTCACAGGCGCCGCGCATCTTCTGCACGATCGGTGAGAAGATGTGGCAGGACCGCTGGGGCGGGGGCATCGATTTTCAGTAGTGGATTCACCGCACAAATTTCGCAACGATTTCCACGTGATGGGAATAACGGAATTGATCAACCGGAGTAACGGCGGCGAGCTTGTAGCCGCCGTCGATTAAAATCTTTACATCGCGGGTAAATGTAGCGGCATCGCAAGACACCGCGACGACGACAGGCACAGCGCTTTTGGCCAGTTCGCGGGCTTGCGCTTCAGCTCCTTGGCGCGGTGGATCGAATACGACAGCATCCAAAGCTTTGAGTTCACTCGCCATGAACGGGCGTCGGAATAGATCACGCGTTTGAGCCTCGACGGGCTTTAGTCCTGAGGCGGTCGAGGCCCCGCGTTCCAGCGCTTTGATCATGCCGGCGTCGCTGTCGGCAGCACTGACCCGCACCGTCTCGGCCAGGCGCAACGCGAATGTGCCGATGCCGGCAAACAGATCGGCAACGCGTTTGGCTTTGCCGATGTGTTCGATCACCAGTCGCGCCAGAGTTTTTTCGCCCTCGGCGGTCGCCTGCAGAAATGCACCAGGCGGCAGCGGCACGTAGGCGCGGCCGACCTGTAATAGCGGCTGTGTGCGCTGTGCTACGAGCTCACCGTGACGCGTGAGACGAGCAAGGCTCTGAGCCTCAGCGATCCGCGCCAGCTCGGTAAGACGTTCCGCATTGAGCGCGCCCGAGCCGCGTACGTCGATATCGAGGCCGGAGTGAGTCGCTGTCGCCTGGATGTCGAGCGGCTTGCCAGCGGGTTTGAGCATTTCGGCAATGGCCCAAGCCGCCCGAAGCGCGCCGCCAAGCCCGGGTGCCAAAATAGGGCATTCGTCAATGGCAACGATGTGGTGCGCGCGAGGCGCTGTGAAGCCGACCTCGAGAACATCATGGGTGCCGAGCCGGGCGTGCAGCACAGCGCGCCGGCGGCCTGCGCCGTGGGCGTCGATCAGATCGCCAACGGGCGCCACAACATTTGCCTGGGCCATTGCTTCCACCACCAGCGAGCGTTTCCATAGGCGGTATTCGGCCAGCGACCAGTGCTGCAACGCGCAACCGCCGCAGGCACCGAAATGTTTACAAATAGGCTCAATGCGCTCGTGGCTGGGCCTATCGACATGCACCAGATGCCGGCGGTCAGGATGGCCGGCAATCGGTCCGACCGTAACTGTCTCGCCCGGCAGCGTGTACGGCACGTAGACCGGCCCGTCGGAAGTGTCGGCAACGCCATCTCCGCGATGACCGAGGCGGTAAATTTTGAGCTGCTCAGTCACGCACCGCTCCGAGCAGGAATTCGGCGTTGCCGTCGCCGCCTTCGATCGGAGAGGGGATTATCCCGAGCATGCGCCATCCGAGCGAGACGACAAATTTGCCGATATCGTCGCAGACGGCGGCATGAATAGCGGGTTCGCGCACAATGCCTTTCTTGACGGCGCCAGGACCGGCTTCGAATTGCGGCTTGATCAGTACGATGAATTGCGCGGGAGCTTTGGCGAGCGCTGTTACGGGCGGCAGCACTAACTTGAGAGAAATGAAGCTGACGTCAATGGTGACGAAGTCCGGCAGTTTATCGAGCCGGGCAGCGGAAAGGGTGCGAATGTCTGTAGCCTCGAGCGAAATAACCTCGGGGCGCGTACGCAATGTCTCGTGCAATTGCTCGTGACCAACATCGACCGCATAGACGCGTTGTGCGCCACGGCTCAGCAGCACTTGCGTAAAACCACCGGTAGAGGCGCCGACATCGAGGCAGACATGACCATTTGGGTCAAAGTGAAAGCGATCGAGTGCCGCAGCGAGCTTGACGCCGCCCCGCGATACGTATGGGTGTACTGCACTTGCGCGTAGCAATGCGTCGGTTGGGATCTCCTCGGAGGCCTTACTCACCACTTGCTCGTCGGCAGTTACCAACCCTGCTTCGATCGCGGCCTGCGCCTTGGCGCGGCTTTCGAACAGTCCGCGCGCGACCAGGAGGCGATCGGCGCGTTGGCGCGGGGCGTTCATGAGCGGAGTTCTTCCAGCGGGCTGAGGCTTCGACCCCGAAACAAAGTTTCACAGACGATGGTTACCAGCATTGGGCCGATAGCGTTTGCGACGGCCACCATGATTGGCGGTTTAATGAGGAGAAGTATGGCACGTAAATATTCGAAAGGGGTCTCGAAAGATGTCGAGCGCGCGATGAAGAAGCGCAACAGGGGCACACTCAGGAGCGGACGCAGCGGCAAGACGGTCAAGAGCCGCAAGCAAGCTATAGCTATTAGTCTCTCCGAAGCGCGAAAAAGGGGAAGAAAGTACCCGTAAGAAGAGACACCAACGGCCGTCAGGCGAGCTTGACTGTCTCCGCGTCGACGTCTTTGCCCAATGCCTCGAACACCTTGGCGACGATTGCGTGGGCGTCGAGACCGGCCGCCGCGTACATCGCGACTGGCGTATCCTGATCAATAAATTGGTCGGGGAGGATCATGCAGCGGACGCGCAGGCCCTGATCGAGCAGGCCTTGCTCGGCCAGTGCCTGCAAAACGTGGCTCCCGAAGCCGCCAATAGCGCCTTCCTCAATTGTGACGAGCACCTCGTGCTCGCGCGCGAGCCGTACAAGCAGGTCGACGTCGAGGGGCTTGGCAAAGCGCGCATCCGCCACGGTGGCCGACAGACCAAGTGCTGTCAGCTCTTTGGCCGCCTTAAGGCATTCGCCGAGTCGTGCGCCATATGAGAGCAGCGCCACCTTGTGGCCTTCCTGCACGATTCGGCCCTTGCCGATTTCGAGGGGTTTGCCTTCGGTTGGCATTGGCACGCCGAGGCCCTCACCGCGCGGATAGCGCAGTGCGCTTGGCCGGTCATCAATCGCAGCCGCTGTCGCGACCATGTGCACAAGGTCGGCCTCGTCCGCTGCCGCCATCAAAACGAATCCAGGCAGGCAGCCGAGATAAGCGACGTCGAATGCTCCAGCATGAGTCGGCCCATCGGCACCAACGAGTCCGGCGCGATCGATAGCGAAGCGAACCGGCAAGCGTTGGATAGCGATGTCATGGACCACCTGGTCATATCCGCGCTGCAGGAAGGTGGAATAGATCGCAGCAAATGGCTTGAAGCCTTCGGCGGCGAGACCCCCGGCAAAAGTTACAGCATGTTGCTCGGCGATGCCGACATCGAAGCAGCGACTGGGAAACTCTTTCGCGAAAAGATCGATGCCGGTGCCAGATGGCATCGCTGCGGTGATCCCTACGATCTTGTCGTCCTTGCGTGCTTCCTTGACCAAACTTTCGCCGAAAACCTTTGTGTATTGCGGCGCATTCGATTTCGATTTTGCCTGAGCACCGGTGGCGACGTCGAATTTGACCACACCATGATATTTGTCCGCGGAGGTTTCCGCCGGCGCATAACCTTTCCCCTTCTGCGTCACCACATGCACGAGGATTGGTCCTGCCTCGGCGTCTCGCACGTTGCGTAGCACCGGGAGCAGATGGTCGAGATTATGTCCATCAATCGGGCCGACGTAGTAGAAACCGAGCTCCTCGAACAGCGTGCCGCCAGTCCAGAAGCCGCGGGCATGCTCGACACCGCGAGTAATGAATTCATCGAGCCGCTTGGGCAAATGGGCGGTGAGTTGCTTGCCAACATCTCGCAGTTTCAGATAGGTGCGTCCCGACAGCAATCGCGACAAATATGCCGACATGGCGCCGACCGGCGGCGCAATCGACATGTCATTGTCGTTGAGAATAACGACAAGCCGTTCATTGCGTGCGCCGGCATTATTCATGGCTTCGTAAGCCATGCCAGCTGACATGGCACCATCGCCGATGACGGCGATGACGTTGTGCTTTTTGCCAGCAAGATCGCGCGCCACCGCCATGCCCAGGCCGGCGGAGATCGATGTGGAGGAATGAGCTGCGCCGAACGGGTCGTACTCACTCTCGGCGCGCTTGGTAAACCCGGACAGGCCGCCACCCTGACGCAGCGTGCGGATCCGGTCGCGTCGGCCAGTGAGGATTTTGTGCGGATAGGCCTGGTGGCCGACATCCCAGATCAGCCTGTCGGCTGGCGTCTCGAACACATAGTGCAACGCTACCGTCAGCTCGACCACGCCGAGGCCTGCCCCGAGATGACCACCCGTCTTGGCGACTGCGTCAATGGTCTCGAATCGCAACTCATTGGCGAGCTGCTTGAGCTGCTCGGCCGACAGATTTTTGAGATCGCGCGGAAAGTGAACGCGGTCGAGAAGCGGTGTCTTGGAAGACTCGGACAAGAGCAACTCCGAACGAACCTGATCAGCGCCGGCGGGTGCCGGCGCCCAAACGGGCGGGCGAGACTGACTTACACTAAATTTGCCATGACAAGCAATTCGACAGGGGCGCCTACACGGCCCCATTTTGGGCTGCCCGGCGGCAATTCTTCTGAACAAGGTGTGGCGTCAATCCACGTCGAGCGGCTCACTGCCGGTCGGCTTTCCATTGGTATCGAGGGTGATCTTTTCGACCCGCGCTTCCGCCTGACGCAATAGCTCCTCACAGCGCTTCTTTAGTGCCTCGCCGCGCTCATAGATTGCGACCGATTCCTCAAGCGGCACCTTGCCCTCTTCCAGGCGCTTGACGATCGACTCAAGCTCTTCGATCGCCCGCTCGAACGGCATTTTCTTGACGTCAGCGTTGCTATTCTCGGCCATATCTGGTGTCCGGGCGATTCGTGGCGTGCATCCTAGGTCGTCGCAAGGTGGCAAAGATAGCGCGGATTTTTTAGCCGTGCATCAGCGCGCTGACGTGGGCTGCGACAGAGCGCGATAATCCCTGCAAGTCGTAGCCGCCTTCTAGCAATGAGACGACACGCCCTTTGGCGCTTGTTTCCGCGATCTCCATAAGTTTCTTGGTGACCCACGAAAAGTCCGCTTCCACCAGATTTAGGTTGGCGAGCGGATCGCGCGTGTGCGCATCGAAACCGGCTGAGATGATAAACACGTCGGGTTTGAATTCGCGCAGCCGCGGGAGGATCACGGTCTCGAATGCCTCGCGGAACGCGTCGCCGCCATCGCCGGCTGACAACGGTGCATTGACGATGGTGTTAAATTCACCACGTTCCCCAACCGCACCGGTACCGGGATAGAGCGGCATCTCATGGGTCGAGCAGTACATCACGGATTTGTCTGACCAGAAAATATCTTGCGAACCGTTGCCGTGGTGCACGTCGAAGTCCACCACAGCCGCGCGCTCGACTCCGTGCGTCTTCTGCGCATAGCGCGCCGCGATTGCCGCATTGTTGAATAAGCAGAAACCCATCGGCCGTGCAGTTTCCGTGTGATGTCCCGGCGGGCGCGTGGCAACAAAGGCGTTTACGGCCTTGCCGGTCATCACCTCATCTACTGCCAGCTTCGCGCCGCCGACGGCGCGCAATGCTGCTTCGAAACTACCTGGCGACATCGAGGTATCGGCATCGAGCCGCACTAGGCCTTCGGCCGGCGAAGCATCGCGGATCGCCTCGACGTAATCCATCGGATGGCAGAGCGCGATAACATTGAGCGGACCGAGGGGAGCCTCGACGCGTGCCAGCGATTGAAACTTTTCGTCCTCCAATACCTGATCGATCGCACGCAAACGATCCGGCCGTTCCGGATGGCCCGCAGGCGTGAGGTGGTTCAGGCAGGCGGGATGACTGAGGAGGAGAGTGGACATTAGCTAGACTTAGACGCTCGCACGGCTTCGTGGAAGTGCTTATCGCGATTTTGCCTCCAGGCTGACGCCGCTCGGCGCCGGACTCTTGTCAGGCACGAAGAAATCCACTTGCAGCGCTTGACTGGGATCGACGCGGTACTGGTCAAAATCATTAATGCCTTCACTGGCCAGGAAGGTGTCGTCGATCAGAAAGTTCCCGGTAAAGCTTTTGGGCTTCTGGAAAATACGGCAGGCGGCCTCGGCAAGAATCTCCGGCTTGCGCGATCGGCGCATCATCACGTCGCCGCCGAGCAGATTCCTGATGGCGGCGGTAGCTATAGTAGTGCGCGGCCAAACCGCATTGACTGCGACCTTCCCGCGCAATTCGCCGGCAAGGCCAAGTACCACCAGGCTCATGCCGAATTTCGCCATCGAATAGGCCGTGTGGGGCGCGAACCACTTTTCGGCCATGTCGAGCGGCGGCGACAACATCAAAATATGCGGATTTGCTGCGCGGACGAGATAAGGAATCGCAAATTTCGACACCATGAAGGTGCCGCGGGCATTGATCTGCTGCATCAGGTCGTAGCGCCTCATATCGGTCGCTGTGACCGGCGTGAGCTGGATCGCGCTGGCGTTGTTTACGACGATGTCGATGCCATCGAATTTCTCCGCGGTCTCATCGAGCGCGGCTTGCACGGCCGCGTCGTCGCGCACATCGACCGCCAGCGGCAGCGCGCGCCCGCCGGCGTTCGCAATTTCGGCTGCCGCGGTGTGAATGGTTCCTTCAAGCTTGAGATGCGGCTCAACCGTTTTGGCGGCGATGGCGATATTCGCGCCCTCGGCGGCGGCCTTGAGCGCGATCGCGAGACCAATTCCGCGCGAACCGCCCGTGATGAATAGGGTTTTTCCCTTTAACGACATCGACGTGAGTGCCCCCTGCGATCACTCGGCGAGTGCTGCTTGCGCCCCGGTGATGCTGTCGGCGCCTTCGATAACGCTGAGTTCAAGACCGCTCGCCTGAACCGCGAGGTTTTCTGCGAAAAAGCGTGCGAGAGTGGTACGGCCAGCTCCATCGCCAGCGCGCAATGACGCGAGCGCTTCCTCAGCCAGCATGCAGCCTCCAGCGGCATTGCCGAACAGCCGCAAGAAGGGCGTGGCGCCAGCGAGTGCCGCGTCGGAGGACTTATGTGCCAGCAACCATCGGGCTGCACGTTTGAGACTATCTACTGCTTCGCCAAGTCGCGTCGCCGTTTCGCCGAAGGCGGGCGCATTGCTCGACTGGACCGACTTTACTGTGCGCCGCAGCTCGTCGATATATAGAGCGACGGTCTTGCCACCCTCGAGGGGCACCTTGCGCGCCACAAGATCGAGGGCCTGAATTCCGTTGGTGCCTTCGTAGATCGCGGCGATGCGCGCGTCCCGATAATGTTGTGCTGCGCCGGTCTCTTCGATGTAGCCCATGCCGCCATGCACCTGCACGCCGAGCGAGGCGACCTCTATACCAATATCGGTCGAAAAAGCCTTGGCCACCGGCGTCAGTAAAGAGGCACGCTCGTGTGCGTCTTTGCGCGCGGCGTCCGTTTTCGCGCGCAGGGAGCGGTCGATGGCAATTCCAGTCGCATAGCAGATCGCTCGCGCAGCGCCGGTGAGCGCGCGCATGGTGAGCAGCATGCGTTTAACATCTGGATAGGCGATGATGGCGCCGGCCACGCCCTGTTTGCGCTCACGCGCATAAGCCAATGCTTGCTGGGTCGCACGCTCGGCAATGCCGACGCCTTGCAGGCCGACGGCGAGCCGCGTGCGGTTCATCATGGTGAACATGCAAGCCATGCCCTTGTGCTCCTCGCCGACGAGGAAGCCCACGGCTCCGCCATGATCCCCATAGACCATGGTGCAGGTGGGCGAGGCATGGATACCAAGCTTGTGCTCGACCGAATGCGCGCGCACATCGTTGCGTTTGCCGTCCGGCATCACTTTTGGCACCAGGAAGAGCGAAAGGCCCTTGGTGCCGGGCGGCGCGTCGGGCGGGCGGGCGAGCACGAAGTGGATGATGTTGTCGGTGAGATCATGCTCGCCGTAAGTGATGAAAATCTTCGAGCCAGTAATGCGATAGCTGCCGTCGCTTGCACGCTCGGCCTTAGTGCGCAGCGCCCCGACATCGGATCCGGCCTGTGGCTCGGTGAGCTGCATGGTGCCCATCCATTCACCGCTGATGAGCTTGCCAAGATACGCCTGCTTGAGCGTGTCGCTTCCATACGCATGCAAAGCATCAATTGCAGCCATGGTGAGCGCGGGTCCGATGCCGAAAGCCATTGACGCCGAGTTCCACATCTCTATGCAGGCGGCATTCACGGCATGCGGCAGCTCCTGGCCGCCCCAGTCGGCCGGCGCGGCGAGGCCATTCCAACCGGCCGCTGCCCAGGTGGTGTAGGCGTCCTTCCAGCCGGGCGGCGTCGCGACATTGCCGTCCTTGAATGGTGTACCGAACTTGTCGCCCACACTATTGAGCGGCGCGATCACGTCGCTGGCGAAGCGACCGGCTTCCTCCAGTACCGAATCGACCGTTTCCTCGTCGAGATCGCCGTAAAGGCCCTCGGCGATGGCCGTTTTCAGGCCGGCGGCGTGCTTAAGGGCGAAAGCGATGTCGGAGACCGGCGCGCGGTAGGCCATAGCGCTAATCTATCCCGTGCCCGAGGCCGGTCAACGCGCGCCTGAGCATGTATATAATTATGAGAGGCGCGGACATTGATCGGGCAGGGCCGCGCCGCTATGGTCCCGCCGCCGATACGGCCTGTATGCGGCTCTCCAGTACCTGTTGGGGCGTAGCCAAGTGGTAAGGCAGCGGATTTTGATTCCGCCATTCCCAGGTTCGAATCCTGGCGCCCCAGCCAGTTGATCTCGTTACGGTTTCTCCGTTTTCACGTTCACGATTTTAACCGTAGTTTGATGCGCAGTTTGGAGTTTTTCGTCCTCCTTTTGATCTCCTCGCGACTTGTACTGATTCAGTTTTGCGATTGCGTTGCCAGCGACCTCTGCATCTCGCGGCAGATAATGCGCGGTTAGGATCGCTTGCACATCGCCCGGCTTGTGGCCGGTGATTGCGTATATCTCGACCTCAGTGCATCCGGCACGCGCCAATGTCACCACGGCGGTGCCGCGCAGATCATGGAATGTAAGTCCGCGAATTCCCGCCCGCGTGGTGGCCTTGCCCCAGGCGCCTTGGAATCCGCTTTCGCTCCAAGGCTTGCCCTCGCTGTTGGTCAGCATGATCGGGCTTTTCCGCTTGGTGGCATCAAGCGCATCCTTCAGCGCATCGGCAACCGGGATCGGGACATAGGCGCCGGTCTTTCTTTGGCGCAGCTTGATCGTCGCACCGTCATAGGCGCTCCAAGGTAAACGCAATAGATCGCCTTGGCGCTGTCCGGTGTTGATTGCGAGCAGCATCGCCAGCCGCAGATACAGCGGCGCGGTTTGCAGGAACCGCGTGACTTCCTCGTCATGCCAGATTTTGCTGGCGCGGCTGCCGTGATACAGCTTGCCGCCATTGGCGCACGGGTTCTCCGCGATCAGTCTGCGCTTCTTCGCCCAAGAGAGAATGCGTGCCAAAGTGCCGTAGGCATAGTCGGCTTGCCGCAGTGATGATTGCGCCAGCTTGTCGCGCCATTCGAGAAACACCGATGTTGATCTCGGATCGTCCAGCGCCTTGATCGGGAAGTCGCCGAAGGCGCGCTCGATACGTTTTATCTGCTTGATGTAGTCCCGGCGGGTGCGCGGCGAGATTCCGAATTGAAATTCGGCGCTCTCCTGAAAGCGGAATAGCAGCGCGAGCAGCACGCCCTTCGGCGGCGCGATCTTCGTGGCGATGGCCTCATTGTAGCTGGCCACGAACTCCGGCGATCCCGGCTCGCCGCGCAATAATGGGCCGCCTCTCCAAGCATACCAATATGTTCGCCGCGTGCCGTCGGCGAGCCGCTTCGTGGCGCTGTTAATGCCCTTCAGTCTGACCCGCATGGTTCACCATCCATTGATCTAGCGGGGTGTCGGCTGCAATGAAAGAGGCCGCCAACTGGAGGCGGCTAAAATTAAAATAAAGAAGCCCCGGCGGCTGTTTGCCGGAGCTCCCCCGTCAACGTCGGAGCAGCCCTCCTCGGCTCGTTCGGCAATGACGATGTTTAAAATGAATCTGATGGCGCGGGCTCGCATTGAGGCAAATCAATTAGCCGTAGA
>JBARNC010000514.1:0-36381 GCA_049802775.1 Pseudolabrys sp. | reverse complement strand
ACGTGGTGGCCGGGCTTGTCCCGGGGCCATCCACCTCTTGAAGCCGCAATCTTTTGCGCGAATGGAATCCGCCGGCTAATGAACGACGTCGAGTTTGACCTTTGCAACACCCTGTCCGACGATTCCTAACGTTTCTGCCGCAGAATAGGAGACGTCGACAATTCGTCCCGGAACGTAAGGGCCTCTGTCATTGACGCGGACTGTCACCGATCGTCCTGTGGCCACATTTGTCACGCGCAACCGAGTACCGAATGGCAACGTCGGGTGAGCGGCCGTCAGCCCGTTCGGATTGAAGTTTTCGCCGTTCGCGGTCAGCTGTTCTTCTGTGTAAAAGCTGGCAATTCCATGCGAAGCTAACTGCACCTTGGCTGCATTCCTGTCCGTTGGGAACGGCGTATGTTTTATCGTCTTGATCACTACGCGCCTGTTCGTCACGACTGAGTTTTCACGATTGTCTTCCTGCGCCGTCTGTCGACTGGTGGCGCGCAAGTCAGATCGATTGGTGACAGAAGACTGGGCACAGGCCGCAAGCGTTGCCGCTGCCAAAGCGATGGCACCCGGTCGAGCAAAATTCCAAAGCCGAGCAGACAAAACACCACGAAGGACGCTGCTTGCCGTAATGTCGGCGCGCGAATGTCCGGCAGAACTGATGGAATACATATTGCGGTCCCCGTTCGCCGAAATTCGACAGGCAATCGGGGCGGCACCGTGGCCGGATTACAGTTATCCGGGACGTCGTTTTATTTTGATTTTTCGTGTGATTATTTTGTCACGCCTGGCCATGTGGGGACCGTCACGGTATTCCGCAACCGCTTTCGCGCTGAGTTCCACACGCGCGCCGAGTTGGTGCCGGACGACGGCCGACCGTCGAGCAAGACTATTGTCCCACGCCCTTCTCCTTCATCGCCCCTTTAATCTCATCCAGAATCGCCGGATCATCGATCGTTGCCGGCATCGTCCATGCCTCCCCGTCAGCGATCTTTTTGATGGTGCCGCGCAGGATTTTTCCTGAGCGCGTCTTCGGCAGGCGCGCGACCGTGATCGCCAACTTGAATGCCGCCACCGGACCGATCTTCTCGCGCACCAGAGCGACGATCTCCTTCTCAATCTCCGACGGTGGGCGGTTGACGCCGGTCTTGAGCACGATGAATCCGCAAGGTACTTCGCCTTTGAGATCATCCTTGATGCCGAGCACGGCGCATTCGGCAACGTCGGGATGGCCGGCCAGCACCTCCTCCATGCCACCGGTGGAAAGGCGGTGGCCGGCAACATTGATGATGTCGTCGGTACGGCTCATCACATAGATGTAGCCGTCCTCGTCCTTGTAGCCGGCGTCCGCCGTCTTGTAGTAGCCGGGGAATTCCGCGAGATAGCTTTCCTTGAAGCGTTCGTCCTGCTGCCACAGCGTCGGGAAATTTCCCGGCGGCAGCGGCAGCTTGACCACGATCGAGCCGATCTTGTTGACCGGCTGCACCTTGTTCGCTTCATCGACGATGTCGACGGCGTAGCCCGGCATCGGCACGCAAGCCGAGCCGTAGCGCACCGGCAGCGCGCCCAGGCCGACCGGATTGCCGGCGATACACCAGCCGGTCTCGGTCTGCCACCAGTGGTCGAGCACGGGCCGGCCGAGTAGCTTCTCCGCCCATTGCAGCGTGTCGGGATCGGCGCGCTCGCCGGCAAGGAAAAGCGTGCGGAACTTCTTGAGATCGTATTTGCCGATCAGGGTGCCCTTGGGGTCTTCCTTCTTGATGGCGCGGAAGGCAGTGGGCGCGGTGAACAGCGCCGCCACGCCGTACTGCGAGATCACGCGCCAGAACGCGCCAGCATCGGGTGTGCCCACAGGCTTGCCTTCGTAAAGGATCGAGGTGCAGCCGTGGAACAGCGGCGCATAGACGATGTAGGAGTGGCCGACCACCCAGCCGACATCGGAGGCCGCCCAATAGACCTCGCCGGGCGAAACGCCGTAGAGATTCTGCATCGACCATTTGAGTGCGACCATGTGGCCGCCATTGTCGCGCACCACGCCCTTTGGAATGCCTGTCGTGCCTGACGTGTAAAGAATGTAAAGCGGATCGGTGGCGGCGACCGGCAGGCACTCGCTGGTTTTCGCGTAGTTGACTGCATTCTCCCACACCGTGCGCCAGTCGTGGTCGCGGCCCGCTGTGAGCGGCGCCTCGGATTGCGGGCGCTGGAGGATCATGCAGGTGTGCGGCTTGTGCTTCGCGATTTTGATCGCTTCATCGAGCAGCGGCTTATAGGGGATGATGCGTGCGCCCTCGAGGCCGCAGCTCGCGGAAAGGATCACCTTCGGCTTGGCGTCGTCGATGCGGGTGGCGAGCTCCTTCGCCGCAAAGCCGCCGAACACCACCGAATGAATGGCACCAATCCGCGCACAGGCGAGCATGGCGAAGACCGCCTCCGGCACCATCGGCATGTAGATGATGACGCGGTCGCCTTTCGTGACGCCGAAGTCGCGCAGGATGGCGCCGAGCAACTGCACCTCGGACAGCACGCGGCCGTAGGTGAAGGTCTTCACCGTATCGGTGACGGGTGAATCGTAGATCAGCGCCGCCTGGTCGTTGCGGCCGGCGGCGACGTGACGGTCGAGCGCGTTGTAGCAAGTGTTGCAAGTGGCGCCGGCGAACCAGCGGCCATAGATGCCGGCGTCCTTGTCGAAGATTTTCTTTGGCTTCTCGTACCAGTCGATTTCGGCCGCGGCTTCCGCCCAGAACACCTCGGGGCTGCGCTGCCAATGCGCATAGACGTCGTGATAGCGGCTGGTACGGGCGTCCATGACTAACTCCCACCTCTCTCTGTGAAACCCTTAGGCACTCGGCCTTCAGGCCGAGCCTCGAAGGGGACGGGCGCAGAATCACGAACCCCACCCCACGGGGCTCGCCTTCGGCGGGCACCTCAGGATGACGGTTCAGATGCTCCCGATTGTGAAACGGTCAGCACTCCTAAACAAGCTGTCGCAGGCGCGCCGGCCTGGCTTTGATCCTGCGCAAATCCCGTCCGTCCATTGGTTGTAAGAGAGGCCGTGACCGTTATCACCGACCCCTTATTCTACGTCCTCGCCGTGCCGGCCGTGCTCGCGCTCGGCCTGTCCAAGGGCGGATTTTCGGGCGTGGGACAAATGGCCACGCCCCTGCTGGCGCTGGTGATGCCGCCGCTGGAGGCGGCCGCCATCTTTCTGCCGATCATGATCGTGCAGGACTGCTTTGCGCTGTGGGTCTACCGCAAGGACTGGGACGGCCGGATTCTGGTGGTGTTGATGCCCGGCGTCATCATCGGCATCGGCATGGCCTGGTGGCTCGCGTCCTACATTTCGGACGCGGCCGTACGCGTGTTCATCGGCGTCACGACCATAGCCTTCGTGCTCTACACTTTGGTCGGCCCGGCGCAGGTCGCGCGCAAGGCCGGCAATGCTAACGCCGCCGCCGGTGTGTTCCTAGGCGCGGTCTCGGGCTTCACCTCGACGCTCTGCCAGGCCGGCGCGCCGCCCTACCAGATGTATGCGCTGTCGCAGAACCTGTCGAAGATGACCTTCGTCGGCACCAGCGCGATTTTCTTTGCGACCATGAACTGGTTCAAGGTGGTGCCTTATTTTGGGCTGGGTCAGTTCTCGACAAAGGGGTTCGCGACCTCGCTGGTGCTACTGCCGCTCGCGATCATTACCAACCAGATCGGCTTCTGGGTCGTGCGCATCACGCCCACCGCAGTATTCTACCGCGTCACGATGATTATCCTTTTTCTGATTTCGCTCGAGCTGACGCGCAGCGGCATGACGGATATTTTGCGCGGCTGACAAGCGCTCGCTGCTTGGCTAACGTCGCCGCCGAGGGGACAGCACTAATGGCGAAAACGGCCTACGATACCGATCTCGACCGCAATCCGGCCAATTATCAGCCGCTGACGCCGCTAGGTTTTCTCGAGCGCGCGGCCGCCGTCTTCCCCAAGCATACCGCCATCATCCACGGGCCTATGCGGCGCAGCTACGCCGAGTTTTACGCCCGCGCGCGGCAGCTGGCATCGGCACTGGCGAAATGCGGGATTAAGCGCGGTGACACGGTCTCGGCGTTCCTCGCCAACACGCCGGCGATGCTCGAATGCCACTACGGGGTGCCGATGTGCCAGGCCGTGCTCAACACGCTCAACACGCGGCTCGATGCCCCGATCATCGCCTTCTCGCTCGACCATGCTGAGGCCAAGGTCGTGATCACCGACCGCGAATATTCGAAGGTGATGAAGGAGGCGCTCAGCCTCTGCAAGGTAAAGCCGCTGGTGATCGATTTCGACGACCCCGAGTACACTGGCGCGGGCGAGCGGCTCGGCACGATCGAATATGAGGAGTTCGTCGCGCAGGGCGAGCCCGGCTACGCCTGGAAAATGCCGGGCGACGAATGGGATGCGATCACGCTCAACTATACCTCGGGTACCACCGGCGACCCGAAAGGCGTGGTCTATCACCACCGCGGCGCGCATCTGCTCGCGGTCGGCAATGTCGTTACCTGCGCCATGAGCAAGCATCCCGTCTATCTGTGGACGCTGCCGATGTTCCACTGCAACGGCTGGTGCTTCCCGTGGTCCATTTCGGTCGCGGCCGGAACGCATGTGTGTCTGCGTGCGGTGCGCGCGCCGGCGATGTATGACGCGATCGCTACACATAAAGTGACGCATCTGTGCGGCGCGCCGATCGTGATGGCCACGCTGCTGAATGCGCCGGCCAACGAGAAGAAACCGCTGCCGCATGTGGTCGAATTTTTCACCGCTGCGGCACCGCCACCCGAAGCCGTTCTCGCAGCAATGAAAGAGGCCGGTTTCAACGTCACGCATCTTTACGGCCTGACCGAATCCTACGGGCCGGCGGTGGTCAACGATTGGCATGCCGAGTGGAACGCGCTTGGCCCCGCTGAGCAGGCGGTAAAGAAAGCACGCCAGGGCGTGCGCTACGGTGCATTGGAGGGGCTCGACGTGCTCGACCCCGGGACCATGACACCTGTTGCGCGCGACGGCGAGACGTTGGGTGAAGTGATGATGCGCGGCAATGTGGTGATGAAAGGCTATCTCAAGAACAAGTCTTCTACAGAGAAGGCCTTCGCCGGCGGCTGGTTCCACACTGGAGATCTCGGCGTGATGCATGCCGACGGCTACATCCAGCTCAAGGACCGTTCAAAGGACATCATCATCTCCGGTGGCGAGAACATTTCATCGATCGAAGTGGAGGATGCGCTCTACAAGCATCCTGCCGTCGCCACCGCCGCAGTGGTGGCTAAGCCCGATGACAAATGGGGCGAGACGCCCTGCGCCTTTATCGAATTGAAGCCGGGCGCGCAGGCGAATACCGACGAGCTGATGCAATGGTGCCGCAAGCATTTGGCTTCGTACAAATGCCCACGCTACGTCGTATTCGCCGAGATCCCGAAGACCAGCACTGGCAAGATTCAGAAATTCAAGCTGCGGGAAATGGCTAAGGCGGTGTGAGGTTCGCGCACCGGGAGTGTGGCGCGCACATGTTTAAGCTAAGACATACGCCTGCCACTCTTGTGCCCAACCGAATGAAGTAATGCCCGACATTCTCATCAGCAACGAAGGCCCCGTCCGCAAAATTCGGATGAACCGGCCTGAGAAGAAGAACGCGCTGACGCTTGCCATGTATGAGGCGATGGCGGCGGCGATCGAGGATGCCGGTGCGGACACGAGCGTGCGATGCCTATTGATCGCGGGCGCACCGGATATTTTCTGCGCCGGCAACGATCTCAACGATTTTGTCGCGATGGCGAGAACCGGCGCGTTAGGCACCCCGATCGTCCGCTTCCTGCACGCGCTTGCCCGTTGCGAAAAACCGCTGGTCGCAGCAGTGAGCGGCGCCGCAGTAGGTATCGGTACCACCATGCTGCTGCATTGCGATCAGGTGATCGCTAGCGAGAGTGCAGTGCTGCTGACCCCGTTTGTTTCGCTCGGCCTGCTGCCGGAAGCGGGCTCCAGCCTGGTCGCGCCACGGCTCATGGGACACGCACGCGCTTTTTCGTTGCTGGTGATGGGCAAGTCACTGTCCGCCGAAGCGGCTAAATCGGTGGGCATCATCAATGCAATCGCGCCCACCGCCGAGCTCGATGCGCAATCGCTCGCTGCTGCGCGCGACATCGCGGTACTGCCTGCCGAAAGCGTTTCCGCCGCGCGGCGACTCATGCGCGGCAACGTCGAAGAAATCGTGGCGCGGATCGATGAGGAGGTCGAAGCCTTCAAGACGCGGCTGGCCTCGCCCGAAGCCAAGGCGGCGTTGGCGATGTTCCTGAATCGGAAGCGGTAAGAGTCCGTCAGCGCCCTTCGCGGGTGTAGGGGTTGAACATGTTGTCGGTATTGTAGCGCTGATCAAACGAGCGCTGCTGGCCGAATTGGAAGGTGGAGTTGCCCTGCTTGATAGTGGTTTGCCCGTTGTCGGTGTTGAAGGGCGAAACCGGCGCGAGGCGGTCCGGCGCTGCCGCCGGTTTGTCCAGATCCATGAAGGCTTGTCCGCTGCGCGTGCCGCCCTGGTCCTCGATCGTGAAGGCCTGCGCACTGGACGTGGCATAAGGCACCACGAGCAATGCGGCGGCGGCAACAAATGCACGGAACATTGCGCGGAATTTCATGGCGGCCTCGACGGTATTCATTTGCGGTTGGCGAATCTCAACAGGACAATATGGCTGCACGGCGGCAAGGGGTTATCTTACCTTAAGCGCGAGCATTTTCACAGCCCCACGCGGCTCTATCCGCTCGTCCCCGGTATACTCGATGTTGGCCTTGGCGTGCACAAGTCGGCTAAAGCCGACGTGCGATAGGGACCCAGCGCCGGATTCTCGTTGCGCGGGAATGTGCGGAAAGTAGATCACGGCATGACTCCCTATTCCACTTTAAGCCCGAGCTCTTTCACTAGCCCACCCCACTTCTTTTCTTCCTTATCGATATCGGCGGCATAGGCCTCCGGCGTGCCGGGCAGCGTTTCGGCGCCTTCGGTTGCGAGGCGGCTCTTCACATCATCGCTCAAGAGCGCTGAGTTGAGCTCCTTGTTGAGTCGCGCGATGACGGCGGGCGGCGTGCCGGCGGGGGCCACTAGTCCGTACCGTAGCGCAACATCGAATCCGCTCAGGCCGCTTTCGACGAGCGTCGGCAATTCGGGCAGCAAGCTCGATCGCTTGGCGCTGGTGATCGCGAGCCCGCGCAAGCTTCCAGCCTTGACGTTACCGAGCGCTACCGGAACCGGAACGAACATCATCGGAATGTGTCCACCGAGGAGGTCGCTCATAGCCGGACCGTTACCCTTGTAAGGCACGTGCTGAAGCTTCATCCCGGTTTCGCGGCCAAGGTATTCGCCCGCCAGGTGGTTAACGGTGCCGACGCCGGGCGAGCCGTATTGCAGCGGCGCCGGTGCCTTTTTCGCGTAAGCTATCAACTCGGCGACTGAATGCACCGGCAACGAGGGATTCACCACCAACACATTGGGAGCGGCGCCGATCATTCCGATCGGTGCAAAATCCTTGCGCGGATCAAAGCCCGCATTGGCGTTCATGCTAGGCGCAATCGCCAGCGTGCCGGTATACCCCAGCAAAATTGTGTAGCCATCGGGCGTAGCCTTGGCGACAAAGCGGGTCCCGATAGTGCCGCCGGCGCCGCCACGATTCTCCACCACGATCTGCTGGCCCAGCGCAGCGGACAGCTTGTCGGCAACGTTGCGCGCCATGACCGTGGTGCTGCCGCCGGGCGGAAACGGCACAATCAAGGTGATCGGCCGGGTCGGATAGTCATCGGAGTGTGCAGTACCGAGATTGGCGAGCAACGCGAGACAGGCGATTGTGGCGAGCATAAATCTTCCCGCTGAAGCCTGCCCCCGCGAAGGCCGGAGTGGGAATGAGCGGAGAATGGATCGTAACACGATCCCTACTCCACCTTGAGCCCGAGCTTCTTCACCAGCCCACCCCACTTCGTCTCTTCCTTGTCGATATCGGCGGCATATTCAGCCGGCGTCGATGTCAGCGAGTCGCCGCCCTCGTTGTGAATTTGCTTTTGCACCTCCGGGGTATCGACCAGCTTGCGCACTTCCTCGCTGAGCCGATCGACGATCTCCTTCGGCGTGCCCGCCGGCGCCAGCAGACCATAGTGCAGCACGGCTTCGAAGCCGGGCAGCCCGGATTCATCGAAGGTCGGCACATCCGGCAGCAGCGAGAAACGCTTCTTGCTGGTCACCGCGATGACATGCAGCTTGCCACCCTGAATGTTGCCGAGCGCCGGCGGCAGCACGCCGAACGCCATCGGCACATGGCCGCCGAGCAGATCGTTCATCACCGGCGCGGTGCCTTTGTAGGGGACGATCGCAACGTCGATACCTGCTTCCGCCTTGAACTGCTCGGCGCACATATAGCCGCCGGTGCCGATAGCCGAGGAGCCGAGGTTGAGCTTGCCGGGATCCTTCTTGGCTAGCGCTATGACGTCGGCCACCGTCTTGGCCGGAAACGATGGATTGGCAAGCAGCGCCACCGGCATGGAGGCGACCAGCCCGATGGGCGCAAAATTCTTGCGCGGATCGATGCCGGCGTGGACGTAAAGGCTTGGATTGATCGAAATCGTGCCGGAGTGTCCGAGCAGCAGCGTGTAGCCGTCCGGTGCAGCTTGCGCCACCGCGCGCGTGCCGATGGTGCCGCCGGCGCCAGGCCGGTTGTCAACGACGACTTGCTGGTGGACGACTTCCGACAACTTTTGCGCCACCACACGCGCCATGGTATCGACGCCCCCACCTGGCGGGTAGGGCACGACCAGCGTGATATTTCGCGTCGGGTAGTCGGCGGCGCTGGCACTGACCGCGGTGGCCAGCACTATTGCAAGCGCCGCCATCGCGGCGGCAGCAAATCGGGACATGGCGTTCTCTCCCTTTACCACGGATGTTTTTATTGCCGGCACTATAACGCAAAACTTAAAAAAATAACGACCGAACTCGGATATGCCCGAGTTCGGCCTGAAAACTTTGAGCTTGAGATCGAGCCGGTCAGTGCACGCTGGCGCCGTTATGACGTATCCGCTCGATTTCGTCCTTCACCTGCAATTTGCGACGCTTGAGCTCCACGATTCTCATATCATCAATCGCTGGATGGGTCAGGCATTCGGTGATTTCGTCTTCAAGCGCCTGATGCTTTCTCTCCAATTCCGCAAGGTGCGATTGCATCGACATGCGGTATGTCTCCTGTCCTCTTGATAATTTAAGTGTAGCGCAGACTCACCACAAGCGCGACCGTATACCCAACTCCGGTCTGCGGCAAACCGGCGCAAACCCTTTGATTGGCGTCGATTTCCCGCAAGCTTGAACACCCTTGTGGAAAACGCAATAATTGCTGCGCTTTTGCCGAGACGGTCCGGCCAAGCGCGAGCAGCGGTGGCAATGACTGACGAGGAAGAACGCGCGTTGCGGGAGCAGCTGGTGCGCCTGCTGCAGGAACACCGCGACCTCGATGCGGCCATCGCCGCTCTGGTTACCTCTCCGGGTTCCGACCTTATCCAGATACAGCGGCTAAAGAAGCGCAAGCTCGTCCTGCGTGACAAGATCCGCCGGATCGAAGATCAGCTGACGCCCGATATTATCGCGTAGGTATCGGCCCCAATCATTAGGCTGTCATGCCCCGCGAATGCGGGGCATCCAGTAACCACGGGTGCAAATAAGACGCGAAGGCAGGAATTAATTACTGGATCGCCGGCCTACGCGGGCGATGAAGGTGTCGGCGTGGCACTACCCCTTCTCTCTTCCTTCCGCGCATACATCGCCCGATCGGCAGCCTCAATCATCTCGGTCGGAGTGACGTCGGGGAGGAGAAGCGCCGCTCCCACGCTGGCCCCGACCTGCACCCGTGCCTGACCGTGCGCAACGCCGACCCGATCGATCAGCGCTTCCAGCTCACGCGCTTTCGCCGAGGCTTGCGCCTCTTCGACCCGCCAGAGCACGACGCCGAATTCGTCGCCACCGAGTCGCCCCACAACGTCAGAGGCACGCACATTGGCGACAAGCTTACGTGTCACAGCCTTGAGCAGGGCATCGCCGGCGCCGTGGCCATAGCGGTCGTTGACCGCCTTGAAGCTGTCGAGATCGATGAACATCAGCGCGGCCTGGGTGCCGTAGCGCTTCACTTGAGCGAGCGAGCGCTTTAGTTCGCGCTCGAAGCCGCGGCGGTTGAGGATATCGAGCAAAGGATCGATGTCGGCGCGCGCCTCGAGCTCTCCAATGCGGGCACGCGCAATGGCAATCTCGCGCTTGAGGCGCTCGTTTTCGGCCAGCAGCGAAGCCGCCGGTGGAAACTCTTCTTCTACACGTGCTTGCGGGAGACCCATGTTTCACCCCTCGCGAATCTTAACCTTGCGACCGAGAATACCCTTTCGCCTTGCCAGCGGGGAGCCTCAACCTATAATCCAGCGCTTCCTTCCGCAGGGGATAGCGGATTCGGGGAGCAAAATGGCGTCAAAACCGGTTGCGATCATCATGGGCAGCCAGTCCGACTGGGCCACGATGAAGCACGCGGCCAAGACGCTCGATGCGCTCCGAATCGGTTACGAAGCGCGAATCGTCTCCGCTCACCGCACGCCTAAGCGGCTCTACGACTTCGCCGGCAGCGCACGCAAGAATGGCTTCAAGGTGATCATCGCCGGCGCCGGCGGCGCCGCCCACCTTCCCGGCATGGCCGCATCGATGACGCCACTGCCGGTGTTCGGCGTGCCGGTGAACACACATGCGCTTGAAGGCAAGGATTCCCTGCTGTCGATCATGCAGATGCCGGGCGGAATTCCGGTTGGCACGCTCGCCATCGGCAAAGCAGGCGCAACCAATGCTGCACTGCTTGCTGCCGCCGTGCTGGCGCTGTCGGACGCAAAGATCGCAAAGCGGCTGGATACCTGGCGCGCGCGCCAGACCAAGGCCGTGGCCAAACGGCCCCAAGATTAGCGCATGTCCCGTTTGCACCGGCCCCACACTCTGCTCATTCCCGCGCAAGCGGAAATCCAGGGCCGAGCTCCTCAAGTTCAAAAGTTCTGGGGGCCCGCTTTCGCTGGGACGAGTGGACGAGAAGCTATTCCGCGTAAACCAGGCAGACTGACGTGCTGAAGCCCGGCGCCACCATCGGCATTCTCGGCGGCGGCCAGCTCGCACGCATGCTTTCACTGGCGGCCGCGCCTTTGGGTTTGCGCTGTCACGTTTATTCGCCCGAAAAGAATTCCTGCGCATTCGACGTGGTGCATGCGGGCACCTGTGGCGCCTACGAAGATGAAGGCGCGCTTGGCCGGTTTGCCGGCGCTGTCGACGTCATCACCTATGAATTCGAGAACGTCCCGGCCAAGACCGCAGCATTCCTCGCTCGGCGGAAACCGGTGCTCCCCGACCCACAGGTGCTGGGGACGACGCAGGATCGGCTTGCCGAAAAAAACTTCCTTAGCGCGCTGAAAATCGCGACCGCGCCCTACGCACCAGTTCACAGCGCGACGCAATTGGCCGAGGCGGTTCGGGCGGTCGGCTTACCGGCCGTACTCAAGACGCGCCAACTTGGCTATGACGGCAAGGGCCAGGCCAAGATCACCAAAGGCGGCGATGCGGTCGCAGCGTGGCGGTCCGTGCACGATGCACCCTGTATTCTCGAGGGCTTTATCAATTTCGAGCGCGAAGTTTCGGTGGTGACCGCGCGTGCGCAAGATGGAAAGGTGGAATGTTTCGAGGTGACCGAGAACGAGCACCGCGATCATATTCTGAAGATCTCGCGCGTGCCGGCAAAATTGACGCCAGCGCTCGCCCGTGAGGCGAGCCAGATCGCAACACGCATTGCCAAAGCCTTCGACTATGTCGGCGTGCTCGCCGTAGAAATGTTCGTGGTCGGCAAGGGCCGGCGGCGATCTGTGTTGGTCAATGAGATTGCCCCACGCGTGCACAATTCCGGTCACTGGACCATCGACGGCGCAACCGTCTCACAATTCGAGCAGCATATCCGGGCGATCGCAGGCTGGCCCTTGGCCAGGCCCGTGCGACTCTGCGAACGCGTGGAGATGGTGAACCTGATCGGTGCGGAAGTGAACGAGGCCGCCCGCTGGCTGACGGTGCCCGGGACAGCGGTTCACATCTACGGAAAGGGCGAAGCGCGCTCGCGCCGGAAGATGGGGCATGTCACGCGGGTATGGCCGGTGAGCGCTGGCAACCGCTAACACCTCGACCCACATAAGAAATGGCCGTACCGCAGGCGGCACTGGCGCAGTTCGAATGGACTCCGAAAGGTTTTTCTGCTAGAGCCGCCCAACTCAAAGCCCCCGTTTTCGGGGCTTTTGCCTTGAACCCGTCCGAGCAACAACGAAGGAGCAAGCGTGCAAGTACTTGTTCGCGACAACAACGTCGACCAGGCCCTGAAGGCGCTGAAGAAGAAGATGCAGCGCGAGGGCATTTTCCGCGAAATGAAACTCCGCGGCCATTACGAAAAACCATCGGAAAAGAAAGCACGGGAAAAGGCGGAAGCGATCCGCCGGGCGCGCAAGCTCGCGCGCAAGAAGATGCAGCGCGAAGGCCTCCTGCCGATGAAGCCGCGTCCGGTCCCGGGTGCCGGTCCTGGCGGCGGCAGCGGCGGTAGCGGCGGACAGGGTCGCGGCGGACAACGACGCTTCGGCTGATCGCGAGTACGCGATTTCGAATTGATTGTGGCGCGGGCCTTTGCCCGCGCTATTGTTTTTTGGCTCTTTTTTCGCGCACCTAGAACAGCCCGCTCAAGAATGCCTTGACTGCCTTGGCTGCGCCGTGGTCGTCGAGATCAACATGTCCACCTTGCGGGAAGCGCACCATTTGTTTCGGCTCGGACGCGAGTGCAAATAACCGTTCACCTAACCTGATAGGCACAATGCTGTCGCGCTCGCCGTGCAGCACCAGCAGTGGTACTTTCACGCGGACAACGCGCTCATCCGAGTGGAAGGCATCCTTTATAAACCAGCGAACGGGCGCAAACGGATAGGCGGCTGCGCCAACGTCGGCAATAGACGTAAATGGTGCATCGAGAATAAGTCCGCCCACTTCGCGTTCGGCAGCAAGCGCAATGGCGACCCCGGTGCCGAGTGACTCTCCCCATAGAACGATGTGCTTTGCCGGGTATCGCGCAATGGCAAAGTCATAAGCCGCCGCAGCATCACTGATCAGCCCGGTTTCGCTTGGTCTCCCGGTCGAGCCGCCATAACCGCGATAGGACAGCGCCACAAGACCGGTGCCATCGGCGACCAGCCATTTGAAGCGCCCGGCGCGCAGATTAAGTGCACCCGCGTTCCCGTGAAAATAGATCACCACCGGCTTTGTCCCGTGCGGAGGCACATGCCAGACGATCACCTGTTCACCATCGACGCTGGTAAGCGTCACCTCCTCGGCCTGCAGCAGTCCGGCTGCCGCCGGCGGCGTGCGTGCACGATCGGGGAAATACAACAGTGCGCGCTGGAAGACATACATCAATGCCAGCAATCCGCCGTACGCAAGCGCAGCGATCAAAAGCAGCCATTTCAGCGCGGTCATGAATTTCTCATAACATGGGAGTCCGCCGCCCGGGTTGGAACCGGCACGACAAGGATTCGGCTCGCGTCTCCTGGCTTTCGTGCTGCCCGGGCAGATCCAGGCCCAGAGCCAGATCGACTACGTCGGACGGTATCCGTATGCACTTCGCGCTGCCTTTACCGGCGGATTCCACGGTTTGAAGCGCCAACACGCGGACTTGTGATCATCGACTACGGTCCGGCGGCGCTACAGTCCCTTTCAGTGGCTCATGCCGTGACGCGATCAGAGCCGGTAAAGCAGTTTTCGACTCCGTCTCCTGACGCCATGCCATCCGGGCCACCAGCCTCGGGAGGTGACGTCATGGCCTATTCAAACATCCTGGTTGGCGCCGGGCCCCGCCCCGCGCAACCCGTGATCCGAAAAATCAGCGTGGCCGACTTGCGCGAGGCCCTCGCCAAAGCCATGGATGATTTTTATGCGATGCCAACGCATGCTATGTTCCTTTGCATTATCTATCCAATCGTCGGCTTCGTGCTGGCACGGCTCACGTTTGGCTATTCGATTCTGCCTCTGCTCTTTCCGCTGGCGAGCGGATTCGCCTTGGTTGGGCCGGTCGCGGCGCTCGGCCTCTACGAGTTGAGCCGGCGCAAGGAAGCCGGGCTCGATACTTCCGTAGTGCGCGCCTTCGATGTGTTTGAGTCGTCGTCGATCGGAGCCATCGCCGCGGTGGGGTTTCTGCTGCTGATTATTTTTGCGATCTGGGTAGCGGTTGCGAATGCAATCTATATTTCCAACTTCGGCTATGCATCGCCGTCCTCGATCAAAGAATTTCTTTACGAAGTTCTCACGACGCGCGCCGGCTGGACGCTAATCATTGTCGGAAATGGAATCGGTCTGCTGTTCGCCATTCTGGTGCTCACGATCAGTGTGGTGTCGTTCCCCTTGCTGCTTGACCGCGATGTCGGCGCGGCCGTCGCTCTGCTGACATCGATCCGCGCGGTGATCCGCAATCCTTTGACCATGGCGGTGTGGGGGCTGATCGTCGGTGCCCTACTGGTCATCGGCTCGATCCCATTTTTTTTTGGCCTGACGGTAGTGATGCCGGTGCTTGGGCACGCCACCTGGCATCTCTATCGTAAAGTCGTCGAGCCGCAGGGAAGTCCGTCGCCAACACTTCCACCGCAGCAGAAAGAGCGCCGCTATGCGGCTGACTTCCCGGCGGTGCTGTTTCCGTGGGCGAGAAAATAGCCAGCGCAGCGAGTAAGTGCGCTCACATCGCCTTCGCGATGCTTTCGGTCATTTTCTTCGCGTCGCCGAGCAGCATCATTGTGTTGTCGCGGTAGAATAATGGATTGTCGATTCCAGCATAGCCGGAGGCAAGCGAGCGCTTGATGAACATCACGGTGCCGGCCTTCCACACCTGCAACACCGGCATACCGTAAATCGGCGAAGACTTGTCCTCTTCTGCTGCCGGATTGGTGACGTCGTTCGCACCGATAACGAAGGCGACATCGGCTTGGGCAAATTCGGAATTGATATCCTCAAGCTCGAACACTTCGTCGTAAGGAACGTTCGCTTCGGCGAGGAGCACATTCATGTGGCCGGGCATGCGGCCCGCCACCGGATGAATGGCGTATTTCACTTCAACGCCTTCTTTTTTAAGCTTTTCCGCCATCTCGCGCAGTGCATGTTGAGCCTGAGCTACAGCCATGCCGTAGCCGGGTACGATGATTACCTTGGACGAGTTCTTCAGGATGTAGGCTGCGTCCTCGGCTGAGCCAAGTTTGACCGGCCGTTGCTCGGCACCAGCACCTGGCCCCGCCGTTTCGCCCCCGAAGCCGCCAAGAATAACCGAGATGAAGGAGCGGTTCATGCCCTTGCACATGATGTAGGACAGGATCGCGCCCGAGGAACCGACCAGCGCACCGGTGACGATCAGTGCCGAATTGCCCAGGGTGAAGCCGATGCCGGCGGCCGCCCATCCGGAATATGAATTCAGCATCGAGATGACGACCGGCATGTCGGCGCCGCCGATCGGGATGATGATGAAGATTCCGAGCGCGAGCGACAGGGCGACGATGATCCAGAAGTCCATCGCGCTTTGCGAGACGAAGAAGCCATAGACGAAGAAGATCAACCCGGCAGCGAGCGCGAGGTTGACAATGTGCCGGCCGGGCAACGTGATCGGCTTGCCGCTCATGCGGCCAGACAATTTCAGGAACGCAATGACTGAGCCGGTGAAGGTGACGGCGCCGATGGCAACACCGAGCGACATTTCGATGAGGCTGGCGCCATGGATATGGCCGTGCGTGCCAATATCAAAGGCCGCGGGGGCATAGAAAGCGCCCGCGGCGACCAGCACCGCCGCCATGCCGACCAGCGAATGGAAGGCGGCGACCAGCTCCGGCATCGAGGTCATCGGCACGCGGCGCGCGATCACCGCGCCGATGCCGCCACCGACGGCAATGCCCCCGAGCACCAGTCCCCAAGACAGTCCATCCGTCGGCGGATGCGCGCCGAGCGTTGTCAGCACGGCGATGGTCATGCCAATCATGCCGAACTGATTGCCGCGTCGGCTGGAATCCGGACTCGACAGGCCGCGCAACGCCAGGATGAACAGGATGCCGGAGATCAGATAGAGCAGCGCGACGAGGTTCGGGCTCATTGCGCTTTCACTTCTTTTTCTTCTGATACATCGCCAGCATGCGCTGGGTGACCAGGAATCCGCCGAAGATGTTGACCGAGGCGAAGACCAGCGCGACGATCCCGAGAGCGCGTGCCCAGAAGGGGCCATCGTCGTTTGCGACCAGCGCGACCCCGACCGCGAGCAACGCGCCGACCACGATCACCGAGGAGATCGCGTTGGTCACAGACATCAGCGGAGTGTGAAGTGCCGGGGTGACAGCCCACACTACGTAGTAGCCAACAAATACGGCGAGCACGAAAATCGATAGCCGGAACATGAAGGGGTCGACTGCGGTTGCCACATTTTCCATGTCGGATCCTTCAGGCCGCCGTCTTCGGCTGGAAATTCGGATGCACGATTGCGCCGTCGCGCGTGAGCAGCGTCGCCTTGACCAACTCGTCATCCCAGTTGACCGCGAGCTTCTTCTCTTTTTTGTCGATCAGAGTCTCGACGAATGTCAGGAGATTCTTGGCATAAAGTGATGAGGCGGAGGCAGCCAGTCGTCCCGGCACGTTGAGATAACCAACGATCTTGACCCCGCCGACTTGCGCCACTTCGCCGGCACGCGCGCCTTCGACATTGCCGCCGCGCTCAACCGCAAGGTCGACGATCACCGAGCCCGGTCGCATCGAAGCAACCATATCCTTCGAGACCAGGCGCGGGGCCGGCCGTCCCGGGATCAGCGCAGTGGTGATGACGATATCTTGTTTTCTAATATGCTCGGCGACCAATGCCGCCTGTTTGGCCTGATATTCCTTCGACATTTCCTTGGCGTAGCCGCCAGCGGTTTGGGCGTTCTTGAATTCCTCATCCTCCACGGCAAGGAATTTGGCGCCGAGACTCTCCACTTGTTCCTTGGTGGCAGGACGCACATCGGTCGCCGTGACAATCGCGCCGAGGCGTCGCGCCGTTGCGATCGCCTGCAAGCCGGCGACGCCCACGCCCATAATGAATACTTTTGCGGCGGGCACCGTGCCAGCTGCTGTCATCATCATCGGCAGCGCGCGGCCATATTCCTCAGCGGCATCGATAACCGCGCGATAACCCGCGAGATTGGCTTGACTGGAGAGCACGTCCATCGACTGCGCGCGGGTGATGCGTGGCATCAGCTCCATCGCCAAACCGGCGACGCCGGCAGCGGCCATCTGCTTGAGCGCGGCCTCGTTGCCGTAAGGATCCATGATGGCGATGACCAGTGTGCCCTTTTTATACGCAGTCAACTCATTTGACGTAGGTCGTCTTACCTTGAGGACGATATCAGCGTCCTTGGTGACGACATCGGCAATTTGCGCACCGGCTGCCTCGAATTCCGTATCCGGAATTCCGGACGCGACGCCAGCGCCGCGCGCAACCGCAACGTCGGCACCGAACGATTTAAATTTCTTGATCGTTTCCGGAGTGGCCGCGACTCGGGTTTCGCCGGCGTCGGTCTCTCGCGCTACGGCAATTCGCATTCGTGCCTCCGCCCGGCCGTTGCATTCTTCAGTGCGGCGACAGTCCGGTGAAGGCGAAGATCAGAAAGCAGATCACGAAGGCGACGTAACTCGGAGTGGTTGCTCCGCCGAGCATTCCTGGGATAGCGCCTAACAAGCCGATGACGAAGATCGTCGCCGCAAGGAACCAGTTGCCCATCACACCGCCGGTCGCCAAGCCGAAAAGGATCGTCACCACATAGAGAATGCCGATAAGAGTGAAATGGACGAAGCGCTCGTAGCCTTGCTCGTGCGCAGGATAGTCATTGTCGGTAGCGGTAGCGTATTCGACGGTGCCGTGGTCGGCCATGGGGGAAACTCTCCGAGTCACTCAAAAAGGCGGGCGCACAGGGGTTAGCGCAATTGCGGCCCAAGGGCAACGGCGCCAGGCTCAGCCTTTGGTGGACGGCTGCAATCCAACCTTGGTGAGCGCCGCACATTGCCGTGCAGCCACCTCGTCGACGGCGAAGCGCTCGATCGCCTCATTAAACAATCGGTAGAAATTGAGCTCCGCCGCAAGGTGCAAGAAGACCGCGCCGAGGCCAATGGCTGCGCGGTCCATGAAAACGAATTCGCGCGGCACCGTGACCGGACCCCTGGCTTTGAGCGCCTGATGCACCCGAAAGGCTTCCTTGCGGCCGTATTCCGAGGGCTTCACCCCGTCGGCAATACTGCGTACGCGGTCGTCCAGCAGCGGGCCATAGATGAAACGTGCCCAAATGTTGAGCGCGTCGATCAGCTCACGGTTGAGCCGTTTGAAGCCCCAAGTCTCGTAAGCATGTACCACCAGAGCGTCATCACCCCGTAACAAACCGCGGTAGAGATCGACCACGCCGCCGACAAAGCTCGGTGGGAAAATCCGAATGCACCCATAATCCAACAAATTGATTCCGGCAGGCTTCCCCTTGGTGTCATCGAAAACTGTGTAATTGCCAAGATGCGGATCGCCGTGGATGACGCCAAAGCGGCTAAAGGGAAACCACCAGGCCGTGAACATGGCCGTGGCGAGTCGATTGCGTACCGCGAGCGGTCCGCCTTTGTGCGCGAGCAGCTTGCGGCCGGTGAGCCAATCGAGAGTCAGGAGGCGGCCGGTTGACAGCTTGGGCCAAACATTCGGGACACGGATCGCGTCTTCATCTTTCAGCATATTTCCGTAAAGCGCGACGTGTTTGGCCTCGCGGAAGTAGTCGAGTTCCTCACGAAGTCGAGCACCGATCTCAATGGCGATCTCGCTGGTGTCGATTGCCGGGTCGAAGCGGTTGCGAATGGCGAACAGCAATTGCAATTGGCTCAGGTCGGCCTCGACCGCCGACCGCATCTCCGGATATTGCAGCTTGCAGGCGAGTTCCTCGCCGTCGAGCGCGCGAGCGCGATGGACCTGGCCGAGTGAAGCGGCGGCGGCTGGATGGTGTTCGAATTTGGAAAATTTCTCCTGCCAGTCAGGACCAAGCTCTGCGCTCATGCGCCGCCTGACGAATGCCCAACCCATGGGCGGCGCCTGGCTCTGCAGTTTGATCAGTTCGTTGGCGTATTCCGGTGGTAGCGCATCGGGAATGGTGGCGAGCAGCTGCGCCACCTTCATGATCGGGCCTTTTAGCCCACCGAGCGCGGCAGCAAGCTCAAGAGCATTGGCGGCACGATCGAGCGGCACACCGAAAAACCGTGCTCCCGCAAAGCGCGCGGCCGTGCCGCCGAGCTGGGTGCCGACTCTGGCGTAGCGCTTGGCACGGGCGGAGAAGCGGTTTTTTTCGCGATCGGTGGGGGGCATGGGCGGGCTCACACCCACCATCTAATCAGCTTCGGCTGCAAAGATAAGGTCCCGCGCCGCCTACTCCAGCGCCTCCAGTTCGCTGATTAGATTGGCGATCACGCGCAGTCCACCATCCCAGAACTTCGGGTCGCGCGCATCAAGACCGAACGGTGCCAACAATTCGGAATGATGCTTGGTGCCCCCCGCCGAAAGCATCGCGAGATAGCGCTCGGCAAAGCCGCTCGCCGACTGCTCATAGACGGCGTAGAGTGAGTTCACCAGGCAATCGCCGAATGCGTAGGCATAAACGTAGAATGGCGAATGCACGAAATGCGGGATGTAGGCCCAGAAGGTTTCGTAGCCCGGCTTGAGGTCGATCGCGGGCCCGAGACTTGCGCTCTGGATCGACATCCATAAGTCGCAAATCTTGTCGGCAGTCAGTTCGCCGTTGCGGCGCTCGCTGTGGACGTTGCGCTCGAAGCTGTAGAATGCGATCTGCCGCACCACCGTGTTGATCATGTCCTCGACCTTGGCGGCGAGCATCGCTTTTCGTTGCTTTTTATCGGTGGTTTGTGCCAACAGCTTTTTGAACGTGAGCATTTCTCCGAAGACCGACGCCGTTTCGGCGAGCGTCAGCGGTGTCGGCGCCATCAGCGGTCCGTTAGGCGCGGCTAGTACCTGGTGCACGCCATGGCCGAGCTCGTGTGCAAGCGTCATCACATCGCGCGGCTTGCCCATGTAGTTGAGCAACACATAGGGATGCACCGACGGCACGGTTGGATGCGCAAAAGCGCCCGGCTGTTTGCCGGAACGCACCGGTGCATCGATCCAGTTCTTGGCAAAGAACTGATCGGCGACCTCGGCCATCTTCGGCGAGAAGGCGCTATAGGCGGTGAGGATCGTGGCGCGCGCATCACTCCACGGAATCGTGCGTTGCGCCACTTTTGGCAGCGGCGCATTGCGGTCCCAATGCGGCAGGCTTTTCTTGCCAAACCATTTGGCTTTCAGCGCGTAGTAACGGTGCGACAAATTGGGGTAGGCGGCACGCACGGCGGCGACCAGCGCTTCCACCACTTCGCGCTCCACGCGATTCGACAAATGCCGCGCATCGGCGATGTCCTTGAAGCCGCGCCAGCGGTCCGAAATCTCCTTGTCCTTGGCGAGCGTATTGGTGATTAACGCAAATGGTCGCAAATTCTCTTTGAAGGTCTTGGCCAGCGCTTCGGCAGCCGATTTACGTTTCTTGCCGTCGGCATCTTGCAGCAAGTTGAGCGTCGGCTCGATCGCCAGTGATTTCCCGGCGACCTTGAATCGCAGGCCCGCGATGGTCTCGTCAAACAATCGATTCCAGGCGGAATAGCCGGTCACCGACTTCTCGTGGAAAAGCTCCTCGACCCGGTCTTCGAGCTGATAGGGCTTTTCCTTGCGTACATCTTCGATCCACGGCCGGTAATGGCCGAGCGCCGGATCGCGCATCGCAGCATCGAGTTGCGCATCATCGATACGGTTGAGTTCGAGTGTGAAAAAAAGGAGATGCAACGAAGCGGCGGTGATGCGCTCCTGTACGTCACCATAGAATTTTGCACGCACTGGATCCATGGTGTTGCCGGCATAAACGAGCGAAGCATAGGAGACCAACCGGCCGAGCCGGTCATCTATCGCCTCGTAGCGTTTGACCGCCTCGGCGAGCGCGCGTCCTGCGCTTTCGCCAGCCGCCATTGCGGCCAGACGCCCTTTGAAACCCTGCTCGAAGGCTGCGCAATCGCTGTCAGCCTGCTCCAGATCGCGCTTTATCTCCGGGCTATCGAGACCGGGATAGAGATCGTTCAAATTCCATTCAGGCAGCGCACCGAGCTTGCTTGTCTTCATTGGCTTTTGTCCGGAAGACGTCTTGGGCATGGCGCAATCGGTGGGAAGAACATAAGCAGCGGGATGCCATCTAGGTCACCACTCATGGCAACTCGGTGGCAGACAGCAAGATTTTTCAATGTATCGCCCGCAAGCGTCGCCAATGCAACTTGCTCGATCACTGGCAGGGAAGCATTTGGTGCTGTAGCTGCAGGCAGGTGATCGGCGGCGCGGATCCGAGCAGAACTAACGGCCCTCCCTTTGGCTGCACGTCTTAACACCGCATTAAGCCGGAGCGGCGACATTGCACCAATTCGGCACAGTTGTGCGTGAGGGGTTCCATGCCCGAAGTCGTGCTCATCGTTGATGACGACCCGGTTCAGCGCCGCCTGCTCGAAGCCATGATCCAGCGTTTCGGTTACCAGGTGATGCTTGCCGAGGGTGGCGACGCCGCCGTCAAACTGCTCGTCGGACCGGAGACACCGCGCATCGATGGCGTGGTTCTCGACCTGGTGATGCCTGATCTCGATGGCCTCGGCGTGCTCGCACGCATGCGCGAAGCCGGCTTGAACATTCCCGTGATCGTACAAACCGGCCATGGCGGTATCGACAATGTGGTGTCGGTAATGCGCGCAGGCGCGACTGATTTCGTGGTCAAGCCTGCGAGCGCCGAACGACTACAAGTGTCGCTGCATAACGCGCTGGCCAATAAAGCGCTGGCGGGCGAGCTGCAGCGGCTCAAACGCAGGCACGACGGGACGCTGACCATCGCCGATGGCGACGAGATCGGGGTCGACGAATTCCCGCAAATCACCGCTCAGATTTCCTCCGACGCGGCTTCCATACAGCCGCCTCCGGCTATGGTTGCATCGTGGCCGGAGCACGCGGGGCCTCTGACCCCCACGCATTCGTTACCGTTGACCGACCCATATGGCGATGTGCGTCCGCTCGACGATATCGAGCGCGATGCCATCCGTTTCGCCATTTCACACTATCGTGGGCAGATGTCCGAGGTAGCGCGCAGGCTCAGAATCGGGCGTTCGACCCTCTATCGCAAGCTGGAAGGCCTTGGCCTCGATGAGGATGTGACGGCGTAATAATCGGATAAGCCGTCCGGGCAGTCTGTCATAAACGCAGCTAGGACTGGGACTTAGCCCCGATCCTTGCCATTTTGGCACGACAAATTTTTCCATCGAAGTTGCAGAAACGCCCAGTTTTCGGCCAAATTCCCGGGATGATAGGAGGTTGGACGGGGGACCGGCGCTAAGCTCTCATTAACCGATCCCGATAAACACTCACGGGGTTGCCGGCACGGCAGCCCAAGGGGACGTGACGGCGGCGTGGGACGGATTCTTTCACGGATCGGTGCTGTGGCTATTGACGCGTCGCGCGAGCGTTCTCTCGTTGTGACTTTGGCGCGCGCCGGTGCCCGACTGGGCCTTGCCGGGCTATTCATGCTTGGCGCCAACGACGCGCTGCAAAACGCCAGCGCCGAAGGCGACACCCGCACTCTCTCCTTTCATCATCTCCACACCGGCGAAGACATCACCGTCACCTTCAAGCGCAATGGCCGTTACGACGACGCCGCGCTAAAGAAGCTCGACTGGTTCATGCGCGATTGGCGCAAAGAGCAATCGACCCAAATGGATCCGCATCTGTTCGATCTGCTGTGGGAAGCATACCGTGAGGTCGGCGCAACACAGCCGATCGACGTTGTTTGCGGTTACCGCTCGCCGGAAACCAATTCCATGCTGCGCAGGCGGTCGAACGGCGTCGCGCAGTTCAGCCAACACGTCAATGGCCAGGCGATGGATTTCTTCATCCCGGGTGTGGCGCTGGCGAAGATCCGCGAGGTCGGTCTGCGCATGCAGCGTGGCGGCGTCGGATTTTATCCAACCTCCGGGTCGCCTTTCGTGCACATGGATACCGGCACCATCCGTCACTGGCCGCGCATGACGCACGATCAACTGGCGAGGGTTTTTCCCGATGGCCGCACCGTACACATTCCTTCTAACGGGCAACCGCTGCGCGGCTATGCCCTGGCACTCGCCGACGTCGAGCGGCGCGGCGGCAGGCTATCCGAAACTTCGCTGGAGGCTGCGCGCGAGGCAGGCGTGATCACGGCTAGCGCCGATCCCGAGGCAGGGCCGAAGCGCGGCTTCTTCGCTCGTTTGTTTGGCGGCGGCAAGGACGCCGACGAGGTCAGCGAGGAACCGACACCTAAGCAGAAACGCGCACCCATGGCGGTCGCAAGCCTGAGCCCGCCCAAAGCTAACCCGGTGACCGTTGAACGTATCGTGCCGCTGCCGACTGCGCGCCCGAAACCGGTCGCGGTCGCTGCGGCTACGCCGAAGCCGGTCGCCAATCCCTTTGTAACGGCGTCGCTCGGCGGCAACCTGTTTGACAATCGCGGCTACTGGCGAGGTGCAGTGCAGACCAGCCCGAATTTGCCCGCAGCGATGGCCGCACCAACGACGTATAACACAGCCAGCATCGAACCCAGCTCCACCGGCAGTACCGCCCTCGCCTATGCCGCTGAATCAGAAGCACCTGCGCCGGCCCGGGCCCGCCCGATGGGCTCGCGTTTGCCGAATCTGCCGAGAGAGGCCAGCGTCATGCCGGCACAGGGCAACACCACTGTCGTGGAGAAAGCCCCACTGGCTGCGGCCCCGGCGAGTGAGCAGCGTGCCGATAGCCCCTGGCTGCGCGCAGCAGTGCTGACGCCAAACTTCAGCACTTATATGACTGCGACGCGGCTTGGTGCGGTCGACATGCGGCCGCTGCATGAACTCCTGTACAAGCCTTCTATGTCGGTGGCGATGACGTTTTCGGCCGATCCGCAACTCGGCATGATAGCCAGCCGCTTTAGCGGCTCGGCGGTGGTGTTCCTGGCCACCACCACCTTCGCACTGCAGACGACCGCGTCGCTGCGCTGATTTCCTAGTTCGCCATTCCGAGCGCGTGCAGGTACGTGTCGACCACTTCCTGCTGCTCGCGGCGCTCGTCCGTATCCAACTTGCGCAGACGCACGATAGTGCGCAGCGCCTTGACGTCGAATCCGGTGCCTTTCGCCTCGGCATAGACGTCGCGGATGTCGTCCGACGTCGCCTTCTTTTCTTCTTCAAGCCGCTCGATGCGCTCGACGAAAGCTTTCAGCTGATCTTTGGCGAAGCGGGTGGCTGGTTGCTCTTTTTCAGCTGCGGCGGTGGAAGGCATCGATATCTCCTTGACTACCCACGGCGGATCATCCCCGCCATTTGCCAAGAAGCTTTCTGAATTGGATGCCCTCAGGTCAAGGCAAGGACGCCATCATCCACGCTTTTCACAAGCAAACGGTGACAACTAGTGTCGAGGGCTAGACTTTTCGAATGCCGCCTTCTGCTCCGGCGAGGCCTCTTTCTGGTGTTTCTTACGCCATTCTTCGTATGGCATGCCGTAGACGATCTCGCGACTCTCGTCCTTGCTCATGGCGAGGCCCTTGGCGTCGGCAGCATCCTTCATCCAGTTCGAGAGACAATTGCGGCAGAAGCCGGCGAGATTCATCAGGTCGATATTCTGCACGTCGGTGCGCGAGCGCAGGTGCTCGACCAGGCGCCGGTAGACCGCGGCTTCCAGTTCGGTGCGGGTCTTGTCGTCCATAGTCCGTGTCCTCCACTGTAGGAAACATAGACATGCCCTGCCCGCCTTTGAAGGCCCCCAACGGCCCGATGCCGGGACTTGAGGAGACTGCATAGTGAAGTTTGCCCATTTCTCGCATGTCTGGGGCAAGCCAGGCATGACCCCAAACCAACGTTATGAGGAGTTGTGGCGCGAGCTTGAGTTATGTGACGCCCTCGGTTTCGATTACAGTTTCTGTGTCGAGCATCACTTTCGCCCCGACGAAAGCTGGATTTCATCGCCCAGTCTGTATGTGGTCGGGGCCGCGGCGCGCACACGCCGCATGCGCATCGGCCCAATGGGTTATGTCGTGCCGTTGTACCATCCGCTACGTCTGGCGGAGGAAATTGCACTCGTTGATCAGATAGTCGGTGGGCGCATGGAGCTCGGGCTCGTTCCGGGGATCAACCCCGATTATTTCAAGCCCTTCGGTCTCGACTACAGTCTGCGCAAATCACCGACACTCGAATTCGTCGAGTACCTGCGCGCGGCCTACGGCGAAAAGCAGCCGTTCGCCTTTCACGGCGAGGTTCACCACACCGATAGTGCACAGCTCGCTGTGCAACCGTTGCAAAGGCCACACCCGCCGCTCTGGATGATGAGCCGAGACCCGCAGACCCTTGAATTCTGCGCGCGGCATGGAATTAATCCCGGATATTTTCTGGTCTATCCGCGCGCCGACGCGGCACCGCGCTATCGCAAGTTCCTCGCCGATTGGGCGACAGCCGGCCGGCCGCAGCCGCCGAAGATTGCCTATTGCACGATCGTCTATGTGGACGAAACCGACGAGAAAGCTCTCGACATTTCCCTGGTACGCGCAGCCCGCGCCTACGAAGGTTTTCTACAGCCGCCGAAGCCTGGCGAGACGTTCGAACAGCGCGTACGCGAGCACGCAAAGAAATTCATCGGCCGCGGTGAGCCGGGAGCTTCCGAGATCATGGCCAATCTGTTCGATGCCGATTATCTGATAAAGCACGAACTGGTATTTATTGGCTCGCCGGAAACGGTCGCCAAGAAAATTCACGCGGCGGCGCAAGCCGGTCTGTTCAACGTCTTCATGGGCGAGTTCAATTTCTCGGACCTGCCGGAGGCCGATGTCATGCGTTCAATTCGCTTGTTCGGCGAGAAAGTCATTCCCGCCTTGCGTGCGTACGAGCCGTTTTGAGGCAAGATGGCAGCTATTGCGCCTTGGCCAATTCCGGATGCGCTGCGAGGCGCGCGGTATTGAGCCGGTGCACCGCGAAACAGACGACCGCTCCGGCCAGGAACGGAAGCGCCGACCACATATAAAGTTGCTGCACCGGCATGCCGACAAACAGCGCCCCCACCAACGGACCGACGATAGATCCAACGCGCCCAAGGCCCAATTGCCAGCCCGAGCCATTGGCACGTAGCGAGGTTGGGTAAATCAGTGCGCCGACGACATTAATGCCGGACTGGATGCCCAGCACCAGGAAGCCGGCAAAAAAAGTCGCGGTCAGCAACGCGGCCTGGGACGTCAGGCCGGCAAAGCCGATCGATCCAACCACTGGCACGGCAATCGCGAACATGATTGCGATGGCGAGGAATCGGTGCCGTTGCAGCCACCAGCAGAGCAATAGCGCCCCGACCGTGCCGCCCACCTGCAAGCTCGCGCCGGCAAGTGCCACGGTCGTCGGCGGCAGCTTGGCCGCCGTCATCAGTGTCGGCGTCCAACTGATCAGGAAGAAGTAACCCATCAGGTTCAGCGCAAACAGCAACCAGAGCAATGGCGTGATCAGTGCAAGCCCTCGGCGAAAGAGGTACGCCGGATTGAACCCGGGAAACTGTTGTTCGTCCTCGATAACGAATTTGGCGTTCGGTGACACCGGGTATCCAGGACTGATGGCATTAATCAAACGCTCCATCTTGCTGCGTTGGCTTTCATGTAGCGCCATGTATTTGATTGATTCCGGCATCCCGATCTGCGTAGCGATAGCAATGACGATTGGTACGATGCCGCCAATCAGAAACAGGATCTGCCAGCCATGTTGCGGCATGAGCGCGGCAGCCACGAAACCTGGAAGGGCGCCGCCAAGCGGTACGCATCCAACCGCGATGATCGCAAGCGTCGCGCGCAATTTGCGTGGCGCGGACTCCGTATTGATGGCGACTGCATTGGGAATAACGCCGCCGATGCCAAGGCCCGCCAGCAGCCGCAGCCAAAACATCTGGTCGAGATTGGTGGAGTAGGCCGCGGCAAGCGTGAAAACGCCAAACAGTAGGTTCGACCAGACCAGCGCTGCCTTGCGGCCGTAACGGTCACCGACCCAGCCGAAAAGCGCCGAGCCAAACAGAATGCCAATAAGGCTTGCGCTGAACACGGGCCCGAGTGCGCCCGGCTTCAATGACCATTCCTTGACGAGGCTTGGCGCTGCGAAAGCGATCGCGGTGATATCGTAGCCATCGATGAGAACAATGAAGAACGACCAGATAAGCAATTTGATCTGAAACGAGCTCAGCCCCCGCTCGTCGAGCAGTCGTGAGATCGGAACGACCTTGTCCGCCATGATTGTCCCCCTGGATTGATTTTTTATTCGATCGTGCCGTTGCGGCCCTTGGCCGAATGCTATGCTAGCAGTGGCGGCCTGAAAAGCGGATTCGCCAGTTCAAGTCGGCGCGGGCGACACCGGCAAGATCAATTCCGAGGGTTGCGCCGCATCGTGATGGATCGTGTCGCTTCCAATCTTGTCGGGCCGGTAATAATGCGCCCAGAGGATTTCGGTGGCCGGTGAATCACCGTTGACGATTTCGACTCGGAGACGATGGCCCTGCTTGATGAGGTAAGCCATCGGCTCGAGACTGATCTCGAATTTATAAACTTCATTCGGCGCCAGGGGTTGCGGTTCGGAGTGGCTGTGGTACGGCACCATGTCTGTGCTACGCGCCGCATCAAGCGCGCGGTGCGATGCGCGCAGCCAGCCGCGCGTAATGAGCTCGGCAAATGGATTTAGTCCCTTGCCGCGGTCGTCGGAAGACTGGGGAAACTGGTCGGTGAGCTTGATAAAGAAATCCGTGTCGCGCGCCGTCGACGATGCATAGAGAATGAGCTTGATTGGTCCGCAAATTTCCATGTCGCTTTCGAGCGGCGCGCTCGTGAATGTCAGGACGCGGCGCGCGGGATCGAAGCCGCCCGGAGGTCCCGCCGGACCGAATCCGACAACGCCGGACACCCAGCCGGGATTGGGATATTTGTAGGCCGTCGAGGCCGCGCTACTTGCGGGTTGCGGTGACAGGCTGCCATCATTCAAAGAGCTGACGCTGCCGGACGGCGAAGCATTGAGAAACCAGCGCGTGTAGCGAACGCCCGGCGGTGGCCAGCTGTCCGCTTTGCGTACAAGGCTTGAGCCGCGCACCGCATATTCCACGTTTGGGCGGGCCAAATAGTCCGTCTGCTTGCCTTTGAGATAGTGATCGTAGAATGGCAGCAGCACATTTCGATGAAAGTCGACGCCCGAGAATTCCGCCGCCGCCGCCCAGGCATTCGGCACCCCGGACATGCGCAGCTTCTTCGGTCCCGCCGCCCGAGCGTAGCCATCGATGTTGCCGCGCGTGTGCAACTGCATCTTCGCCCACACACCGCTTGAATAAAGCGGGACCTTGATACGATCGAGGACCTCCCAGGCACTGCGCTCGCGCCAGAACTCGTCATAGGTGGGATGCGCCGCAACCATCTGCGTCAGATCGGTTTCCTGATCACGGGCCGGACCGCTAGCGGGGAACCGGTTGATAAAGCGATTCTGATACCACCAGTAGCCGGGGAAGAAATCGCAGGGGATGCCGCCGTGATAGGCGCCAGCGCGGTAGAGATCTGCCAACCCGTCATGCGCGGCAATGCACGCAAGCGCAGGCGGCGCGAGCGCGCCCATAAACCATTGCAGCATGCAGAAATACGACTGGCCGATGCTGCCGACCTTGCCACTGCACCAGGATTGGCGGCCGATCCATTCAATGACGTCGTAGAGATCCTGCTGTTCGCGCCGGCCAAGAAATTCAAAGTGGCCGCCAGAACGGCCGCTGCCGCGCACATCCATATGGACATAGGTGTAACCTTGCTCGACGTACCATTCGATTGGCCCTGTCTCACGCCAGAGAAATTGCGCGCTCGCCGGGACACTATTGTTGTCGAAACGGTAGGGCGCCGCGCCGAACAAGGCAGGGTAAGGACCGGCGCCATCGGGCCGATATACGCGTGCACCTATCGACGTTCCGTCACGAACATCGATTTGAACAATCTCATCGATCACCCGCGGATGGCCTCCATTGGCTAAAATAAATATAGGCAGATTTTTCCGCGGCTGGGCAGCTATGATCGCAAAATGAATCACCCCCTGCGCTCTTTTCTCGCAGACCTTTATCGCACTGCGGTAGCGGCGGCACATCCGGCGTCGTGCTTGCCACCGTTGTTGCCGCCGCCACCATCGGGCCGGCTCATTTTGCTCGCGGCGGGCAAAGCGGCGGGTTCGATGACCGAGGTGGCAGAAGCACATTACCTTGATGGATTGGGGATTGCGGCGGAACGCCTGAGCGGTGTTGCGGTCGCACGCCACGGCTATGGCCGGCACCTCAGGCGGGTCCGCATGATCGAGGCCGGCCATCCCATTCCGGATGCAGCGGGCCTGGAGGGTGCCGACCGCGCGTTAAAGCTGGCCGATAGTGCAGATGCAAATGATCTCGTGCTCGTGCTGATGTCAGGGGGCGCTTCGGCGAACTGGATCGCGCCGGCTGAGGGTATTTCATTCGAGGACAAGCAAGCGGTTACCCGCGCGCTGCTGCGCTCAGGCGCAACCATCGGCGAGATCAATACAGTGCGCAAACATCTCTCGCGCATCAAGGGGGGACGCCTGGCGCTGCACGCCCATCCGGCGAAGCTTATGACTATCGCGATCTCGGACGTGCCGGGCGACGATCCTTCAGCAATCGGTTCGGGACCGACAATCCCCGACCCGACGACACTGCGGGACGCGCGCGCAATCGTCGCAAAATACAATCTTGGTGTTCCCGATAGCATCACGCGTGCGCTCAATGAGTCCAAAAATGAAACGCCCAAGTCGGGCGATTCCATCTTCGCTTGCAGCCAACTTGTGTTGGCCGCGCGGCCAGCCGACGCGATGCGCGCAGCGGAAGTCGCGGTTCGGGCTGCCGGTTATGACTGCGTTTCGCTTGGCGATCGCATCGAAGGCGAAGCTCGCGAAGTGGCCGCCGCCCACGCTCGCCTCGCGTATGGGCTGCGCACACAGGGCAAGCGCGCGGTGATCATTTCCGGCGGGGAATTGACGGTGACCCTACGCGGCAAGGGCCGCGGTGGACCCAATCAGGAATACGCTCTTGCGCTTGCGATCGCGCTTGCAGAGACGCCGGGAGTTGCTGCGCTTGCAGCCGACACCGACGGCACTGATGGCGGAGGTGGCGCGGCCAGCGATCCTGCCGGTGCGCTGGTCGATGGCGAATCGGTGGCGCGCGCTAGAGCTCGCGGCCTCGATCCCGCCGCCTTTCTCGCCGATAATAATTCGACCGGTTTCTTTGAGGTCTTGGGCGATCTACTGGTGCCAGGGCCAACTTACACCAACGTGAACGACTTCCGCGCCATCGTCGTTGACAGGCCGTGACCGATCACGCCACAACCGCGAATCGTTTGGAACCGGCGACCATCGTGACCGTATTGCCATCCATCGCCGCCAGGCGCCGCCTTCCCCGTATCCTCGCCCGCGCCGCGGTTTCCGCCGTGCTGTTGCTGGCGGCTTCAGCATATCCGGCCAAAGCCGATTTCCGGCTGTGCAACAACACAGGCAGCCGGGTCGGCGTCGCGATTGGCTACAAGGACAACGAAGGTTGGACCACCGAAGGCTGGTGGAACGTTTCATCGCGTTCTTGCGAGACGCTGCTGCGCGGCGCACTGGTTGCACGTTACTATTACATTTACGCGGTCGATTACGACCGCGGCGGCGAATGGTCCGGCAAGGCCTATATGTGTTCCCGTGAAAAGGAATTTACCATTCGCGGCACCGACAACTGCCTGGCTCGCGGCTATGACCGCACCAGCTTTTTCGAGGTCGACACCGGCGAGCAACGCTCATGGACGGTGCAATTGACGGACGCTGCCGAGCAAGCACCTGATCGCCCCCTTCCGCCGCGCGCGCCTTTCGGCCCATCGCGGCCGCCGACGACGCTGCCGCCTCCAGCCGGAGGCGCCAAACCATGAGACGCCTGCGCCGCGCCAAGATCGTCGCTACCCTCGGCCCTGCCTCCTCCACTCTCGATATGATTGGCCGCCTTTTCAAGGCTGGCGCCGACGTCTTCCGCATCAATATGAGCCACACCAGCCAGGAGCGCATGCGCGAGCTGGTAGGAATGATCCGTGCTGTTGAGCGTGACACCAGCCGACCGATCGGCGTGCTGATCGATTTGCAGGGGCCAAAGCTCCGTCTTGGCACGTTTACCGGCGCCTCTGTCACAGTGAAAAGCGGTGACAACTTCGTACTCGATACTGATACAGCGCCCGGCGACGTTACGCGCGCTTATCTGCCGCATCCGGAAATTTTCGCCACGATCAAGCCTGACCATGCGCTGTTGATCGACGACGGCAAGGTCAAACTCACCGTCACCGAGGCGGATCCCAAACGCATTGTTACGCGTGTCGTGGTTGGCGGTAAGCTTTCCGATCGCAAGGGCGTGAGCCTGCCGGACACAACCATTCCCTTCTCGGCGCTGACCGAGAAGGACCGCTCCGATCTCGAAGCCGCGCTCGAAACTGGCATTGACTGGGTGGCGCTTTCGTTCATTCAAAGGCCGGAAGATATCGCCGAGGCCAAAAAAATTACCCGCGGACGTGCGGCGGTAATGGCCAAGATCGAGAAGCCGCAAGCGGTCCATCGGTTGGCGGAGATCATTGATCTCGCCGACGCGCTGATGGTGGCACGCGGCGATCTCGGCGTGGAAATGCCGCTGGAGAAAGTGCCCGCCGTACAAAAGCAAATGACGCGGGCCAGCCGCGTCGCCGGCAAGCCGGTTGTCGTGGCGACGCAAATGCTGGAATCGATGATCAGCGCGCCCGTGCCGACACGTGCGGAAGTGTCCGATGTCGCCACTGCGATTTACGAAGGCGCAGACGCAGTAATGTTGTCGGCGGAGTCAGCAGCCGGGCAGTACCCTGTGCAGGCGGTCGCGACCATGAACCGCATTGCCGAGGAAATAGAAAGCGACCCGCTCTACCGCAATATCATCGCAGCACAGCGCGCCGAGCCGGAGGCGACAGGGGCGGATGCGATCGCAGACGCCGCGCGTCACATTGCCGATACGCTCGACCTTGCGGCGGTGGTGTGTTGGACCTCATCGGGCTCAACCGGCTTGCGCATGGCGCGCGAACGGCCGCGGCCCCCAATTGTGGCGCTATCACCCAACATTGCGACCGGACGGCGACTGGCGGTGGTGTGGGGCGTGCATTGTGTTGTAACCGAAGACGCGCATGACCAGGACGATATGGTCGACCGCGCCTGTCGCATCGCCTTTAAAGAAGGTTTCGCCAAGCCTGATCAGCGCGTTATTGTTGTGGCTGGTGTTCCCCTCGGCACGCCGGGCGCGACCAATATGTTGCGCATCGCCTATGTTGGTTCGGAGACTGCGGGGGATTAGCGCGTGGGCTGAGCCCGGCTAGATATTCCGACCTTCGACTTTTTCCTGCAGAGTCTTCACTAGGTCGGGGATTCGCTCCATGCGCGGATAAAGTGTGAGCGCGCGCCGATAAACTTCCAGTGCCTGCTTGTCATCGCCAATGTCCTGGAGGATCAGTCCGAAACCCGCCAAGGCACCGAAATGGCGTGGCTCGCGCTTGAGCACCTGGCGGATATCGGCAAGCGCGCGACCGTAGTCCTTCTTCATGTAGAAGATTGTTGCACGCCGATTCCAGGCTTCCACATAGTCTGGCTTCACCTTGATGATCGCGTCGAGCAGCTTGATCGCAAGATCGAGATCCTTTGCCTCAATCGCGGTCTTGACCCGGGTCATCAACAGGTTGGCCGTGTCACTGTGCGAGGCGGTCCAGAGCGCCCAGATACGCTCTTCGATCGCTTTCGCAGTCACATCGTCGGGCGCGACCTTCAGCGCGCCGAAGAGGAAATCGAGATTTCTGATGCGATCGCCGCGTGCCACCTGCGGCGGCTTGGCCGACGGCTCGCTCCGCTTGCCCGATTGCGCGGCGACTGGTGCGGCGCAGGTTGCGGCCACGGCGGCGGTCAAAAACGCTGCGAGGAATCGAGTGCGCATCGGCGAAGTCTAACCCCTCCGCGTTTCGTGGCCAATATGCGGCCGGCGGCGCCCGGATCAGCCCTGACGGGCTTTGAAGCGACGATTGGTCTTGTTGATGATGTAGACCCGACCCTTGCGGCGCACTAAACGGTTGTTGCGATGCCGGCCGCGCAGGGATTTCAGGGAGTTGCGGACTTTCATGACAATCTCTGATTGCTGTTTGCCGGGTACATACGCAGCCCGTCTGGGCATGTCAACGCGAGCTGCCTACCGGTGGTTACCGGCACTTGCCTGCTCTAAAGTCCCGTCGGGGAGTTCAGGCTATGCAGCGTAGCCGTAACCGTTTTCTGACCACCCATACCGGCAGCCTGCCGCGGCCAGATGACCTTATCCGCATGATGTACGCCAAAGAGGAAGGTGTGCCGGTCGACGCAAGCGCATTGGCTGCGCGCGTGCGGACAGCGGTGGCGGAAATCGTCAGAAAACAGGCCGATGCGGGCGTCGATCTCATCAACGACGGAGAAATGTCGAAGCCGAGCTATGCCACCTACATCAAAGACCGGCTCGACGGGTTTGGCGGTACCGGCAACACCTTCGTCTATCAGGATCTGTCCGACTTTCCGCGGCTGGAAAAACGTGTGTTTGGCGATCCCGGCCGCTCGCGCCGCAAAACCCCGGCCTGCAACGCCCCGATTACTGTGCGCGACAAGCACGCGCCGCAAGTCGATACCGACAATCTTAAGGCCGCATTGAAGAACGTAAAAGCGGCCGGCGGCTTCATGAGCGCGGCCTCACCCGGCGTTGTGTCGCTGTTCTTTCGCAATGAGCACTACAAGGATTTCGAGAGCTACATCTACGCCATCGCCGATGCCATGCGACACGAATACGAGACCGTCACAAAAGCCGGCTTCGTCCTGCAGATTGATTGTCCGGACCTCGCCATGGGCCGGCATATTCAATATGCGGACTTAAGCCTGCCGGACTTCCGTAAGCGCGCGCAGGTCCACATTGAGGCGCTCAATCACGCGCTCGCCAATATCCCGGTCGAACAGCTGCGCCTGCATCTTTGCTGGGGTAATTACGAGGGCCCGCATCACCGCGACGTTCCGCTCGCCGACATCATCGGCATCGTGTTCAATGCGAAACCCATTGCGATTTCGCTCGAAGCGGCAAACCCGAGGCACGCCCACGAGTGGACGCTATTCGAGAGGGTGAAGCTGCCTGATGGCAAGGTGTTGATCCCAGGTGTCATCGAATCGAAAACGAATTTCATCGAGCACCCAGAATTGATCGCGCAACGCATTGGGCGTTATGCCAAACTCGTTGGACGCGAAAATGTCATCGCGGGCTCGGACTGCGGTTACGGCACCTGGGTCGGTCAGGCGGCAGTGGATCCCGACGTGGTCTTCGCCAAACTCAAAGCCATGGCAGAAGGCGCCGCGCTCGCCTCCCGCGAGTTCTGGAAATAGGAAAAATGATGGCGGACGCAGTCGCATTCGAACCTGTCTCCACGCTCAAATTCCCTGCTGACAGGGAAAAGAACAGGGAATTTTTCAATATTAGGCCAGATCGCGGCTCAGGGGGCCGATACACCCAATGATTTCGCGGACTTAGAGCGAAATTCCCTACTCATTGGAACAGGGAATTTTTGCAAAGGAACAGGGAATTTGAACGCGAGAACAGGGAATTGAACCGGGTATAGTCAGATCGATTTCCGAATAAGTTTTTCGGAAGGGCACGATTGGGTTTACGACAGGGACACCCAACGCTCCGAGGACGTCGCGCGGATCGCTCCACACACGCTTCTCATTCCTCTTTTAAGCCGTAGGCCAGCGCGTTGCCGGTCGCGCCGTAGTATTTGAACGGCAAGAACTTGCCGGTCATGCCGATCGCTACGCGGTCGCCCTTGGGGTCGGCCTTGCGCGTAATGTCCATGTCGAAGTCGATTGCCGACATGATGCCATCGCCGAATTCTTCTTCGATCAGCACCTTGAGCGCCTGACCATTGACCAGGATCAGCTCGTAGAAGCGGTAGATCAGCGGGTCGGTCGGCGGCATCGGCGTGGCCATGCCGCGCATCGGCACCTCGTTGATCAAGGCCTGCTCGGCCTTCGACAAGCCGAACAGCTTAGCGGCAGCGGCGGCCTGCGGCTTGGTCAGCTTGTGCTGGCCGAGGATCGCGCCCGTGATCATGATTGGCGACATGCCGCCGATCTGCTCGCAGATGTATTTCCAGCTCCAGCCTTTCTCGCGCTTGATGTCGAGAAGCTTTTCGGTGAGGCCGCTACGCGTCATGGCTTGCTCCTTAGGCGACTATCGTTATGCATCCGCTGTTTTCCGGTTTGCGCCCGCGACTTGCGCATCGCCGCGGACCGCAACGGCCCGGCCAATCATCACCAGCACCGGGCCGGGCAATCTCTCCTCGGCGAGGTGGGTGGCGAGGCCGGCGACCGTGCCAGTCACGACGGCTTGGTCGGGCCGGGTGGCACGCGCGATCGCGAGCGCAGGCGTATGTGGATCGAGACCCTTTGCAATGGCCGCTTCAGCCAGCGCTGCGAGCGTGTGCACCGGCATGTAGATCGCAGTGGTGGTCGCCGGATCGGCGACGCTCTGCCAGTCCATGTCGGCCGGTAGGCTGCCGTCCTTCGCGTGGCCGGTGATGTATTGCAGGCGGCGCGACTTGTCGCGGCCGGTGAGCGGCATTCCGAGCCTCGCCGCAGCGCCCTGCGCCGCCGTGATACCCGGCACGACGTCGACCGCAATTCCAGCCGCGCGGCACGCCTCGATTTCCTCGTCGGCGCGCGCGAAGATCAGCGGATCGCCGCCCTTGAGACGCACGACGTGCTTGCCCTGCCTGGCAAGTCTAACGATCAGCGCGTTGATGTCGGTTTGCTTGCAGGACGGGCCGAAGCCGGTCTTGCCGACCAGCATCTTCTTGGCCTCGCGGCGCGCAAAGTCGAGCACCTCGCCCGAGACGAGACTATCGAACAAGATGACGTCGGCAGATTGCAGCGCGCGCACGGCGCGCAAGGTCAAAAGTTCGGGATCGCCCGGCCCGGCGCCGACCAAAGTGACCGAGCCTTTATCAACCGCCTGGCCCTGGCCCGAAACTTCGGCGACAAAGCGGTCGAAGTCGCGGCCTTCCGGCTCGCGATCAGGATTGGCCACCGCATGCGCGGTGAAGAGT